>CAZJQN010000139.1:0-7805 GCA_964548125.1 uncultured Bacteroidales bacterium | reverse complement strand
AAAAGAGACTGCCTATTTCAGACATAAATGTCTTTTTAGACAGCCTCTTTTTTTTGTTTGTTGAAAATTACCAGATAACGGCCCGCTCTTCTTCCGGTAGAAACATCGGATCACCTGGCTTAATTTCAAAAGCTTTATAAAATTCAGGCATATTGCGCAGAGGACCATTCACCCTGAACCGTCCAAGACTGTGTACATCTTCTTTGGTGCGGCGAAGTATTTCCTGATCTCTGATGTTCTGGGCCCAGACATGCGCGTAGCCAAGGAAAAAGCGCTGATCTGGCGTAAATCCGTCAATTTTGGTATTGCTTTTGCCTTCTTCCGTCATTTTGAATGCCGTGTAGGCAACATTGAGACCTCCCAGATCGGCAATATTTTCGCCAAGTGTTAGTTTTCCGTTGGCGTGGATTGAATCCAGCACAACAAACTGATCATATTGTTTGACTAATATTTCGGCACGTTCATTGAAACGTTTAGAATCTTCCTCTGTCCACCATTCTCTCAAATTACCATCTTTATCAAATTTGCGTCCTTCGTCATCAAATCCATGAGTCATTTCATGCCCAATTACCATTCCGATAGCTCCGTAATTCACTGCATCGTCTGCTGTCATCGAAAAGAACGGCGGCTGAAGGATTCCGGCCGGAAAAACAATCTCATTGTTTGACGGATTATAATAGGCATTAACTGTTTGTGGTGTCATATGCCATTCCATGGGATCTACAGGCTTATTGACCTTTGAAAGCATATAGGCCCGATTGAATCGATCGGCTTCAATTACATTCTCAACATAACTGCTTTCTCCAACTTTCAATTCAGAATAATCACGCCATTTATCCGGATAGCCTATTTTTACTTTCATGGCAGCCAGTTTTTCAAGGGCCTTCTGCTTTGTAGTATCGCTCATCCATGTCAGATTTTGGATTCGTTCTGCCAGGGCTTTCCGCAAATTTTCTACCAGTATGAGCATCCGTTGTTTCGCTTCAGGGGGAAAATACTCCTTAACATACGCTTCGCCAATGGCTTCACCAAGTGCAGAACTTGCTGTATTCAGAACCCGCTTCCAGCGTGGTTGCATCTCTTCTTTTCCCGACATTGTTTTTCCGTAAAAGGTGAAATGGGCTTGCTCAAATGGTTCACTTACGTAAGGGGCAGATTCGTTCAGTACGGTCCAGTAAAAATAAAGCTTCCATGTCTCCACAGGAACTTTATCGAGCAATTCACCGGCAGCTTTAAAGAAATCCGGTTGGGCTATATTTACCTCTCCCGGATCAGTTACACCGATTCCTTCAAAATACCTTTTCCAAGATATCTGAGGCACTTCCTTCTGCAGCTGGGCCAGTGACATTTTATGGTATACATTGTCCGGATCGCGCATGGCAAGCCGCGACATGGATGCTTTGGCAAGCTGAGTTTCCAGTTCAAAAATCAGTTGGGCAGCTTTCCTTGCATCGTTTTCATCCTTGCCCGACAATACAAGTATTTTTATAATGTAATCAAGGTATTTCTCCCTGATTTCCTTCATGCGGGGACTATCTTCCAGGTAATAATCACGATCAGGCATTCCAAGCCCACCTTGCCAAAGCCATGCCAGCATCCACTGACTGTTTTTGCTGTCAGCTTCAGCAAATATATTGAATAGCGGACTTATAGACTGCGAATGCATGCTGATCAGGAATTCCTTTACTTCTTCGCGGCTGACCAACCCTTCAATTTGTTTCAGTAACGGTTCCAGAGGTTTAATTCCTGTCTGATTGATGGCAGCCGTGTCCATTCCTGTTTTCAGAAACAGACCAATTTTAGCGGCAACAGGGTCATCCGATCCTGCCGTTGCAGCCATTTTTTCGGTCAGTTTCCTGAGTGCCTCAAGATTATCTTCCTGCAACTTGTCAAAGGTTCCGTATCGACTGTATTCCGGCTTCAGAGGATTCTTCTGCATCCAGCCCCCATTGGCATACTGATAGAAGTCAGTCCCCGGTTGAACCGAAAAATCCATGTCTGTCCTGTCAACGCCCGTATATTTCGTTTCTTTCATACATGAAATGGTCAATAAGCTGATAAAAAGGTAAACGGAATAACGTATTAGATGATTCTTAATTGCATTTTTCATAAAAAATGAATTTAATATCTGCAGTTTGCACCTGTTAATTGAAATGCAAAAGGGTTTTCTTAATAATATCAATAGCTTCCCTCAGCTGTTCTTCTGTTATTACCAGAGGCGGAGCAAAACGAATAATGTGCTGATGCGTTGGTTTGGCCAGCAATCCGTTTTCTTTTAAAGCCAGGCACACATCCCATGCTTCTTTTCCATTTTTGGGCCGTATAACAATGGCATTCAGTAATCCTTTTCCTCTAACAATTTCTATCATGTCATGGTGAAATGCTTTTAATTCCTGACGGAAAATCTCACCAAGCCGCGCTGCATTTTCCGGAAGCTTTTCTTCACGGATTACTTCAAGAGCTGCAATCGCAACCTTAGCGGCAAGAGGATTCCCTCCAAAAGTGGAACCATGTTCCCCGGGCTTAATGCATAACATGATATCATCATCAGCCAGAACGGCTGAAATGGGCATTACACCACCACTCAGGGCCTTGCCTAAAATTAGAATATCCGGTCTTACTCCTTCATGATCACAGCACAGCATCTTCCCTGTACGCCCAATTCCTGTTTGCACTTCATCGGCAATAAATAAAACATTCTTCTTACGGCATAATTCGTATGCCTTCTTCAGATACCCTTCGTCCGGAACATATACGCCGGCTTCACCTTGAATTGGTTCAACAAGAAATCCGGCTACATTCGGATTCTCAAGAGCTTTTTCAAGAGCGGAAATATTATTATAAGGAATCTTAATAAACCCGGGCGTATAGGGACCAAAACCTTTATATGAATCCGGATCGGTTGACATCGAAATAACTGTGATCGTACGACCATGAAAATTCCCCTCACACACAATAATCTGTGCCTCATTTTCGGGTATTCCTTTCTTTTCGTAGGCCCATTTACGACAGAGCTTCAGAGCAGTTTCATCTCCTTCTGCACCAGTGTTCATTGGTAATACCTTATCGTATCCAAAGTAACGGGTGACAAATTCTTCATATTCCCCCAATGCACTGTTATAAAAAGCCCTTGATGTAAGGGTAAGCCTTTTGGCTTGATTAATAAGTGCATTAATAATTTTGGGATGACAATGTCCCTGATTTACTGCCGAGTAGGCTGAAAGAAAATCAAAATACCTCTTTCCGTCTGTATCCCATACGTAAACCCCTTCACCCCGGTCCAATACTACTGGTAACGGATGATAATTATGTGCTCCGTACTTGTTTTCTCTTTCAATGTAATCTTTTGCTGTCATAATCTTGCATATTAAAATGAAACCTGATATTAAAGGGTCAAATTTAAATGTATTTTAACGAATCGAAGGAAAATTTTTGTCATGTTTTTTCTTTTTTTTGTCTATCTGTCAATAATCATATACCTTTGAATACAAACCAATTGTATATATAATCCTGTAAATCAAACTCCTATGCCAGTTAGTGATTTAATTCGGAAACGCAATTCTGTTCTGGCCTTTTCACCAGAACCTCTTGATGAAGAGACACTTGTGAGTTTGTTCGAAGCGGCCCGATGGGCCCCATCTTCTTCTAACCTCCAGCCATGGCTCTTCCTTTATGCTCAATCCAATCAGGAGGAGTTGTTTAATGCCATTCTATCAGCTCTGAACGAAGGAAATCGAATCTGGGCAAAGGATGCCGCAATGCTGGTGGTCACATTAGCCAGAATTGTTACGGAAAAAAACACAACTAATCCATACGCTTGGCACGACTGCGGACTTGCATTGCAAAACCTTCTGCTTCAGGCAACTTTTCTCGGTCTGGCCGTTCATCCAATGGGAGGCTTTGATCGGCTGAAACTTATAGCCAACTTGCGTATCCCTGAATTTTATCAGCCGGTTACGGTGACTGCTGTAGGCCTGCCTGGTAATTCTGATCAGCTTCCGGAGTACCTGCAGCAGCGATCTCGAAATCCCAGAACCAGAAAGAATATTGAAGAAATTGTCCAGAATACTTTTTTTTAACTGATCAGTAAATCATCATTATTGTAGTGAATTATTTATTTGGCTGGTTGGTGCAAAGTTCCAACCGGCTGAAACGTAAAATATGTAAAAATTTTTCATACGGATGTCCATTAGTGTAGCTTGGAAATATCTGGTCTGAAAAGTATCGCCTTTTCATTACAGCGACATCGAAATTAAATGATTGACTCCATCAATATGTGTATTACCCGACTGGACTGATTGAAACTTTATAAATTATGAGCAGTTGAATAGCATCTGTCTTTAATTTTAATATTATCAATTATTTTGAGTTACAATATTTCCCTCACATCCTAAGTTTTTTATGCTAAATCAGGATGACCTTTCTTGATAAATTAAATTAACATTGGTTTAATCTATTCTTAATCTTACCAGGCCTATCTTCCAATAATTTACCATAATTTAATATTACTTTCATGTTTGCATGAAGCACGAAGAGTTTCTTTGCACAGAAGAAATTCTTTCTCTTATGAATAATTGTTTAAAATGGTTGCAGGTTTTTATCTTTTTATCCCTTTTTATCTTTGAAACTCATGGCCAGAGCGGTACTATTCAGGGAACAATTACTGATGCAAAAACAGGAGAATCTCTTATTGGAACCAATATCATACTCCAGGGCACATACACGGGAACTACATCCGATCTAGACGGTAACTTTCGTCTCCAAAATATTAATCCGGGTACATACAACCTGGTTGTATCATATATTTCATATAATCAGCAAATTATACGTGTTACAGTGAAAGCCAACGAAACAACTCGTATAGATGTCAAACTCGAACCAGCAACTTTGGAAATTGAGTCAGTAAAAGTCACTGCAACACGTCGTACCAACACAGAAATGGCTCTTGTCAGTAGCCTGAAAGCAAGCAATGTAGTTGCCAATGGTATATCTAACCAGCAAATCATTCGTTCCCAGGATAAAGATGCTTCTGAAGTAGTGCGTCGTGTACCTGGCATAACTATCCGTGATGGCCGGTTTGTGATTGTTCGTGGACTGGTGGAACGGTATAATGTTACCTGGTTGAACGGAATTCCCGCGCCAAGCTCGGAAGCCGACATGCGCTCCTTTTCCTTTGACCTGATTCCTTCAAACCAGATCGATAATATCCTAATTTATAAAACCCCTGCCCCTGAATTACCTGCCGATTTTGCTGGTGCCGCAATCCAGATTTCATCCCTTGGATTTGCAGATAAAAATTCATTCGGTATTTCTTATTCAGCAGGATATGTTGAAGGTACTACTTTTCAAGAATATTATAAATACAAGGGAGGTAAATATGACTGGCTGGGTTTCGATGATGGCACCCGTGCACTTCCTCATGGATTCCCTTCTACCAAGGAATTCAGAGCTCTCGCTTCAAATTCTTCAGCAGAAGATAAACTGAAAATTCAGGAATTGGGACGAAGCTTTAATAAAATCTGGACTCCCGATCTGGTTAAAGCAGCTCCGATGAACCAAACTTTCAATATGTCTGTATCACGCTATTTTTTGCTGGGAAAAACCTCTCTTGGTCTTGTTTCTTCCATTCTTTATAATAAAACAATTGATTCCGATCATATTTTACGAAGGGGTTATCAGGCTTATAATACAATCCTTGACAAATCTAATCCTTATTATAAATACAACGACGATAAGTATAAAGAAACTGCCCGGGCCGGAGCCTTGCTCAATATAAATTTTGTTTTTGGCAGTAACCAGAAAATTGAATTCAGAAATTTATTTAATCAACAAGGCTCTTCTTCAACAACTTTACGTACCGGGCAAAATTTCTACGGCGGAAACTTTGAGAAAAATTACGAGCTTGATTATCAGTCCAGACTTACTTTTTCTTCAACTCTTGGGGGCAAGCATACCTTATTTAACCAGTTAAGTTCATTCGACTGGACTTTCGGCTATGCTTATGCTGATCAGAACAGGCCCGATATTCGGCGAGTGCAAACATCCCTGTCGGGTGATCTTGACCCTGCCCTGGATCCCTTCAGAATCGGCGTTAATTTTAATGCTGACCCCAAATTGCTCGGCCGTCTGTTCTTACAAAACTATGAACACCTTAAAAATATCAATTTGAATTTTTCCCAGAAAATACCTTTAGGAAATTTCGTTCCTGAAATTAAAACAGGTTTTCTTTATACTCATCTGCAACGAAATTTTAGTGCACGAAATATAGGATATGCCTTTGCAAATATTTTCAAATTTAACTGGAATCTTGTAAAACTGCCGGTCGACACGGTTGCTTTTTCTCCTCAATTTTTTTCTACTATACGTGATCTTTTCATCGATGAAAACATCAATCCGGAAAACGGACTTAAAATTGACGAATCGACAAACAAATCAGACTCTTATGAAGCATGGAATGAAACTTACGCAGCTTATACCGGCCTATTGATTCCTCTGTTCAATAAGATAAAAATTTATGCTGGCATCCGATATGAAAATACTGCTCAGAATCTTTCTGGTTATCTCGAAACCGGCGATAGCATTGTTGTCAAAAACATTTTCAAAGACCTTTTCAATTATGTCAATTTAACCTTCAACCTTACTGAAAATACTTTGCTGCGTCTGGCTTACGGTAAAACACTGAATCGTCCAGAATTCAGAGAAATAAGTCCTTTTTCCTTTTTTGACTTTGACGAAAATGCAAGTATTTACGGAAATCCTTATCTGAAAAGTTCGTATGTGCATAATAGCGATATACGGATTGAATGGTACCCGGCTCAGGGAGAAATTATTTCGATTGGAATTTTTAACAAAAACTTTCTTAATCCCATTGAAAAACAATTGATTAATGTTGGATCAGGATACAATTATACATTCCGTAATGCCCGTTCCGCTTATTCCAGAGGGATTGAGCTCGAAGTACGAAAAAGTTTTCAGTTTCTTGAAAACTCTCCTTCTGTTTTTAATATGCTAAAAG
Source organism: uncultured Bacteroidales bacterium (assembly GCA_964548125.1). Classification (GTDB taxonomy): domain Bacteria; phylum Bacteroidota; class Bacteroidia; order Bacteroidales; family JAAYUG01; genus JAAYUG01. Next base: position 790 of record CAZJQN010000139.1, on the reverse strand, counting down.
ACTTTACACTTATTCTAAATGGTTCTCTCATCCAAAGCCGCATTAACAACCCGGATCCAAATGAACGCGATTCAATCAGACCGCTTCAGGGTCAATCGCCTTATATTCTGAATGCTGGATTGTACTATCAACAGGAAAAATCCGGTCTTTCCGTAACGGCTCTTTATAACGTCATTGGAAAACGCATTGACTATATTGGTGATCTCGAAAATCCTCATATCTGGGAAATGCCCTTTCATTCTCTCGATTTATCCATCAGTAAAAAAATCGGCCGGTTTATTACCTTAAAGCTGGGAGCTAAAAATATTCTGAATGAAACAGTAATTTTTCAACAATTTGAGGAACCCGTGTTGAACAATATGGATCATAAAGTGACGCGTATTCAGACTACTAGAAAGTTCATTCCCGGTCGCCAGTTTTCTCTGGGTATTTCTCTACTGTTCTAATCCGTTATTACTCTTATGTTTATTTAAAGAATGGACAAGAAAATATACCGTTCTGCATCGGTCTTTTTTATTTTTATCCGAAGTACCATAAATTTACAAATTCAACCGGGCTAATCCCGATGGAACAAAGAGAAATCGGCCTAACAGACACAATAGGCATTGTATAATGCGTATTGTGGGTCAAAACTTATAAGATTAGAGTAAAATTATTTTTAGAGGAAATTCCATTTTTGAAACGCAATTTAGCTCTTGCTCATGCTCTGGCTCTGAACAAGCCTGTGGGGTGGACGTCCACGATTGGTGTGGGCTGAGGCCGGGTTCATTATGGACGATAGGTGGAGTAC
>CAZJQN010000138.1:0-7819 GCA_964548125.1 uncultured Bacteroidales bacterium | reverse complement strand
AGATTTTGTTAGTCGATTCGTCAATTGATTTTTTCAATTGACGGATTTGGGTTAATGCATATTGTAGGTTAATCGTAATGAATTAGAAAAATTTCTAATGCATTGTTTGGGATGATTTAATTAGCATAGTCTATCTTTGTTATATCCTGAAACAGATGTTTCCTTATGGATTATCCCGATTCGCTCTCAGATGAATATCTTTCATTGCTGGAGGAACTGCAGAAGCAGAAAAAGGAACTTACTGACAGTATCCGGTATGCAAGCTATATTCAGCAGGCCATGTTACCTCCTCTTGAACTTTTTTTGCGACTTCTTCCTGAAAGCATAGTTTTTTTCAAGCCACGTGAACTTGTAAGCGGGGATTTTTACTGGATAGGCAAGTACAGGAAAAAAATCATCGTTGCTGCTGTTGATTGTACAGGTCATGGAGTACCCGGAGGTCTGATGAGTGTGATGGGCATCTCTTTTCTTAATGAAATTGTGGGTAGGGGAGATGTCAGTTCGGCTGCATCCCTTCTTAATCAGCTCAGGGAACGAGTTATGAAGGCGCTCCATCAAACAGGACGTTGGGATGAACAAAAAGATGGGATGGATATTGCACTTTGCATCATTGATGCAGACAATCATATACTGCATTTTGCTGGAGCCAACAATCCGGCTTACGTGATTCGTAATCAAGAACTTATTGAGGTCCCGGGAGATAAAATGCCGATTGGAATTCATATGGTAACAGAAAAATCCTTTACAAACCATACTCTTGATATTCTGGAAAAAGACAAAGTATATATCTTTACCGACGGTTTTATTGATCAGTTTGGAGGAGAAAAGGGAAAGAAGTTTAAAAACACCAGGTTTAGAGAATTGATGATTAATGTCGCTGAAATACCTTTTACAGAACAATATGGAGTTCTGGAAAGCAGACTCGCCTCCTGGAAAGGGGCCCTTCCCCAGATTGATGATATCTTGATTGTGGGTTTTGACCCATATGCTGCGTGTCAGTCAAAACTGCTGAAAAGTATCTAACTATGCGTCTACTTGCTTTCCGGATTAAGAATTTCCGGTCTATTGTTGACTCAGGTTTAATCTATCTCTCTTCCGATAATATTACTGTGCTAATAGGACAAAATGAATCGGGGAAAACTTCCGTTCTGGAAGCGCTTAAGGCTTTTTCCGACGGAATAATAACGGACGATATGCTGCGAAGCGATTTGAGTCTACCTGAAGTATCCTGCCTCTTCGGGTTGGATTCAGCTGAGTTGAAAAAAATCACAGAAATAAGGGGTATTTCCCCTGAGGTTGCTGAAATAATCAAAAAAGAAAAGGAAATATTTCTCGTTCGAAGCTGGAATCCTGACAAGAGTTCAGTGGTGAGAATAGGAGGAGAGCGGATTGAAGAAGTCTACAACAACCGTTTGAAGGATTTTCAGAAGGAACAGGATGAACTATTGAAACTTGCCGGTGAGATTGTTTCCAAGCATGATTACATTCAGTCTGGCATCTCAGGCTATACACAAAATATTGAGCAATTAGGGAAGGAGATTAAAGCAATTGATAAAAGAATTAACGAACTCCACAAAGCAATTCAGAAAGAAAAAAATTCGGAGAAAAAAGAAACATACAATATTGAGCTTGATCGAATTACACTAGAAAAAAAACGACTTGAAAATAAACTGGAAATTGATCGTAAAGAACTGGAAATCTTGCTGAGTCAGAACAAGGAAATTTCGGAGAAATACCTTTATGCTAAAAATGTGCTCCAGGCGGAGGAGAAATTAAAATCCGCAAAAGAGCTTCTCGAACGTTTAGAAAATGCAATCTGCAAAACAGAATCTCAGGAGCCGATAAATCCCAGACAGTTGCGGCAAAAGGAGCAGATACTGAAAGAGCAGCGCGAACAATACGCACAGGCAAGAAAAAATCTTGATTCTTCCCATCAGGAGGCTGTATATAGCAAAAAGCTTCTTTCAAATATTGTCAAAGGCATGAATCCGGAGCAGTCCCGCAGCAGTGCCTCTCGGGAAACGGCTGCCTTCCTTGAACTACTTATGCCTGAGGAACTGGGCGAAAAGTACATGAAATATATTCCTGCATTTCGTATGTTCGAAGATTTCAGCAGCCTCCTGCCAAACCGGATCGATCTTGATGACCTGATGGGTGAAAATGTACATGCAGAGGGATTCAAGGCCGTTAGGAATTTGCTGATTATTGCCGGTATTGAACCATCTTTCTTTTATCAGCAAAGTAACAGGATACTGAAACAAAAAATTGAAAATCTCAATGGCGAATTGACTGTCAATTTTCAGGATTACTGGAGTCAAAATGTTGGTAAAAACAGTAAAATACGTATCCAGTTCGAACTGGAACATTACGACATTACACATCCTGAGAAAAAAGGGAAACCGTATCTGGAATTCTGGATTAAGGACGAATATGAACGCCTTTACCCTAAACAGCGAAGCAGGGGGGTCCGATGGTTTCTGTCGTTTTTCCTTGAACTGAAAGCTGCTGCACTGACTGATTCTCAGAAACAAATCCTTTTAATCGACGAACCTGGTCTCAGTCTTCATGCACGAGCCCAGGAGGATGTGCTTAAAGTCTTTGAAGACCTGAAAGATAAATTGATGATCATTTATACTACCCATTCCCCGTATCTGGTTGATATTAATAAACTTCACCGTATTATAGCTGTTCAGCGGGCCATCGAAACTGATGAAACCAGTGAGACCATTCTTCTTGATGTACATTCCCTCGCCCGGGCTTCAGCCGATACCCTTTCTCCTGTCTATTCTATTATGGGAGCAAGGATATCGGACCAGCAGATTTTTTCTCCTAAAAACAATGTAATTGTTGAGGACCTATCAGCTTATTATTACTATTCAGCTTTCTTCAAATTGCTTGAAATTGCTGAGAAGGTCTCTTTCATCCCGGCAACCGGGCCTGCTGAAGTTGGGATACTGGCGAATATTCTCACAGGGTGGAAACTGGATTTTATTGTTCTTACCAATGATACAGAAGCGGGAAAAATTATCCGTAATGAATTGAAAATTAACCTGTTTGGGAATGATGAAATAAAAGCCTCCCGACACCTTCTTTCCCTGGAAAACGGACGTTCAGTGGCCGACCTTTTTTCTACTATTGATTTTAAAAACCATGTACTGCATCAAAGGGTCGGTATTACCGAATCCAATACGGAATACATTATTTTTAATGATCTTTCTCCGGTTATTCTTGCGCACGGCTTTCATCAAAATGTAATGAACGGTACTGTCAAATGGGACGATCTTGATGCTGAAACACGGGCAAGAATCTCTGAAGTGGCAGAACGAATATTAGAGCTACTGAAAAAATAGGAAAACAAAAAAAAGAGTGGTTCGAAACGAACCACTCTTTTTGTTTTTTACTTCTGCTTATGCTTTCTTTTTAATAGTACCGGTCAATTTGTGAAGGTCGCTTCACCAGAATTTCAGGTTTACCTTCAAATACAGTTACAAGTCCCGTAATAGCTACATGCCTGTTCTGGAACCATCGTATGGGTCTGCGCGAAAATTCTCTTGCAACCCAGCCAGGTACAATTGCACTGAAATCCTGATAGGGATATGGTGCTCCGAAGTAGAGATAATATTCATCATTTTCATAAGCGTAGTAAACTTCGTGTACCTTTCCAAAAACCCTGGCTATATCGCCGACATAGTATATCGCATCATAGGCTGATACGGTTTCAATCCGGTATCCTATAGGGTAATCCCAACAGCAATATTCAGGATACCAGGACCGATAGGTTCTGTACATATCGCTGGTCCAGTATATATCTATATACACAGGAGGTCTGTATGGATACTTAACTCTGCGTACCTCAACAGAAACCGGAGGTGCAACATATACTTTTACCGGATGACGATAATGAACATGGTTACTATGATATCTGCGGTCATTAATTCGTTCGTTCACGTTGATTACTCTGGTTTCACCGTTATACACCACTGTCCGTGTTCCGTTCACTACCACGGGGGGCTGATAAGTATTGCCGCTTCTTGAAATTCCCGTTCTTTGTGGTTCATTATCGGATCTCCCCGAACTCATGTTTCTTCTTTCAGAGGAAACGGCTCCGGCATTTCCTGTTGACCGATTTGTTCCATCAGAATATGTGCGGCGCTGCTGGGATGCTTCTCCTGATGTTCTGGTTTGCCCGGCACTTCTGTAAGTATCCCTGCTGCGCTGATTTTCCCCGGAATTGTTGGTGTTCCCCGAGGGCTGTTGTACCTCTGGTGCTTCATGCCGACGGGAATCCGATGCCCTACCGTTATTCCTGCTATCTGGTTCATTATTTCTGTATGTCTCCCTGCTACGTTGATTTTCTGTCGAATTAACAGTGTTTCTTACGGGTTGCTGCACCTGTGGTGTTTCATTCCGGCGGGAATCAGACGCCTTACCGGTATTCCTGTTTTCCGGTTCAGCAACTCTTCTGCTCTCACCTGAAGATACTCCCGATGACCTGACTGGTTCGGAGGCCCTCTGTGGTGCTGCTGTGGATTTTATTTCTTTTTTTTCTTCGGACACCTGGGTTTCCGATTTTTGGCCGTCTGTGGTTCTGGTCTTGTCCCTTCGGTTGGTTTGTGCTGTTCCAGCAACGGCTATCAGCAACAGCATGCAGACCAGTAATTTTGTTTTCATATTTCCCGTTTTTAAGGGTTTCTGTTTAATTGCATCCAAATTTCTTGCCAAACTTAAAAAGAGTAACCAAATTCTGAACTAATTTGAATTCAAAAAGGAATAATTTTTCTCTATGCTTACTGTTCATTAAAATTCGTTTATTTTCGCAAATCAATCGAAGGATAAAAAACTCTCAACAATGCCACTGAATGTACCCGACAATCTCCCTGCTATTAAGCAATTGCGGGAAGAAAATATTTTTGTTATGCAGGAGACCCGGGCTGTACATCAAGATATACGCCCGCTCAGGATCTTGATTCTTAACCTGATGCCTGTTAAAATCACTACAGAGACCCACCTTTTACGGATGCTCTCCAATAATCCTCTTCAGATCGAAATTACACTTATGCACACCATGACACATACGTCTAAAAATACTCCTGTTGAGCATCTTAAGGCTTTTTATAAGACATTTCACCAGGTTAAGGAAAAGAAATTTGACGGGCTTATCATTACGGGTGCTCCGGTTGAACATATGGAATTCGAAGAGGTGGATTACTGGAAGGAGCTAACTGAAATTATGGACTGGTCAGCCAGTCATGTTACTTCTACACTTTACATTTGCTGGGCTGCACAGGCTGGTTTATATTATTTCTATGGTATTCCCAAATATCCCTTGCCAGAAAAAATGTTCGGAGTATTCCGGCACAGAATAATAAATCCCAGAATCCCTCTGGTGCGAGGTTTTGATGATGAATTTCTGGCTCCTCACAGCCGCCATACCGAAATTCGTAGAAGTGATATTGATAAAATTCATGATCTCGAAATTGTTTCAGAGTCTGATAAGGCCGGGGTGTATATTGTTGTTGCAAAAGACGGCCGGAAAGTTTTTGTAACCGGTCATTCGGAATATGACCCCTATACCCTCAGGGATGAATATCTGCGTGATAAAAATAAAGGTTTACAGATTCATATTCCTGAAAACTATTTTCCTGATGATGATCCTTCAAAGGAACCCCTGGTTTATTGGAGAAGCCATGCAAACCTTCTTTTTTCCAATTGGTTGAATTATTATGTCTACCAGGTAACTCCCTATATTCTTAACGGAGAATAAAAAAAACCGCATTAATCGTAATCTCACTGAAAGCCCCTTTCGTCAGGCTTAGGGTGCCAGGTTATTCAACCTTCCGCTGCGACAGCAAGCTGTCAGAATTGCGGCCTGATTTAGGAACCTATGAGCTTAACCCTTATCAGTTCCGATTTGTTGAGCTTTGCGGGATTAGTAATTAATGCGGCTGTATCTTGTCTTTAAAAGAACGTTTCTCCTGTAAATATACAAATAAAATTCCGTTTTCTGAGCTTCTTCTGCATGCTTTTTAGCAGTTTTCTGCTCCATTTTCTTTTCATCTCAATATGAGAACATTATGAATTATTTAAATATTTATTTGTAAATATACTGCATAGTACTCATTCCCATCTACCGGGTATTGGATTCATGCAATACCTGCATTTACCTTTTATTATGTTGTTCGATAGAATCCTGTAACCCTTTCGCTCAATTAACAGTTTACCACAATTGGAACAATAAGTGTTTTCAGCTTCATTTCCAGGTACATTTCCGATATAAACATATTTCATTCCTTCTTCCATAGCAATGGTTCGGGCTTGATGCAGCATGGCGACTGGTGTTGGAGCAATTTGTGTAAGCTTATATTGTGGCATAAAGCGGCTGAAATGCAAAGGACAATCTGCAAGGCCATTCTTGACAAGCCATTGGCACATAGCCCTGATCATTTTCATATTATCGGTCCAACCCGGAATGATGAGGTTGGTTATTTCAAGCCATACGCCTTCCTGTTTAAGTACCAGTAATGAATTAAGTACAGGCTGTAGTTTCCCTGCATTGAGTCTTAAATAGATGCTATCATCAAACGATTTGAGGTCTATATTGGCAGCATCAATATATCGGGCCAATGTCCTGAGCGGTTTCTCATTGATATATCCGTTACTGTGTAAGGTGTTATATATGCCTTTTTTATGAGCAATTACTGAAGTGTCATATGTATATTCAAAAAAAGTGATGGGTTCAGAATAAGTATAGGCAATTGAGCGACATCCCGATGCGAGACATTTCTCAACTACTCTGTCTGGCATCAGATCATAATTTTCAGTTTCTTTAGGGCTGGCCTGTGAAATAGTCCAGTTCTGACAGTTAAGACAGGCGAAATTGCATCCTGCTGTTGCAATTGAATAAACCAGGGTTCCTGGCATAAAATGAAATAAGGGCTTTTTTTCCATTGGATCGATGTGCACTGCGCAGGGATTTCCGTAAGCGATAGAATAAAGTTTACCTTTGAAGTTTACACGGTTTCTGCAGTCACTGGTTTCCCCTGGACGCAGAGTACATTCGTTGGGACAAATCAGGCACCTTACACCGCGGGGAGTTTCTTCCCAGAATATTGCCTCACGGCTCCATTTCCATAATTGCTCATCTCCTGGCACTATTTGGAATATTTCGCCTCCTCTGCCAATGGAAGACAAAATCATTCCTCCGCATCCTGCACATATTCCTGTGCGAATAAACTCCCTTCTGTTAAGTTTGGATGCCATAATACGGGTTATAAAAAATTTATGGCAATTGAATGGAAAGATGTGTTTATGCAAAGATACAATATTTTGCATCGAAATACATTTTGTTTCAGGTACTGCAAGGAAGTTGAGAAACCACAAAATGGAGTATCTTTGCAATGCCAGTATGCCGTTTTATCGCTTTCGGTTCTTGCCGGAAGAGGAAAGTCCGGGCAGCACAGAACACTGCACTCCTGAAAGGGAGATACCTGCGAGGGTATGAAGACGGAACAGAAAACAACCGTCCGCTCTTATGCGGATAAGGGTGAAAAGGCGGGGTAAGAGCCCACCGGCCCGTATGGTGACATCGGGTGCTGTCTGTCCTGCAGGCTGAAAGGCCGCGTATATCCCGGTTTCAGGTTTCCTGAAACTGTTTGTTCTGGCAGAATCCGGTGATTCCGGATACCGGGAGGGGTAGGCCGCTTAGAGAAATGATAAAAATTCCGCTATCGCGGAATACAGAACCTGGCTTACAGGCAAACTGGTCAATGAAAGGATATCGCTCCACGCGATATCCTTTCTCGTTTTTTTAAACCGAAGT
>CAZJQN010000137.1:0-7868 GCA_964548125.1 uncultured Bacteroidales bacterium | reverse complement strand
TCAAACTATCGTCCATAATGAACCCGGCCTCAGCCCACACCAATCGTGGACTTCCACCCCACAGGCTTGTTCAGAGCCAGAGCATGAGCAAGAGCTAAATTGCGTTTCAAAAATGAAATTTCCTCTAATAATAATTTTGATCTAATTCTAATCATGAATGTTTTAATAAAAATTTTTATTAGCCTGGTTAAATTTGTTAATTCATGGTACTTCGGTTAAACGGGTTCATTTACAAGTATTTTTCATTAGCTTTGAAAGTCGTCACAGAAAAAGCAACACAATGAAAAACAAAGACTTATCAAGACTCGAAAGGATTCTTTTTGTAGTATTTTGCCTTGTTAATCTTTTTCCATTGTTCTATTCCCGATGGTTCCCTTCAATGGATGGCCCGGCGCATATATATACGGCGAATATTGTTAAGGAAATTATAAGAGGGAATATCGCATTAAAGGAATTTTTTTCTCTTTCACTTCTTGTTCCTAACCTTACCGGATCCTTTCTGCTTTCTCTCTTTCAATTTGTATTTCCTGCCTGGTTGGCTGAAAAGCTACTGATTATTCTGATTTTGATTCTTCTTCCCGTAAGCTTTCGATACTTCGTTTTTAGTTTCAAAAATAAACCCACCCTGCTTACTCTTGCTATCTTCCCGTTCACATGGCATTTTCTGTTTATGATCGGATTTTACAATTACTCACTGGGATTATCTCTGGCACTTTTTGCACTCGGATATTATACAAGAACACGCGAAGCATGTACGATGAAGGAAACTGCTTTACTGGGACTATTGACTCTTTTGCTTGCTTTTACCCATATATTTGTGTTTGTGATCTTTGGTATCATGTGGCTGGCACTTCTCCTGGGGGATATGGTATGGTTTTTCAGGAAAGCCGATCGGAAGACTCTTATTGCTTTATTTGTTAATCGTTATGCTAAATATCTGATTGGAGTTCTTCCGGGTTTAATGTTTGCTGGAATATATTTGTTTAAAACTGCCAATAACTCGTTTTCTGCGGGCGCCGATCGTTTTCTCACTGTTGGTGAACATTTCCACTGGCTTTTTATTACCAGACCTCTTGTTATTTATTACATGGAAAAGGAGTCAGTGTTTGGGATTATTGTATTTGCCATATTGGTTGGCTGGACAGTAGCATCGTTTATTTCAGGGAAAAAAGATAACCGGGAAAAGAAAAGCAAAAAGACTATACGTTTTTTTCTATTAGCCGGCACCATAGTGGTATTGATACTTTATTTCATTCTTCCTGACTATAAGGCAGGAGCAGGAGGACATTTGTCACTCCGTCTGCTGATTCCTTTTTATGTATTTTTTATTGCCTGGCTGGGTACGCGTAAACTCCCTCAATGGCTTCAGACTCTTGGTGTGGCTGGTCTTTTATTTTCCACTGTCATGCTCTGGAAAATACATTTACCGGAACTCAGGCAAATGAGTCTTGAAGCAGAATCATTGGTGCAGGCAGGAAAAAGAATACCTGCCGGATCAGTAATTTTGCCCATTAATGCCGGAGATCACTGGCTTCAACCTCATTTTTTAAATTATCTGGGGGCCGAAAATTCTCTAGTCATTCTTGAAAATACTGTAGCATCAGGTGACGGTATTATATGCTGGGCTGATCCAAAGGCCAATCTGCCAAGGCGCTTTGGAGGCAATCTCATGTTTGAAGATACTGCACTGTTTGATGATCCTCTGGTACAAAACCGTGTGGATGCCGTAATAGTATGGAAAGCAGAACGTAGAAATCGGGAATGGTCTCTCTTTTCAGAAAAAATGCTTGATAAATTCATCCCTTACGATACAGTTTGCGCAGGTTACGGTTGGATTTATATTCACAAGAAGTATAAACCGGATACCCTGACCCTGCTAAAATGGACCAGACCTCTTCCTCCTCGTTCGTCAGCCGTTTTTATCCTGACAGAACCGCGTAATGGAAACGATGAGTTTTTTGAATTCGTAAAAAAACCTTTACTTCCTGGATACCAAAAAACACTTAGTTGGTACAGGTTTGAGCTTGCAATTCGATCAAACCAACTGGTACCGACTGATTCGGTTTACCTGACCTATATGATAGAGAATAAAGGGAATACTATGGACTACGATGCCTTTGCAGTACATGTAGATACTATAACGAGAATGTATAAGATGGAATATCACCCTCCTTTTAAAATTAATGAAGGAGATATTCTTAAAATGTACCTCTGGAATCCTTCACATCAGAACTTAAATATTCTTTATGGCAAGGGAACCCTGTATACCGGGAAATAAGATTTTTTTCTGTTTCCCAAACATGCTATTTTTGTGCCCTGAAAACTGTTTGCCTTGAAGAACATTCGTAATTTTTGCATCATTGCTCACATTGACCATGGTAAAAGCACCCTGGCCGACCGTCTGCTTCAGCTTACACATACTTTGTCAGAGAGGGAATTCCGAGATCAGGTACTCGACAGTATGGATCTGGAGCGAGAACGCGGAATTACCATAAAAAGCCATGCTATTCGGATGCAATATGAATTTGAAGGAGAACCTTATGTTCTGAACCTTATTGATACGCCAGGGCATGTTGATTTTTCGTATGAAGTTTCACGTTCCATTGCTTCCTGTGAAGGAGCTCTTCTGGTAGTGGATGCTACCCAGGGAATCCAGGCGCAAACCATATCAAACCTTTATCAAGCTATTGATCATAACCTGGAAATCATTCCGGTACTGAACAAGATTGATATGGAAAATGCGATGCCCGAAGAGGTGAAAGATCAGATTGTGGATCTGATAGGTTGTTCACGCGACGAAATAATTGAGGCCAGTGCCAGGACAGGGTTCGGAGTTGACAAAGTATTGGAGGCAATCGTAAAGCGCATACCACCTCCCCAGGGCGATCCGGATGCTCCGCTGCAGGCCCTTATTTTTGACAGTGTGTTTAACCCCTTCAGAGGGATAATAGCCTATTTCAGGATTTTTAACGGTACTATACGGAAAAATGATTTTGTAAAATTTGTTTCAACCGGTAGGGAATACCATGCTGATGAAATTGGCGTGCTTAAGTTAAAATATGTTCCGCAGGACGAACTTTCGGCAGGAGATGTAGGGTACATAATCTCCGGAATAAAAACTTCCCGGGAAGTAAAGGTAGGCGATACGATCACCCATGTTGAAAGACCATGTGAAAAAGCAATCGAAGGTTTTGAAGATGTTAAACCGATGGTGTTTGCAGGAATTTATCCTGTCGAAGCCGATGACTATGAAGAATTGAGGAACAGCATTGAAAAACTGCACCTGAACGATGCGGCATTTTCTTTTGAACCGGAATCGTCTGCTGCTCTCGGTTTTGGTTTCCGGTGCGGTTTTCTTGGTTTGCTGCATATGGAAATTGTTCAGGAACGTCTCGACCGGGAATTTGATATGGACGTAATTACGACTGTACCGAACGTTTCCTATAAAGTTTATACCACCAAGGGTGAGGTGATTGATGTCCATAATCCCTCCGGTTTACCTGAACCGAACTATATTGAGCATATCGAAGAACCTTATATTCAGGCCCAGGTCATTTCCAAGTCAGAGTATGTTGGTGCCATAATGAAACTCTGTATCGATAAGCGCGGAACGTTAAAGAACCAGGTATATCTTACAAGCGACAGGGTAGAACTGACATTTGAAATGCCTCTTTCCGAAATTGTATTTGATTTCTATGATAAACTGAAGAGCATTTCGCGCGGTTATGCTTCCTTTGATTATCACCAGACAGGCTATAAACCGGCTCACCTGGTGCGGCTCGATATTTTGCTGAATGGTGATATGGTCGATGCTTTATCCACGCTGATTCACCGCGATCATGCCTATGATTTTGGCCGCCGCATGTGCGAAAAACTAAGAGAGCTTATCCCCCGTCAGCAGTTTGACGTGGCCATTCAGGCAGCTATTGGCAGTAAAATCATTGCCCGAGAAACTGTTAAGGCTCTTCGTAAAGACGTTACAGCAAAATGCTATGGTGGCGACATAACCCGCAAACGAAAACTCCTGGAAAAACAGAAAAAAGGGAAAAAACGCATGCGGCAAATAGGTACTGTAGAAGTTCCCCAGCAGGCATTTCTTGCTGTGCTAAAACTCGACTGATACTTTCATTGATTCCTCGCGGTAAAGCTCTTTTTAAAGAACTTATTAATACGCCTCAGAAATTTTACAAGATTTTCTCCGGTGAGGGAATGATGTCTTGTTCCTTTCGGCCCGAGAAGATAACCATACGGTACAAGAACCGGAACATTATCAAAAATGATTTTGGTAACAGCCAGAACAGGAATGATGACAATCATCCCGGGAACACCCCATACCATGGCTGCGCCGATAAGTCCAAGAATCACAAAAAAAGGATTAATCTCAACTGCATCTCCTACAATATTGGGCGAAAGTATATTGTTTTCAAAGGCATGCACCAGGAAGAACAATATAGCAACTTTTAATGCAAATATGGGCGATGGCATTACCAACAGAGAAAAAAGAACTGCATAAGTACCTCCTATTACATTTCCGAAATACGGAATAAAACTGAAAAGAGAAGCTGAAACACCGAGCAATATAGCGTATTTCACACCAATTATTGAAAGAGCCGCTGAATTGATAACAGACAGAATTAGCACGACAATAAACACACCTCCCATGTAACGTGTGGCGACAGTGGCAATTTTTCGCAAAACGTTGATGGTTATCAGATGACGTTCTTTTGGAATAGTTTTCAGAATGAAATAAGCAAATTTGGTTCGGTAGAAAAGAAAAAGAAAAACATAGACCGGAAGAAGGGCCATTTTAAGAATAGTACCGGCCAGGTCAACGAATAGTTTGTTAAACTGTTCATGGGTACCTGTAAACAATCCTTCTACCATCGAACGAAGGAAATTCTCAATTTTCTGATCGGATATTCCGAACTGTGTTTCGAGTGATGACAAAAACTGACTTACATTTTGAATTGCCTGCTCACGAAGCTGAGGAAAATCATCAATAATTCTGCTTACCTGTCGTACTAAAAACAATGCAATACCATAAATGATGAAAATTCCAATAATTTCACTCAATAGAATGGAAAATACCCTTGGAAACATTTTCTTTTCAAAAAAATTTGCCATAGGGTAGAGAAGATAGGCCAGTAATGCCCCGAAAACGAGAGGATATAAAAACTCCCTGGCCTTTATGATGCCAAAAAGGGTTAGAAAAATAGCCAGAAGAGTAAAAGTGTAACGAATGGAACGGGGATAATCTTTCAGCATAAGCAGACCATCAATAAGCCATATCCATTATACAATCAGTTTGTAACCCTTCCCGTGGATATTCATAATCTGTATTTCAGGATCATCTTTAAGATACTTACGGAGTTTTGTAATATAAACATCCATGCTCCGCGCATTAAAGTAGGTATCGTCTATCCAGATAGATTTCAGGGCAAAATTCCGTTCAAGAATTCTGTTTTTATTCAGACAGAGCAACCGCAGGAGTTCTGATTCCTTGGTGGTAAGTTTTCTCTCCTCTGTTCCACGTATCAGAAGCTGCCTGGATGAATCGAAAGTGTAATTTCCCAGTTTGAAAACAGTTTGCTTATCAGTTCCATCACTTTTTGTTCTGCGCAGAATGGCCTCGATTCGGAAGATTAGCTCTTCCATGCTGAAAGGCTTGGTAATATAATCGTCAGCCCCTATCCGAAATCCTTCAATAACATCTTCTTTCATTGACTTGGCCGTAAGAAAAATAATCGGTATGTCGGAGTTAATCATCCTAATTTCTTTGGCCAGAGTAAATCCATCCTTAACAGGCATCATGACATCGAGGATGCAGATGTCATAGTGATTTTTTTCAAAGCTCCGGAATGCCTTTTCTCCATCACCGAATAAATCGGCATCAAAATTTCTTGCCTGAAGATATTCTCGTAAAAGCATGCCGAGGTTCTCGTCATCTTCAGCGAGTAGGATTCTTGTTTTTGGTGTTTCCATAGAACAAATTTACGAATCTTCTGCAAATGGAAGCATTATGTAAAATACAGATCCTTTGCCGGGTTCACTTTCAACACCTACCTCTCCACCATGTTCTTCCACAATTTTTTTCACATAACTCAGGCCAAGACCGAATCCCTTCACGTTATGCACATTGCCTGTTGGTACGCGATAAAACTTTTCGAATACCTTTCTGAGATTTTCCTTTGAAATACCAATGCCATTATCCCTGACAGAAACCTTAAGAAACCGCTTTTGATTTTCTGTTGTAACCAAAATCTCAGGTGTTTTATCACAGTACTTCAGTGCATTTTCCAGCAAATTCACAATAACGTTGGTCAGATGAAGCTCATCTCCGTTTACCCTGTAATGTGCTGCCTGAAATAACCAATTAATAGTCCCCTCCCGTTTTTTGACCTGAATTTTGAAGTTTGAAATGATCGATTCGATCAATTCATGCATGTTAACAGTTTTTATTTTTAAAGGAATTTTTCCCCGATCAAAAACCGACATCTGCAGAACTTTTTCAACCTGATAACTGAGTCTTTTGCTTTCATTCTTTATAATTCCGGCTATGTGACTGATATTTTTCGCTTCGGGAGGAATGGAAGGATCACTCAGCATCTGGGAGGCAAGCGAGATAGTGGAAATAGGTGTTTTTAATTCATGGGTCATGTTGTTGATAAAATCTGTTTTGATCTCTGAGAGTTTTTTCTGCCGAAAAATAACATACAAGGTAAGACCGAACAAAAAGACGATAAGCAGAGACACCGCCATGGCCGAAATACTTACCAATCCGGTAGCATGGCGCAGGTATGCCGGTTGTTCTGGAAAAAAAACTTCAAGAAAGTAAGGTTTCCCGACAACATCATTCGGGAAAAGACGCACCATGTATCGTTCTGATCTCAGGGTACTGTCGTAATTCTCCGAGGCCAGTATCAGTTGGTTCCTGTCGTTCCGCACTGCAAAACAGAATGCCAGAGGTATCCCATGTGCGGTGAATTCTTCTCTTAAAGCAGCAGCAAGTAAAGGAACATTGATTCTCCTCCGTATATCCTGCTCGTTACGCATCATTTCATTCACAATATTCTGAACCATTACCGATTTTCTTCGTACCAGGCTACGACTTGAACGGGACTGTATCCTGGCACCTGAGATTTTTTCACCCGGATCAGTACCTCCAGAAAGAGCTGTTTCTCCGTCCCCATGGGTAATGTTTACTTCCGCACTAAATTGTTCAGCATAGTAATCATAATATGTAACCGGCATCCGGTTTCTCTGTGGTTTTCGCTGAACATTCTTTTCTTCAGCCCCGGTTGTTGCCTGAGACAGAAAATCAGATGAATCGGAGGGGAAACCGAGTTCCCTCATAATATGCTTTCTGATTTCTTTATTTTCAAGTTGGAAGGAAATTTTAACCAGTGAATTGTGGACCAGTTCACCAAATTCCTCCTGACGAATCCTTACAGCCTGCCGAATCCAATATGATTGCATACCAATCAACCCCAGGAGGGCTATGGCTGTTAAAATCACAATTGACCAGATCCACCGTGTGTTCATAATACTGCAAAAGTAACATAATCAGAACAGTAGAAATAGGGAGTTAACATTCTTTAACTATAACATCAATCACCAGAGTTAAAACAAAGCTAGAAGAACAGGTATCATCAATTTCCACTGACGGGAATAAAGTAAGGTAGTCATGCTATCTGATTTGTCATGATTGTCAAGTTAACAGTGATGTCGGGTTATTGAGTATGTAATGTGTGAATTCACATTTGTGATTTTATTTTCCATTTCCGATTTCCCATTCAATGAGGTTCTTTTTTTAAAAGCGTGATTTCAGGCAGGAAATAGGAAATTTTTGCTGATTTTCCGTTTCCCCG
>CAZJQN010000136.1:0-8006 GCA_964548125.1 uncultured Bacteroidales bacterium | reverse complement strand
ACATGTTGTATAAATTTAATTCATTAACAAGGAAATCAATAAATTCATTAATTGAGTGTTTTCCCGTCAGGGGATGAAAGCCAATAGAACAGAATTTCGAACCTATCAATTCCCCGTTAGGGGAATAAGTACTTCCCCGGAGGGGATAAAGGACAATAGCAGAAAAGACAATTAATTCAATTCTTTTCCCCGTCAGGGGATGAAAGCCAATAGAACAGCATTTCAAACCCATCCAATAGCCCGTCAGGGGATGAAGGACAATAGAATGGAAGAATAATTAACAATCAGTTCCCCGTTAGGGGATTAAGGACAATAGGAACAATGTTCCAGAGTTCCATGGTAGCGTATAGCGTAAAGATAATTGCGAACGACGAAAACAGCCATCAGATAATAACAATCTTGATCCGCACCAGCTGCCCTCCGATAAGAATCTCTGAGAGGTAAAGTCCCGGCGCCAGCCCCGTTAGGTCCAGAGGATAAGAGCCTGCGCCACCGGCATTGTACAATACCTTCTCCAACACAATCTTCCCCGTCTGATTCATCAGCCTGATCCGCAGGGTCTGCTCTCCTCTGATACCCGTAACATGGAGGCTAACATTCCCGCGGGAAGGATTAGGATAGACTGAAATCTGAGGGACTTCTTCGTCAGCGTCGACCCAACCGGTCACAACCACCTTCCCCTTAAGCCAGGCCGAGGCCGAAAGGTTTCCGGGATCGGTTATAGTAACAAGAACACTGTCGGTACCCAGCCATTGCGAACTGACGGCTTGTAACTGGATCATCTCACCGGCAAGCGATGCGGAAATGTGCGTGCCTCCCGACACTTTCAGGGTAAGTTCTTCGAATGAATTGTCCTCATCCGTCACATACGGTTCAAGCCAGAATGGAGCAAAATCGTTGCCTTCCCAGGTCAGTTGAACCGGCCACGGAAGAATAACCGGGGGATCATTTACATCCGTCAGCAATATAGTTAAGCTGGCTGTTGAAGAGAGGGGAGGAGAACCATTGTCGGTAATCTGCACCGTACCGGAAAAAATATTCTGGCGCTCAAAATTCAGTTTCTCCGGATGCGATACGTATACCGAACCCGTGGAATGTATGCCGAATCCGGTGGACAGGTTACCTGACACAAAAGCAAAACCATGACTTTGTCCGGTATCTTCGTCATACCATGGAATCATGCCTGCTGCTGAATTCAGGGGCAGGTTTTCGGGTATAATAAGAAGTGTGTCGTGAATCACGGGAGGATCATTGACATCGGTTATACGGATGCGTACCCATGCTGTATCGCTGTTAACAAAGCAGGCGGCCTCAGGGCATACCCGTACAAGCAGAAGCAATTCGTTCCTTTTTTCATAATTGAACACCGAAGAATTGGCTAAGGAGAGGGACCCGTTAAGGGTATCAAGACCCACCGCATTCATAAGATTACCTTGTTCTATGTGGAAAACCAGCGTGCGCCCTGAAACATTATCCGTAGCGGTTAGTTTGCCGATGAACGTACCATTCGTGCTGTTTTCCGGAACGGAAAATTCCTGGTAGCTGATAACGGGCGGATTATAAATAACGGAGGTATTCAGACGCAGAGTAATTGTCGCTTCACCTGACAGGGGAGGAGTGCCGTTGTCGGTTACTCTGATATTCATGGGAAAGATAGTATCACCAGACTGTTGAAGGGCCAGGCTGTTCACAACGGAAAGTATACCCGTAGTTGCATCAAGAGAAAAATACCCCTGGCTATTGCCACTGAGAATTTGAAAGGTAAAACCGGTTGTTCCGTCAGGGTCAGTTACCGCGATGTTACCAACATAGTACCCATCGGGGATACCGGCCGGAAACCAATATGTGAGGGGTTGAACCAAAGGAGCTTCGTTGATATTGGTGATATTAACGGTTATCTGAACTGTGGTAGAAAGGAGCGGAGAACCGTTATCAGAAACCTGTACCTGAATTCTGAATTGTTGAACCGATTCATAATTAATCGCCTGGGGATTGCTTACCCTGAGCTGGCCTGAAGTCGGGCTGAGGGAAAAAGCATTGCCGGTATTACCTGAAATGATGGAAAAGTTCAGTGTCTGGCCTGCATCAGGGTCAGTAGCGGTAATGGTTCCAACAAGGGCATTAGCGGCAGGATTCTCGGCCAGGGTATAGGTCCGGTTCGTTGCCACAGGAGGTTCGTTCACATTGAGCAGGTTTACCGTAACTGTGGCGGTATCGGTTAGAGAAGGGGTCCCGTTGTCCCGCACCAGCACCCGAAGCACAAATACCGGCCAGGTTTCAAAATCCATCATGGAAGCATTGCTCACCCGCAGGTTTCCGTCCTGCTGAAGAGTAAAAGCCCCGGAAGTATTCCCTGAAAGGATGCTCCAGCTAAGGGTCTGACCGGCATCCTGGTCGGAAGCTGTTATTTTGCTGATTAAAGTACCCGAAGGCGTATTTTCGGCCAATGAAAAAACCTGGTCATTGATTACCGGAGGGTGGTTCTCGGGGGTAGACGGAGTCTGGAGAATTACCCTGAAGGTCTTCATTTGCCATTGATTGAAGGTGTTGCTGAACGAGTTACCTGAAGAGGGGAGGGTCTGTATATCAGTTTCAATGTGGGTGGCAGAAAAAGCCGATATGACAGGCTGAAAAAAGCTGAAGGCTGGCGTGTGCGAGGTGCCGTCCAGGTTCCAGAGCCGGACGATAAGGCCTTTTTCCGGGCCGTCATCAGCAGGTTTTAACGCCCAGAGCACCACATTGGTATCACTGACGGTAAGGAAAGACTGTCTGGCAGAAGAGAGGGTACCATTGCCGGTAACGTAACCAGTAGCAAAGGGATTTTGATGATTGAGGGATTGTTTCATGGAGGTCAGAGCGGAATACTGTGCAAAGGGAATCAAAGAGAAACGGTAGGTAAACAAACTTTCCCCGCCCTGGGAAGGAATTCCGTATTGGGTTCCGTTTACCTGGCCGCCGGCCAGTACAGTGATTTGCGGGGTGCTCACATCGAGGGTAGTGCCGGAACTGTTTCCTGCTTTGAAGAAGAAAGCATCGGCATTTGAAAGGATAACCCCGGGGCCGGAACTTTGACTGATCGATGCAAAATGATTGAGCGTAAACCAGTTGTACAGGGCATGGCTGTCGGAATACTGTCCGCCCTGACTGACCAGCCGGGCCTTCATGATGGCGCCTACTTCCTCGTGATTAATTTCAGGCGAAGAAAGGTTGAACGAAAAGGCCCAGGTTCTGATGTTACTGAAATTCTGGGTGATCTGGTTCATTACATCCACACGGGGACTGCCACGGTAAATGGTAATAGTGGTGGTATGCGGCAGGGGTGAGGAGGAAGTAACGGTAATCGAAGCGCTTACATTTCCCTGGAAGGAAGCGGAAATGGTACCCGATTCGCCGGCACCGGAACCCAGGTCATTGGCGTATTTGCTGTTGACAGCCGCTATCATTTCGCGCTGGAGAGTTTTGTCATAGAGGCTTTTAATCACACCCTGGCGGGTAACGGTTACCCGCACGTATTCGTTTTCGAGAGTTTGGACATTGAGGGTGGGGTTGCCGGGAAAAACAGCAGGTGCGCCCTGCTGAATACGGAAAAGTTTATAGCCCACGGAAGGAACACGGGTTGCCAGGAAGCGGATCCATGTTTTTCCGTCGCGGGAAAAAGATTCTGATGGTACTTCAATGCCGCTTTCCAGCTCTGTTACTTTAGCCGGAAGACTTCCGGTATAGACAATTTCAGCCGGTTCGGTGCGTTCCCAGGAGAGGGGATTAAATACCCATACAATCTGCTGACCCTGAACAGAGGGTAGTAGCGATGAAAACCTGAAAACTGAACGGTTAAAGAGGGTATCTACATATGAGGTAAAACGGTTCTGGACAGTACGTTCCCAGTTGGCACGTTCATTCATGGTCACCACACGGGGATCTTCCCAGTTATGTTCCCAGTAGAGACCGGCAGAGAGCCAGGCTTCTTCCCTCATTTGTTTCAGGTCAGTGCCGAAAGAGGGGTCATAGAGCATGGCTATCGAAGCCAGTGCTTCAGCCGTGCGGAGTTTTTCAACGGAACGCTTCATACGGGCGGATACCTCCTGCAGGGAAGCAATATTCAGATCCCAGTCATTACCATAGGAACAGGCAAGAGAAGGGGTAGAATTGCTGTAGGAATTTTCGAAATCCTGGAAAAAGTCGATCATATTGGAGACAAACACCTTACGGCTTGACGTGCTGTTGTTTTTGGCTACGGTAACAAATTCATTGGTGAGGGTTTGAACATCATCCCATCCTTTTCCGAAAGCGCCTGCAACGGCAAACGGATAAGCCGTAGTATTGCATTTTGCGGTTGCCTTGTTCAGGGCATCGAGGGGATCTCGGGCTTCGGCATAGCCTCCCAGACTGGTGTTGGCGCCATCCATGGAATACCATTTCATGAGGATTTTGCTGTTGTCAGGTCCGGTCATGTAATAAATTTCGCGCGGCCGGTTGTCAAAACCAGGATAGCTGGTGGCACAGCCGCAGACACCTTTCCAGCTGTACCGGGCACCGGCACCGGCCCAGAGGGAAGCAATCCCGTAAGGCAGTCCCTGATTTTCCATTGAAACCGCCATAGGAAAGTCAAGGTTGAACTCCCTCTGCAAAGAACCTGCATACATCATCCCTCGGATCACCATTTCGGCATTCTGACAACCAAAGAGCAAAACCAGGGGATTTAATGGAGCAGTGATATGTCCGGAACGAATTTTTTCAATGAGGCGATTGAACTCAGAAGCAGACCTGTTTTGCCGGTAAACCCGCAGCCACAAAGAACCGTCGCAATTCCATCGGCTCTGAAATTCGGGCGATTCAGAAGATGTAGTTTCGGCCAGGTTAATATAATAATCCAGCATATTCAGAAATGCCTGACGATATCCCTCTTCAGTGGCCGACCACAGGTAATCGGTATGGTCATCGGGAGCGAGGTAAATACGCTTCTGCTGGGCTTGTGTATGGATTCCCTGCAGGAGAAACAGCAGAACAGAGAAGGTGAAAATTATAGTGTTTCGCATGAAAATTTTCCTTAGTAACAATCAAAAATTCAGAAAGTTGAATGGACTGTCCTGCATTCTTCCTCAAAATTGTAACAAAAACCTGAACTTTGGTCAACGATTTTTGTTTGTTGCTCAAAATTCATATCCAGCACCTTGTGGTAGCCTTCCGGTAAAAGGGCTTTGAGGATTCCGAAATTAAGAGGGGAAAAACGTTTCCATAGCCGAAAAGGTATGGACAGGTGAAAGCAGAAACAAGTGCAACGGAATTTGTGTTTATTCCTTTATTTCAATAAATTCACCAGATCAATTCATTGTTGGATTTGGAAAAAATTGTAGTTTATCAATCGTACCGCACACAGAATGTACCGGAATTTATTACCAGGTGCATGGAGAGTGTAAAAAATTGGGCTTTGTCAAATGGGTATGCCTACCGTTTTTTTGACGATGCCCTGTTCGACCTTGTACCGGGATGGTTTCGGGAGAAAGTATCTCATAAGATACTTCCCATGTCGGATCTGGGCCGCTTATACGCTGCCCGTCAGCTTCTTTCGGAAGGATTTGATGCGGCTGTGTGGATGGATGCCGATCTTTTTGTATACAGTACGGAGCGCTTCCGGATTGATACCAGTGAGCCATTTCTGCTTACCAAGGAAGTGTGGATCACATATGCCATCCCCCTGGTGCCTGCGGTTTGGGTGAGGGTCTGCAATGCGGCCATGGTGTATCGCAGGGAAAATCCCTTTCTTGATTTTTATATCTACAGTGCCGAACAGTTGGTGGAAAACAGGGAACACTGGGTGGAGCGGTTCCGCGGATCGAATGATTTTCGGTACAGGATGTTTTCATTGAAGAACAAGCTGAAACCATTGGGAAAGGACGTTCCGGTTGCTGTTATAGGTACCATGTACCTTACAGCCCTGCATAGAATGTTTCCCCTTCCTCTGATTGAAAACATCGGTCTTTTCAGTCCTGCATTGCTCAAAGATATTGCTCTCGGCAGAGGCAACCTGATGCGCCGGTATATGGCTTTGTTCTCCGAACCGCTCTATGCAGCCAACCTGTGCGGATCATTCTACGGAAAGAAAGCTTTTGGAGTGAAAGCGGATGATACGCTTTACCGGAAAGTTATGGAAAACCTTATGCATTCTGAAGGGGAAATTATCAACCGCTACAGGAGGGGAAACCATGAATAGAACTTCTATGGATTTGTCCAGGGCCGGAAGCAGGGTTGCTTTGCTGATTGATCTGCTGAACCGTATTCCGCCGGTCTTATTTTTGTTTATTCTTTTGTGCATCAATTTTGTAAGTCCCCATCTGCATCCTAACGAAGAGCACTATTTTGCCCTTGCAAAACAGTTTCTCGATCCGCAATGGATCAGAGATTCTTTCTCCTTTACCGATCCGCCCGAAACCAAAATTCTCTATTACTACATCACAGGTTTTGCTTTGAAGTTTTTAAGCTTTGAGCAACTTTCCTTACTGGCAGGTATCCTGGTCTCGTTTCTGATGGCCTGGCCTCTGTCACTGATATTCAGGCTATTCAGACTGGATAATATAGACGTAATGGTGTTACTGCAGATCGGATTTTTTCCCTTCCAGTCGTTCTTTGCTTACGAGTGGATTTTCGGTGGATTCGAGCCCAAAAGCCTGGCGTATGTAATGTTGTTTTTTTCGTTGTATTTCCTTCTGAAAGGAAAGAATATTCATGCAATGATTGCTCTTGCTGCTGCTACCTGGTTTCATTTCCTGGTGGCGGGATGGTTTTTTCTGGTAGTATTCATTCACTGGATGATCGAAAAGGTTTCTTTAAAGGATCTGTTCCGCAGAAGCCTTTGGTACGCTATTCCTGTTCTGCCGGTTGTTATTATTCTCCTGCTGTCGTTTAAAAACGTCCCATCTGAACAGGACGGAGTGAAGTACAACTGGATTATTACCCATTTCGGTAATGCTGTTCATCTGTCACTTTTTAAAAGCATGGAATGGTTTGGTAAAGACTATCTTCAGGGCATTCTGCTGATGGTTGCGGCAGGACTGGTTGGCCTGACCATCTTTAAGGAAAGGGAAGATAATCTGTATCGTCAGCTGAACAGGATAAACCTGATTATCATGGCACTTATTGTGCTTTTTATACCGGTGAGTTATTTTGACCGGGATGGATTTTTTATGCGTTTTTTCCCATTCAGGCAGGCGGCTCTTGCCTTGCTGTTTACTTTGATTCTTGGTGTTGTCTTTCTGCGGGAAGAAGTTATAGTCGTTTCTGAAAACATTGTCAGACTTCAGCGGATTGCCGGCTGGATGGTGCTGGCAGTTGTGGTGTACGCCGCTGCTGTGAATGGTTATAAAGCCTTGCGGAAGGAATCATCAAAGATGGAAGCGCTCGAAAAATACGTTATTGATCATACCCAACCCGGAGAAGTATTTCTTTTCTATTATCCGGAAGAACTGATGAGCTATTTTCCGCAGAAAACTGAATTTTCCTTTTCAAGAAAAACCCGGCGCGATGTATTTTTTTCCTGTAAGTTTATTCCGTACGGTGGTAAGAATACCTATGAATGGTACCAACGATACCTTGCTATGAAAATGATGGAAAAAGACATAACTTCTCTCCGGGAGATTGCACGCGATTATAAGGTGCATTATCTGGTGACCGACAAAGTGCTTGATTTCCCCTGGCTGAAGAAAATTTTTGGTGAAGGCGATTATCTTTTGTACCGGATCAATGTGGAGGGAATGCGCTGAGGTTGATATATTTATCCGAGATTAGTCAATAGAAACAAGCAATTTAAATATTTATTGTGTTTCTATTAACTATTCTCGGTTTAAAACAAAACCTTCACTAAATCTTGTATGGTGGTAGAGGACAAATCCCGACTAAGACTCCGGCCCCTCTGACACATTTCTATGCATTCAGGCATTCACCTCCGCCTGGATTTCCTGTTTTGCCTTGCCCGGCGCGCATAGGGTTATCGTTCAGAAGAGAAATTTCTT
>CAZJQN010000135.1:0-8059 GCA_964548125.1 uncultured Bacteroidales bacterium | reverse complement strand
GGTAACCCCGACTTATCAAAATCTTTCATTTTGTTAGTCGATTCGTCAATTGATTGTTGCCATTGACGGATTTGGGATAAAAGTATTTTCGGTAAACAAATCTTTTCCTGTTAATTTTATAGAGCCTGTAATAAGAAGTTTTGCGGGTAGGAATTTTTGTTTAAAAAAAGTATCTTTGTGATGCAATTTGTTATATGGTACGGCATAATTACCATCTGAATCTCTATCATCGTTTCGGCAAGGGATTGTACGAATGCTGGATTATTTAGCCAATTTCTGATTACTTCTGCTGGCTAATCCGGCGCCGGAAGAAATTTACCTTTTTTTCTTTTCTGTCCATCCGGATTGGAGCCTGCATTCTCCCCAATTTACAGCAAAAATTGTATGAAAGGTGTCATATTTGAAATACGGCGGTTTACAGTACATGACGGTCCGGGTATCCGTACAACTGTCTTTATGAAGGGCTGTCCGCTTTCATGCTGGTGGTGCCATAATCCCGAAGGACAGCATCCGCAGCCTGAAAAATGGACACGTATTGAAAAACTTGAGGGTAGAGTACATGAAAAGCAGATGGTGATCGGTCAGGAATGGACTGCTGCCGATCTTATGAAGGAGGTTCTTAAAGACAGGGTTTTTTATGATGAATCAGGAGGAGGTGTTACTTTCAGCGGAGGAGAACCTCTGATGCAATCTGCCTTCCTTCTGGAAACTCTTGCGCTTTGCCGCAAACATGGCATCCATACAGCCATTGATACCAGCGGGTACGCTCCGCACGAAATCCTTATGGATGTTGCCGCATGGAGTGATCTGATTCTCTATGACATAAAACTGTTTGATGACTCATTGCACAGGAAATATACCGGAGTCTCAAACCAGACGATTCTGGAAAACCTTCACCTGCTTCTTGCCGCCGGTAAACCTGTTTGGCTCCGGCATCCTGTAATTCCGGGAATCAATGATTCTGACGAAGAAAAGGAAAAACTTAAGCAGTTGCTTGTTCAAACTGCCGGCAGGGTAACAGCTCTCCACCTGCTGCCATATCACTCTATCGCCAGGAATAAATACAGGAAGGCCGGGAAAACAAACCATCTGGAGTCGCTGAAAGATCTTGCGGAATCTGATTTGTATCCAATGGCTGAAGAACTTGGAGAAACAGGTGTTAAAGTGGTCATCGGGGGATAATCGCAACAAAGAAATAATACATGAATTGAAGAATCTATAAAACTGAACGATAATGAACTCACGTATTCAAAGGCTTCGTGAAGAAAGTCTGAATGCTGTTAACAGACTCAATCCTGAAAGAGCATTGCTGGTAACCGAATTTTATAAAAGCGAAAAGGCCGCGGGCTTATCAGCTCCGGTTTTACGTGCTCTCTGCTTTGAACACATCATGAAGCACAAAGCACTGTGGCTGGGGGAAGGAGAACTGATAGTGGGGGAAAGGGGACCGGCACCCAAGGCAACTCCAACGTATCCCGAAGTAGCCCTGCATTCATTGGAAGATCTGAGAATTCTTGATTCTCGTCCTAAAGTATCATTTAAGGTCGACGAAGAAATGCTTTCGGCATATCGCGATGTGGTTATTCCCTTCTGGAAGGGAAAAAGCAACCGTGAAAAAATGATGGCTCTTCTGCCCCGCGAGTGGCACGATGCCTATGAAGCGGGGATATTTACTGAATTTCAGGAACAGCGTTCTCCCGGGCATACTGTTCTGGGTGATAAGATTTATCATAAAGGACTGACAGATCTCATAACAGAAATCAGGCAGAATCTGCAATTGCTCGATTACATAAATGACCCTGAGGCTTTTGAAAAGCGGGAAGAACTTACAGCCATGGAAATTGCGGCCAGAGCACTGATTTCCTATGCCAATCGGTATGCTGAGCTGCTGCAGGAAAGAGCGGCTGTGGAAACCATTCCTGAACGGAAAAAAGAACTGTCGGAAATGGCAGAAATATGCCGGAGGGTGCCGGCCAATGCTCCCCAAACATTCCACGAAGCATTGCAGTACTACTGGTTTGTTCATGTGGGTGTGATAACAGAGGTTAACCCATGGGATTCGTTTAACCCCGGCCGGCTCGACCAGCACCTGTGGCCTTTTTACCGTAAGGGACTGGAAGACGGGACGCTTACCGAAGAGCGTGCTAGAGAGCTTTTACAGGCTTTCTGGGTGAAGTTCAATAACCATCCTGCTCCTCCTAAAATTGGTGTAACAGCACTCGAAAGCAATACCTATACCGATTTTGCCCTGATAAATCTGGGAGGAGTGAAGGCTGATGGATCAGATGCAGTGAATGAACTCACATTCCTGATTCTCGACGTTATCGAGGAAATGCGTCTGTTGCAGCCCAGTTCCATGGTTCAGGTAAGCAAGAAAAACCCGGATGCTTTTCTCCACCGGGCTCTGAAAATCGTAAAAACCGGATTTGGACAGCCTTCCATTTTTAATACCGATGCCATTGTGCAGGAACTTCTCCGGCAGGGAAAATCACTCGAAGATGCCCGGAACGGCGGAGCCAGCGGTTGTGTTGAAGCAGGCGCCTTCGGGAAAGAAGCATATATTCTTACAGGATATTTCAATCTCCCCAAAATTCTCGAAATTACCTTAAATAACGGTTTTGATCCTCGTACAAAAAAGAAAATAGGTATTGAAACAGGTTATCCCACCGAGTTCAGTTCGTTTAATGAATTGATTGAGGCATACAGGAAACAGCTCAACCACTTTGTCAATATAAAAATTGCAGGGAATAATATCATAGAAAGGCTTTTTGCACGTAATATCCCTACACCCTTCCTGTCCTTGTTTATCGATGACTGCATAGCGAAAGGTAAGGATTATATCGACGGTGGCCCGCGTTATAATACAAGTTATATTCAGGGAGTGGGACTTGGAAGCATAACCGACAGCCTGACTTCACTGAAATACCACGTCTTTGACCAGAAGGATGTGCCAATGGAAACGATGCTGGAGGCACTAAAGGTTGATTTTCAAGGGTACGAAGAGTTGCATCGTCGTCTTATATACGAAACGCCCAAATACGGAAATGATGACGATTATGCTGATGAGCAGGCCCGGACGGTTTTTAATATGTTCTTTGATGCCATTGACGGACGGCCTACGGCCAGAGGTGCAACATTCCGCATCAATATGCTTCCTACTACAAGCCATGTTTATTTTGGAAGTGTCATTGGAGCTTTACCCGATGGAAGAAAAGCCGGTGTGCCGCTTTCAGAAGGCATATCGCCTGTGCAGGGGGCCGATACCCATGGTCCAACAGCAGTTCTTAAATCGGCAGCCAAAATCGATCATGTTAAAACCGGAGGAACTCTGCTGAATCAAAAATTCTCCCCATCATTCTTTAAGGACGATACCGCAATCCAGAAACTCGGTTCGCTGGTGAGAAGCTATTTCCGACTCGACGGCCACCATATCCAGTATAATGTAGTATCGGCCGAAACCCTTCGTGATGCCCAGAAACATCCTGAAAAATATCGTGACCTGATTGTTCGTGTAGCCGGGTACAGCGATTATTTTAATGACCTTGGCGAAGACCTGCAAAACGAGATCATCAGGAGAACTGAACACGAAGGAGTTTGAATTGTATTTTATTCAACACTTCTCTATATTTACCGTCATACTACTTCTTTCCTGCTATGAGAAAAAAAGTTTTCCTTCTGTTGATGTCAACTGGCCTGGCATTGGTATTCCTTGGTATGGGTCGGCACGGTTCTGATGAACCTTCAACCCTTGAAAATTTTCTGAAGTCAATACCCGGTGCAAAAGTGGAAAAACTTCTGCCGGATGAATACAGCCATGTCGGATTTGAAGTTCTCATTCCCCAGCCTGTCGATCATAATCGACCTGACGGGAAAAAGTTTAACCAGCGTTTTATTGTGCGGCATGCCGGATTTGACAGACCTGTGGTGGTGGTACTGGAAGGTTACCAGATATGGTCTGACCGGCCATATGAACTGAGTATGATGCTCGACGCAAATCAGATTACCATCGAGCATCGTTTTTTCGGCAAAAGCGCTCCGGAAAAAATTCCATGGGAATTTCTGAACATATGGCAGGCAGCCAATGATCACCATACAATCATTCAGACCATGAAAAAGGTCTATCGAGGAAAATGGATCAGTACGGGTATCAGCAAGGGTGGACAGACTACCCTGTTTCATCGTCGTTTTTTCCCCGATGACGTCGATGTTAGTGTTCCTTACGTAGCTCCGCTTAATTTTTCAAGAGAAGATCCACGCCTGGACCTTTTTCTTGATACCATGGGTTCGTGCCGGTGCCGTGCAGACATAAGAAATTTTCAGCGGGCTATTCTTTCCCGCAAGACACAAATGGTTAACATGCTAACAAAAATTGCAGCCGAAAGAAACTGGTCATTTTCCATAGGAAAAGAACGGGCGATCGAATTGGCTGCATTGGAGTATCCTTTTGCATTCTGGCAGTGGGGAACAATTAAATGTAGTGAAATTCCAGACAGTACTGCTTCCGATTCATTATTGTTTGCCCATCTCCTGCGCTCCGATGCCATCAGTATGTTCTCCGACGAGGACATAAAACGTTTCCAGCCATTTTATTATCAGGCAATGACCGAGCTTGGCATGTACCATTATCGAGTTGCCCCTTTCCGTGAGTTTCTGAAAGATACAGCCGATATTACCTTTCATTTCATGCTGCCCAAAGGGGTTAAAGTTACGTACCATCCGGAGGCCATGCGGGACATTAATGACTGGCTTCAGGAGAACGGACGGCAGATGCTTTTTATTTACGGACAATATGATACCTGGGGAGCCACAGGGGTTCAACTCAGATGCCATTCGGGGGCATATAAATTTGTGTGTCCCGGTGGCTCACATCGAACCCGCATTATGAGCTTTGAACCAGTCATGCGCGACAGTATTTTTCATGTTCTTGGCCGCTGGCTTCAGATGGATGTGCCCGTTGAAAAGTTCCGCAACAATGTGAGATTGAAGCAGGCATCCTGAATCTAATGCCGTAGTGGCAAATAATATAGCGGTTGAGAAAACCCTTGGAAAAGAGGGATGGTGTTGATGAAATATACTTTATATCTACCGCGTGAGAGTAATTGAACTTCTTTCGCCTGCACGTGATGCTGAAACCGGCATAGCCGCTGTCAATTGCGGCGCAGACGCGGTGTACATTGCTGCCCAAAAGTTCGGTGCTCGTAAAGGGGCAGGTAATGAAATGCAGGATATAGAAAAGCTTATTCGGCACGCCCACCTCTTCCGTGCGAAAGTGTACCTTGCCCTGAATACCCTTTTGTATGACCATGAGCTCGAGGAGGCACTTTCTATAATCCATGATGCATGGAATGCGGGAATTGACGGTATCATCATTCAGGATATGGGGCTTCTTGAATGTGACTTGCCCCCGGTACCATTGATTGCGAGTACGCAAACCGACAACAGAAATCCGGAGAAAATCAGGTTTCTTGAGAAGATTGGTTTTCAGAGGGTTATTCTCGCTCGCGAATTAACCCTCACTGAAATAAGAAATATCCGAAGTCAGACAAGCCTGGAACTGGAATTTTTTATTCATGGCGCTCTCTGCGTAAGTTACAGCGGACAATGCTATCTTAGTCAGGCAGTGAAAGGAAGAAGCGCCAACCGTGGCGAATGTGCCCAGCTATGTCGGTTACCCTATTCTCTCTTTGATGAAAACGGCAAAGAGTTGGTTTCTAACCGGCATGTTTTATCACTCAAAGATCTTAACCTGACTGATTACCTTACACAGCTGATTGATGCCGGGATTACTTCTTTCAAAATAGAGGGCCGTCTGAAGGACAAAGCATATGTGAAAAATATTACTTACTGGTACAGAAAAATGCTGGATCGTATAATTGAAGAAAGAAAGGATCTTAGAAAATCTTCTTCAGGTTCTGTTTTTGTTTCGATTGCACCCGATCCGGCGCGATCTTTCAACCGGGGATTTACCAAATATTTTATCAGCGGCAGAAGAAAAGGGCTGTCAGCTATTTTGACACCAAAGTCTACCGGTTATTATCTCGGAAAAGTCAGCAGAACAGGAGATGGGTATTTCGTTCTCGATACAGAAGAATCAGTCAGCAATGGCGATGGATTATGCTTTTTTGACGAACAGAATGTTCTCAGAGGTTTCCGTGTTAACAAGGCAGAAGGCAACAAAATTTTTTTATGGAAGGATACACCTCCTCCTCCGGGAACGGAAATTTACCGGAACAATGATTTACAGTTTGAGCAGCAGATACTTTCAGCAAAAGAAACACGAAAAATTCCCGTAATTTTTGTATTGGAAGAAACTGAAAAAGGGTACTCACTTCTGGTAAAGGATAGTGATGGTAACCAGGCATCGGCTTTTATTGAGTCCGGACATATTCCGGCATCGAATCCGTCAGTATCAGAAAAGTCGATACGGGAACAGATCGCAAAGACAGGTAATACCATATTTGATGTCGAGAATATCATTGTGAGCTTTTCTAGACCATGGTTTATTCAAACTTCAGTGCTGAACCAGATGCGAAGACAATGCCTGGAATCCCTTCTAAAAGAACGGTTACGGAATTATCAGCGAGCAGAAAAGCCCATGTTGAAAAATGAAATTCCTTATCCTGAATCTTCCGTTGATTTTCGGGCCAATGTATTGAACAGGAAAGCTGAGGCTTTTTACCGGCGGCATGGAGTGAGTGAAATCCAGACAGGTTTTGAGCTGAATCCCCTACCGGGCGCTCCACTAATGACGATGAAATTTTGCCCTAAGTTTGAACAGGGAAAGTGTCCCTGGTTTCAGGATAAAACAGCAGGAAAAGGCGACTGGTTCCTTACAGAAAAGAGTAACCGTTTCCGCCTGGTTTTTCATTGTGATGAATGTATTGTTACTTTGCACAAAGAATAAGAAATACGAATGGAAATCATCATTCCTCCGGCATTTCCCGACTATGAGCTGATTGACAGCGGTGACCACGAAAAACTGGAACGTTTTGGTGAGTATATATTATGTCGGCCTGAGCCTCAGGCACTCTGGAATAAAAAGCTCCCGGAGAACGAATGGGATAGAATGGCGCACGCTGTTTTTCGCCGGATAAAAGAACAAAGCCAGGGTTCCTGGGAAGGAGAGAGGGGTGAGTGGAAAAAGAAAAAAGAAATGCCCGATCAGTGGTATGTACAATATTCATACATGGGTTTTTCTTTTCGTATGCGTCTCGGTTTGACGGCTTTCGGGCATATAGGAATCTTTCCAGAACAGTCGTTTAACTGGAACTTTCTTTTTGATTGCATTCCACAATATCGTAAAGGTACCTTTCGTCTGCTGAATCTGTTTGCCTACACCGGTGCTTCATCACTTGCAGCAAGGGCTGCAGGTGCAGATGTTATCCATGTCGATTCGGTCAGGAACGTGCTCACCTGGGCCCGGCAGAACATGGAGGTAAGCCAATTGAGTGATATCCGATGGGTACCCGAAGATGCTCTGAAATTTGTTAAAAGAGAGGTAAAGAGGGGTAACCGTTACCAGGGAATACTGCTTGACCCACCTGCATATGGCAGAGGACCGGCAGGCGAAAAATGGGTGCTGAATGACCATCTGAACGAGCTTGTTCACTTATGCGGTAATCTTCTTGATAGAACCCGTCAATCCTTTCTCATCCTGAACATGTATTCGCTCGGACACAGTGCCTTGATAGCGGAAAATCTGCTGAAACAGGTATTTATTGATGCTTCTGTTGTTTCGGGAGAAATTGGGGTGCCCGACAGGTTTGGCCGCCTCCTTCCCCTCGGTATCTTTGCCCGGGCTCTGTATTGAATCTGTCAGGAGTTCTGGGGCAATTTTTTTATAAATTTCAGAACACTGCCGAAATTCTAAGGTATCATATAGATCGATATCACCGAATTTCCTGTCTTGTTATCTTTGAACCGTACAATAACATCATACATGCCGGTTTTAGTACAGGAAAAGAGAAATGTGTCGAAGTATTTCTTGTTCAGATAGTTTGTTCCAATAAGCCGGTCCTGGTCATAAATCTCAACAACTGCTTCGCCCGTTCCTCCTTTT
>CAZJQN010000134.1:0-8264 GCA_964548125.1 uncultured Bacteroidales bacterium | reverse complement strand
GCCCTTTGCTCTTGCTCAGCAAGTATATCGGTAAGTAATTAACCGGGCTTAGTCAATAGAAAAACAATAGATTATTAGCAACTTGTTTCTTTTGACTTATCAAGGTGTAAGCCCGACTTGTCAAAATCTTTCATATTTGGGTAATAAGGATTAAAAAAGAGGGTAGCTTCGCGTGCCACCCTCTTTTTCCCATGCTTTACAGTGCATAGGTAAATCCGAACATTATCCGGAAACGTTGTACCGGATAATAGTTCCACAGCTGATACCTGCTGGCTGTAAGATTATTGCCGGAAAAGAAAAAGGACAGTACTTTGGTGAATCTGTATTCAAGATGCAGGTTCAGATCGGCAAAGGCAGGCAATTCTCTTGTTTCATAGACGGAAGCATTACTGCGGGCATATCTTTTTCCCCATATATACAGTTCAGCCCGGCCGACAATTTTATCGCGCAGATTATACACCCCCGTCAGGGAAACGTCGAAAGGAGGCCGTTGATATGGATGTTCCAGCAGATCCATGGAATAATGATAATAATTTCCCCGAAGCATAATATTCAGCTTTGAATTTACCTGGTAACCTGCTTCGGCTGATATGGTGGTAAGTTCGGCGTTATCATACAAAACGGTGAATTCATTCAGCAGAGGAGTTATTGTATCGTTTGCAAAAAAAGGAAGCCGGTCGAAGAGAGAATAGGAAGCGCCCGCCCGGAACGAGAAATCACCTGCACTGCCACGTATTCCACCATAACCACGAATCTTCTCATTGGTGGTTTTAACATAGAGCATCGGATTGATATAAGGATTTTCTTCTGCTACAAAACGATATTCATTGAGAATGGTTTGTCCTGATGCACCGAAATAAGCTGTGAGAATGCCCGGCAAAACCTGAAATTCCAGCTGGGCCCGCGGGTAAATATGAAAGGAAGCTTTCCCTCCGTAAATATCCACTGCGGTTCCGAACCCTGCTACAAAGGACCATTCAGAGGAATGGCGGTTGAAATAGGGAGAGAAAGACAGTACGGTGGCATAAGCCGTGTCAATTCCTTCCGAAGGCCTGCGGTAATGAACGTCCACATCAGCTCCAAGCCAGTTTTTCCTGTACAGTTTGTTAAAACTGCCGCCGAGCCGGAAAGCATTTTCAAATCCGCCTCCTGATTCCCTGAAAAAGGAATAATTACCGCTGATGTCAATATTCATGCGGGCCGAATCTTCCTGAAGGGTTTTCAGACGGAACGATGGTACAAGGGAAAAATAGCCCTGCCGCATGTCTTCTTTTTTAAGAACTGAATCGAGGGCATTTCCATAGCGGTAAAAAGTATTGGAAGCTACCCCGAGGTCGCCGCTGAGAACCATATTGCTGAACCATGTTTTCCCGTATAGCGCTGCCGTTGAACGGGAGAATCCGCCGTATGTCTTTGATTTATCTTCCAGTGCAATATTGCCATGCGACGAAAGATGGCGCGCCTCGAGTCCCAGGTTATATTTCTTTGAACGCAGGCTGTTGACATTCATTTCAAAGAGGGGAGTGGTATAGCTGCCCAGCCCAAGTTTGAGGTACGATTTATATAATCTGGGAATCGGATCAGGAACCATACGGGCAGCAGGAATCGGCACTACCTGCACATCAGGCGAAATCTTACGGCCGGTAATGGAATAATCAAAAACAGGTTTTTCCTGCACGGTATCATTTATTTCCGGCATCCGGCTGATTTTGTATGCATCCGACAGGGTAGGCTCGTAAGGCTTTACTACATAAACTTCCTTGTCAATTTTTTCCTGGGCAGGGAGGGAAAAAGAGATGCACCATGCACAGAAAAGGCTGGCATAAAACCTGCCGATGTGATTTTTATACCTGAGTGATATCATAGGATGAATGCATTTCATTTCCTGTTGGGCATTTTAATTTCAAGGGTATCCTGTTCTCTCGCCGTTCCTTTCTGGGTTGCCTGATCGATAGCAGCTTTCCTTTGCCGGGCCAAGTCAATGATTCCGTCATTCGGGTTTTCGTAATAGTCGATCAGGCTCTGCAAGGTCTGCTGGGCCTGGAAATAATCCTTCCGGAGGGTATAAATATCGGCCAGAAGGATAAAGGCCCTTGCCATCCAGTATTGGTGCGGGGTATTCATGTCGATGTAATCGAAAATTTCTTTTTCCGCCTTGTCGTATTGTTTTCTCTGCCAGTATATTTCAGCCACCCTGAATTTGGCTTCTGCACCCTGAATGCTTTTGACCTCGGTGGCCACTTTACGGTAATTTTCCAGGGCTACATCAGTGCGGTCAAGTGCGGCAGCCGACTTGGCAAGAATGAAGCGGGCTTCACGGATTACATCGGGCGGGATCTTTTCCGTTGACAGAACTCGGTCAGCTGCATCATAAGCGTCCCTGAATTCATTCAGTTTATCGTAGCAGCGCATAAGGCCGATGCGTGCTTCCATCTGGTTATTGCGAACCTCAGCCAGGCTCTCGAGGGTTTTGTAATGTGCCACAGCGTCCATATAGTTCTGCATCTTGTATTCGATGCGGGCTGCTGACAGAAGTGCTTCCTCGGTAAACATATTGCGCGGTTTCCCTACAATGTAAAGCAAATGGGGGAGGGCATCCTGTTCAGAACCCGAGCGCAGGGCACAATCTGACAAATAATAGTGTGCGTTGAGGGCAAAGATGCCTTCCGGAAAACGATCAAGGTACCGTTGAAAGGAAACCTGAGAACGACTGCAGTCGCCGGTAAGATATATGTTTTCAGCCGAGCGGTACATCAGGGAATCCTGTGTAGCGGCACTGAGTTCTCCCATTGTTCCGATTGTCTTCAGATAGTTTACGTAGTCATCGGCTTTTCCCTGTTCAACATAAATGTTCTGGATGCCGTTGAGGGCACTTCTGGCCTCAGAAGTGCCGGGAAATTCGGCAACAACTTTTTTATACATTTCCAGCGCTTCGTTGTCGCGGTCCAGATTTCTGTAAACCAGTCCTGCCTGTACCATGGCTTTGCTGTAATAACTGCTCGAGGGGTAATTGGCCAGAATGCGCTGATAGAAGTCCAGAGCCTTTTGTGCCTCCTGAAGTTTCAGGTAGCTGTTGCCCAGTTCAAAAAGTGCATCAGGTATATAGCGGGAACGAGGGTAGGAAGTGAGCAGCTGATTGAGAACCGTAATTTTGTCGCGCGTTTTCTCCAGCAAACCAAGGGAAAATCCTTTCTGAAACAGGGCATAGTCAGCATCGTATTTATTAAGCGCGATAGCCTTGTTATACATTTCGATGGCTTTCTGGTAGTCGGGCTGAATAAAATAGCAGTCCCCCATTCTGTTGTAAGCATCGGCCACGAGGTCGGTGGATTTTCTTCCCTCACGGTCGAGGAATTTTGAAAACCAGAGAGCAGCATCGGTATAGCGTTTCAGATTGAAACAAGCATATCCTGTGTTATACAGAGCGGTGGAATAAACATCCGTAACAGGAGCTGCAGGCTGTGCAAAAAAGTTCTGGTACTGGTCAATAGCTTCGGTATAGTCTCCCAGCCGGTACCAGGCTTCCCCCTTCCAGTAAAAAGCAAGGGCTTTAAGATTTCTGTCGTAATTTCCATACTGCAGGGAAACATCCAGCAAACTGATGGCACCCTGGTAATCAAGGTTGTTGAATAGTTCCAGTGCCCTGAAAAAGGCAACTCTCTGCCATGCTTTTTTAACCCGGTCATCCTTGATCCGTATTTTCTGAATCGAAGCAAGAGCGTCTTTGTAATTGCGGGTGCTCATGTAAACCTGAAGCAGGTAGTTGTAAGCCTCGTCGGCACGATCCGAGCCCGGGTATTTTGTCAGGTAGTCATTAAATGCTCTGATGGCTTCATTAAAGGGTGAATAGGAAAGTTCGTAGGTTAGCTTCGCATAATTAAACAGGGCATCTTCCGCAATTTTCTCATCAAAATTCATTCGGGCAGCTGCCGAAAAAGCCATTCTTGCTTCGTCCTTCCTCTGGGTTCGCACATAACAGTCACCCAGTACATACATGGCATTTTGCTTTAATTCTGACTCACCGGTAGTTATCTGCTCGAGCATTTTCGCTGCATCTTCAAACCGGCCGGACTTGTAATAGGCAAACCCCAGTACGTACCTGTCTTCATTACTCATGTACTGGGTCTTTTCCTTATAGATTTCAAGATAGGGTATGGCCTCCGAAAACATGTTCTTGCGGAAAAAGGCATCTCCTACCAGGCGGGCTGTTTCAGGAAGCCTTTTTTCGCTGATGGTTTTCATTTTATCGGGGGCGTAATTAATCAGTTCGTCGTACTTTTTTTGCAGGTACAGAATCTGAATAATGTAATAAGGCACAACCGGGGCAAATGTTTCGTCGTTTTCAAGCCTCCGGAAACCTTCCAGCGCTGTTTCGTAATTCTGCTGGGTGTAGGCTATGTGCGAGTAGTAATAAACGGCAGGAGGGGTGTATTTTGTGTCAACGTCTTTTATTTCACTGAAAGCAAAGCGCGCCTTATCCAGATCGTTGGTCATAAAGTAGGCATAACCAAGCTTAAAATAGTATTCCGATAGATCATCACGGGTTAGTCGTTTCTTATCCACCTCAGATAACCATTGCGCTGCATCGCGATAGCGCTTCAGACCGTAAAAATATCGTCCCATTTCAAACCGTAAACCGTTAATACGGGGACTTTCCGGATGGTATGCCACAAAATTGTTTACCAGGTATTCTGCGTCTTTGTGATAAAGCTGAATGGCGCACATGGCCACAAAGTACCTTGCGTCAGCTTCCAGCAGGGTATGATTCAGCTTTTCGTCTGCCAGCAGGTTTTCAAAGCACTGGCGAGCTGCCCCGTACTTCTGTTTTTCATACAGTTCCAGGCCACGGTGATACTCCTTTTCAACCGAAACGGCCTGAACAGGCTCCTGTGCAAAAGAGAAAAAATACGGGAATCCTGCTGTCAGTAAGGTCAATAGTACTTTGAATCTGAATCGCATAATCAGTTTCATTAATGTGCCGAAGTTACAATAAAACGGTTTTGAAAGGCAGGATATTATTAACAGGCTGTTAATTGCTGTTTTTTCAGGGAAGCTCTTCCATTGGAAAACATTTGCCTAAATTTGAAGGAAATACTAATAGCGTTCGGATACAAAGTATTACAGTTTCATGAATACCGCGGAATATGTTACACGTCTTTATGAATGCTTTCGTGCGAAGGCTTCACCGGAAGATGCTTTTTTTATGGCAAAATATATGAAGAATCAGTTTCCGTTTTTCGGGCTGAAAAAAGATAGTCGTCAGCAACTGGAAAAGGATTACTTCAGAAACAACGGTCTACCCTCTTTGCCTGAAATGCCTCAGGTAGTTCGTCTGCTATGGGAACTACCTGAACGGGAATGCCAGTATGCCGCGATGGATATCATGGAAAAATTCCGGAAGAAATTCACTCCGGATCATCTTGAACTTTTTGAATATTGCATTGTTACTAAGGCCTGGTGGGATACGGTTGACCTGATTGCAACCCGTCTTGCAGGAGCCTTGTTGAAACAATATCCCGAGCTTATACCTTCCTGCAACCAGCGCTGGATGGAAGGTGAAAATATGTGGCTAAAACGTACCTGTCTCCTGTTTCAGTTGAAATACAGGCAGGATACAGACAGGGAGCTTTTAGCAAGGAATGTGGTTCTGCTTTCCGGTGAAAAGGACTTTTTTATCCGGAAGGCGATAGGGTGGGCACTGCGTGAGTATTCCAAAACCAATCCTGACTGGGTGCTTCAGTTTGTTAAAAGCAACCAGTTGCCGACATTGAGTGAACGAGAGGCATTAAAAGTATTGAAGCGCAAAAAATGAAAAAGATTGTCATTATAAACGGACATCCATACGAAGACAGCATTGGCAGTGCTATACAGAATGCTTATGCCAAAGGGGCTGTTCAGGCCGGACATGAGGTGCAGATTGTTCAGATTCGTGATCTTAATTTCAATTATAATCTTCCGGAAGGTTACCGGCGTTTACCTGAACCTGAGTCTGACATTCTGATGGTGCAGGATCTGATCCGGCAATCAAACCATATGGTATTTATTTATCCTAACTGGTGGGGCACATATCCTTCTATGTTCAAGGGATTTATCGACCGAATATTTGTTCCCGGGTTTGCTTTTAAATTTGCCAACGGAGGCAGTCGTAAGAAGCTTCTTTCCGGTAAATCGGCCCGCATTTTTATAACCATGGATGATCCTGTTTGGTATTATAATTTTATATTAGGGGCTCCCGGTAGTAAAGCGCTCAAAAAAGCCACCCTTCAGTTTTGCGGAGTTAGTCCGGTACGCATCACTGCATTGGGAAAAATTAGAAAATTGAAAGAATATGAGGTGGAGAGAATTCTGGGGCAATGCCGGTTACTGGGAAGTAAAGGACTCTGATTCTCCCCGGTTTGTAATCTTTCTTAGCCCTCAAAATAGCTGAACAAAATTTGAAAAACAAACCAGAATGAGTAAATCAGTTCTATTGAAACATTACAGGGAAAGTGAACTGAACCGCAACATTTTTCCCTCTTTGTTTTCCGGGAGTCCATCGGGGAGATGAAGATACAACACGCATACATTCCTCATCCAGGATCGGATGAACGCTACAGACTATTTTTACATTCCTGACATTTCCGTCTGAGCCGACTACAAAACTGATAAAAACTTTGCCAGTAATGCTCTGTTTTTTTGCTTCCTCAGGGTAACGAAGATTTTCGCTATTTTTACTGCGGAGGGAAAGTGCATCCATAATTAAATAAGGCATACATGGTTCGTATCATTATCTCAGGTATTCTTCTGGGAATACTTTTTGAAGCATTCTCACAGGAAGTCAAACCGGTTGCCGTATTGTCAAAACATACAGGCGCCGTGACATCACTGGCATGGAGTCCGGACGGGTCACTGCTGGTAAGCGGCTCGGAAGACAAAACAGCTGTTATCTGGAGAAAAGACAGCTGGGAACCACAGGCTGCGCTGAGCGGGGCCCACGTGAGGAGTGTAATGGCTCTGGTTTTTTCTCCCGACGGGCAGAAAATCTATTCCGGTGGCGACCGAAGCATTGTTGCTTGGAATATAGACGGAACGAAAGATAAAACACTTGGCACCACGGTGGTTGACATATGGAGCCTCAGCCTTGCCCCGGTAGGAAAATATCTTGCCGCCGGCACCTTTGAAAAGAAAGTACATGTTTATGATGTAATAACCGGCGCCCATGTAAGAACGCTTGACGGACACGAAAAAAGCGTACTGGCTGTAGCCTGGCTGGATGATGACCGTCTGGTGAGCGGATCACTCGACGAAACCGTAAGAATATGGGATGTCCCCACCGGAAGGATTGTGCAGACTCTTACAGGCCATGGAGGGAATATCTATTCTATTGCTGTCCATCCGGCAACCGGTTTGTTCGTCACAGCCTCCCGCGACAATTCGGTACGTCTGTGGCAGGCAGGAAAAGAAAAAAGCATCCGTACGTTCATTGGTCATGATCAGGCGGTGATGTCGGTTTCGCTTTCTCCTGATGCCCGGTGGATGCTGACCGGAAGCTATGACAATACTGTCATTCTCTGGGAAACAGCTACGGCAAACAAGATTTATACCTTTACCGGCTTTGAAAAAGGAGTAAATGCAGTGGCTTTTAATCCGGATGCTTCCCTGTTTGCTGTCGGATCAGGAGATGGAAAATTGCGGGTATTTGAAGTAAGTAAAAATCTGTTTGTCGATTTTTATTTTGGTACAGAAGTCGATAAAGAATTGTCATCCATGCCTGAATTTGCCCCCAGAGGAAAGGACGAATCAAAACAGGATTATAAGAACCGGCAGGCAAAAGCTGAAACGGTGAAGCAGGAAATATATAACCGTTACTACTCTAAATATCTTGAGATTCTCCGTCAGCAGGATCCTGCCAGGGATAAATGACGACGATAGTTAATCTTTCACCAATCTTTCTGCCTGATATCTTAAACCGAAGTACCCTGAATTAACAAATTCAAACGGGCTAACCCCGATGGAACAAAGAGAAATCGTCCTGACAGGCACAATACGCATAGCATGATGCGTATTGTGGGTTAAAACCTACATGATCAGAACAAAATTATTTTTAGAGGAAGTTCCATTTTTAAAACGCAATTTAGCTCTTGCTCATGCTCTGGCTCTGAACAAGCCTGTGGGGAGGACGTCCACGATTGGTGTGGGCTGAGGCCGGGTTCATTATGGACGATAGTTTGGGTACCTGACGAGGAGGCCTCAGCCTTCAATCGTGGAGACTTTTTTTGGTTACT
>CAZJQN010000133.1:0-8393 GCA_964548125.1 uncultured Bacteroidales bacterium | reverse complement strand
CAAACTTCCTGAACGGAATGCTGTGAGATATAGTTTTATGGCTGTCAAAAAGTTGTTACTTTTGAATTATTCTGCCTGTGTTTGAATAAAAGGTACACTTGAAAGACAGAGAATTATATAATGCTCAAATTAAAACTCCTTTAAAAAGATCCAGGGGAAACGTATTTATATTCCTTTTTTTCTTCTTCCTTTCATTTCTTTTTTGGTTACTGGACGCACTTAACAAAGAATATACCGTTTCTGTAAAATATTCTCTGCGTTTTACAGGATTTCCAGCCAATTACGTGCTGGTTAATGACACCCCTTACAGTGTAAATGCCTTGATTAGAGGAAGAGGATATGACTTGTTATGGCCATTGTACGGTTCATCAGGCAGACTGCGCGTAAATCTTGATGGTGCAAAAATTAGCACAGATGGGGCGGATACCTATAAATTCAGCACAAACAATCTTAAAAGACCTATCCAGGAATTATCTGGTAATGCTGTACAAATTTCCGGAATATGGCCCGATACACTGTATCTTATCATTGCTCCTATAATTTTTCGTAAAATAGCTGTCAAACCAGCAGTCAGGGCAACTTTTGCCAGGCAACATATGATCTGCCAGCCTGTAACCTGTATACCCGATTCGGTAATAATTTCAGGAGCAAGCCGTTTTATTGACACAATGCAGTATATAACTACCAAACCTATTACTCTATCAGGACTTAAAAAAAGTTTTTCGGGAAAGATTGAACTTTCTGTTGGAACATTTTTGAAATGCCAACCTGAGCAGGTTCAAATACTCATGGAAGTGGATAAGTTTACAGAAACCTCCCTGAATGTCCCCATAAAAGTGGTCAACCTCCCTCCCCCCCTCAGAATGAAGACATTTCCTGCTCAGGTTACTCTGAATTTCAGGATATGCATTAATCATTACAAAGAACTTTCTCCGCAATCCTTTACTGTTGGTGTTGATTATACGGAGCACAGGTCGGACACAGTCAATTTACTGCCGGTACGAATCTTCCAGAAGCCTCATTATACCGATAACATTCTTATTACTCCCTCTGAAATCGAATTCATTCTTGAATAATGAGTATACTGATAGGAATAACCGGCGGAATGGGAAGCGGAAAATCCGTGGTTTGTGCTATTCTTAAACGGTTAGGAGGAGCAGTCTTCCATGCTGATGCAGTATCACGCTTTTTGACCGATTCCCATCCGGAACTTAAAAAGAAACTCAGTGATGCATTCGGATCAGAAATCTATTTGCAGGAACAACTAAACAGAAAATACTTTGCATCGCTCATTTTTAATGATAAGGAAAAGCTTCTTCTGGCTAACAATATTATCCATCCTTTTGTATTTGAGAAATTCAAGGAATGGGTCGGAGAACACCAGGATGTTCCGGTTCTTTTTATGGAAGCGGCAATATTATTTGAAACCGGAGCCTGGAAAATGTTTCATAAAAATATCCTGGTTGCAGCTCCCCGTGAAGTACGCATCATGCGGGTCATGAAAAGAGACGGATTTTCACGTGAAGAAATCCTTGCCCGTATGGAGCATCAAAGCCCGGAGGAAGATCTGATCCCCAATGCAGATTATGTTATTAACAACGACGGAATACAACCTCTTCTCCCTCAGGTACTAAAAGTATGGGAAGAACTTGAAACCCTTTCTCATCAAAACCTGTGAACCCCGGTGCCACCAGATCAT
Organism: uncultured Bacteroidales bacterium; assembly: GCA_964548125.1. GTDB lineage: Bacteria > Bacteroidota > Bacteroidia > Bacteroidales > JAAYUG01 > JAAYUG01. The sequence goes on along the minus strand of CAZJQN010000133.1, from coordinate 6,694 downwards.
ATGTTTATTTACCCTGGTTTCGCATCAGGAGCTTAGGCAAACTAATGCGTAGTGGGTAGGCAAAGAGGGAGAACATCCGGATTAACCCCGATGAAACACAGAGAAAGTAACATTATGGGTACAATACGCATGTATATTGAGTATTATGGATTTGTTTCCTTCTGAAACTCATCATCCGGGAGCATATAAATAGTGATATACATGGTATGGTATAGAACTGCAGCCGACTCACTTATATAAGGGATAGCGGAAAGCGAAGAATTGAGTTATTTTGTTAAAGAATTTTAATCTACTGAAAATTAAAAAACATATCTTAACCTGAAGGTGATTTCACCTAAAAACCTTAGTTTTGTCAGCAAATTGAAATTCATATGACACTAAAAGATATTTACACAATTGCAGGTTATCCCGGTCTGTTCAAATATGTTGCCCAGGGCAGAAACGGAATTATTGTCGAAGGCATTGAAGACAAAAAACGAATGAACGCTTTTGCCACGATGAAGGTCAGTTCATTGGGCGATATATCAGTCTTTACCCAGACAGGCGACATACCCCTTCTGGATATTCTAAAGCGCATCAGAGAAAAGGAAAACAGCAACCCGGGTCCTGAAACCAAAGACCCAAAAGTTTTACAGGTATATTTTGAATCAATACTCCCCGAATACGATAAAGAAAGAGTGCATCAGTCAGATATTAAGAAAATAGTTTCATGGTACAACCTCTTACAGAAGAACAACCTCCTGGCAGTTCTTGACGAAGAGGAAAAAGTCGATATGCCTGAAGAAAAAGAAGAAAAGAAAGCAACAGAAGACAAGGGGGAAGAAGAAAAATCCTGAATCCGGCAAATCCGCTCAGGATAGTTCTTTTTTAGCCTCTTCCCAGAGGGCATCCATTTCAGCCAGTGTCATTTCCTTCAATGATCGACCTGTTTCACGGGCTTTTTTTTCAATATGCTGAAACCGCTTGATGAATTTTAAGTTGGTTCGCTCCAGGGCGGTATCGGGATCTATTCCGTATAAACGAGCCGCATTAACCACCGAAAAGAATAAATCGCCGAATTCTTCTTCTATTTTATCTTTATTGCCCTCCTTCACTTCTTTTTTCAGTTCTTTGAGTTCTTCATCCACTTTTTCCCATACCTGCTCGCGATCTTCCCAATCAAACCCCACTGCTCTAACTTTCTCCTGAATACGACCAGCCTTTATCATGGAAGGGAGAGAAGCTGGCACACCTCCCAGCACAGAACGGTTTCCTTCTTTAATTTTTAAATGCTCCCAGTTCTTCTTGACTTCGCCATCGTCAGCCACATTCACCTCACCAAAAACATGCGGATGCCGGAACTTCAATTTTTCATTCAACGAAGCAATAACAGAGGCAATGGAAAAATCTCCCTTTTCTTCACCCAGCCTGGCATAAAAAACAATGTGAAGGAGCAAATCACCCAGTTCCTTTTTGATATTCAGCATATCAGCCGAGAGGATGGCATCCGACAATTCGTATGTTTCTTCAATTGTGAGAGGCCGAAGGGTTTCAAATGTTTGAATTCGGTCCCATGGGCATTTTTCCCTTAGCTCATCCATGATATCGAGCAGTTGTCCGAAGAGTTCAGTTTTTTCCTGTGTAGCCATGACTGCGATTGATGAAAAATGAGGGCAAATATATCCAATTCCAAATAAATCAGGATGAAAAATTTCCCGATCCGGGGCTTTCAAAGAACTGATTTTTATTAGCCCCGGAATTATGTCTTTTTATCCCGGTTGTAAAAAGTTACACGAACAATTGACTGCGCATCCAGCCCCAGAAGATCGGCTGCATTTCCCCTTGCAATGGCAATTTCGAGAAAACCTGAGGCATTAAAAAGAGCCATGAGTTCACCACTGGTTATCTCCCCATATGAATTCGCAATGCGTGTGAGCTTGTATCGGTTACTTTGAACCACGACTTCGAATGGTCGCCCCTTCCCAACTTTTTCAAATAACTGCCTGTCAATATTCGTTATCGCATTACGATAAGAATCAATATACACTACACTTCCGGTTATCGTTCCTTCATCATATACTGGAAGAATTGGCACCATAGATTTCCAGCTTTCCGCAGGTATTGCAATTTCTTCCAGATCGTACCCTCTGGCAATATGGACCGCTGCCGGCACAAAAACGTCCAGTTCAGGAAAGGTTGTTGCGGTGGTGGAGACAGTGATCTCGTACACATCCACACCTCCCTGAGGAAAAAGAAGACCTATAATGCCATTGTCGGCTGCAAGAAAAAAATGTCCGTCCCCTTTAACTGCAAGGAACCTTCTGTTTTTTTGAGAAAAGGTATCAACACAAATGAGGTGCACTGACCCGGAAGGAAAATGTCGGTAGGAGTTTCCCAAGACAAAAGCCGCCTCTCCCAGATGAAAAGTAGAAATATTGTGCATTATATCAACCACCTGAATTCCATCCAGCGCTGATAACAAAGCCCCCTTGAGCGAAGCCAGGTAATAATCACCCTGCGACCAGTCACTTATGATGGTAACCACCGGCATAAACAGGCACTTTCGGAAAAACCGCCTTCTTGAAAAATGGAAAAAATGATGTTACTTTGCAAAAGTCAAAAGTAATAAATCCCTCCGATATTCATGATGGAGAAGGTTGTATATCTTGAAGGCATTGATCCGATAGTTCTTTACGGAATCAACAATATCCATTTTGAATTTCTTAAAAAAGCCTTCCCGAAACTTAGGATGATTGGACGTGGTGAAGAGCTAAAAGTGATGGGGGATGATGCAGAGATATCACGTTTTGAAGAAAAAATACAATCCATTATCGATTATTATCAGAAGTACAATAGCCTCACAATTGAAGAACTGGAAGAACTTGTTCTTGAGAACGGGCGTGGTCTTCTTAAAAGCGATGCAGAAACAGATGACGTACTGGTTTACGGTAATGAAGGTCGAATTATTAAGGCGCGTACCGTCAATCAGATACGGCTGGTGGAGGAATACCAGAACAATGATCTGTTATTTGCCATAGGCCCGGCAGGTACAGGTAAAACATATACCGCCATTGCCCTGGCAGTAAGAGCATGGAAAAACCGGGAAGTGCAGCGAATTGTGCTTACGCGGCCAGCGGTTGAAGCCGGCGAAAAGCTTGGATTTTTGCCCGGTGATGTTAAAGAAAAACTCGATCCCTACCTGCAGCCGCTATATGATGCGCTCAACGACATGATTCCGGCACGAAAACTGGCCGGACTCCTTGAAGAAGGGATCATTCAGATTGCTCCACTTGCCTACATGCGCGGACGTACCCTGAGCAATGCCTTTGTCATTCTTGATGAAGCACAGAATACCACAGTCAATCAGCTGAAAATGTTCCTCACCCGTATGGGAAAGAACGCCAAATTCATTGTTACCGGAGATATTACTCAGATTGACCTTCCTGAAAAAACGGCCAGCGGACTCATCGTCGCTCTTAATCTCCTGCAAAATATTCCCGGCATTTCCGTCGTTGAATTTGATGTACGCGATATCATCCGGCACCGGTTGGTAAAATATATAGTCGAAGCATACAGCAAAAAGAAAGACAACAATTAACACTCAGAATATGGCAAAAGCCCTCATCAAAACAGATTTTCAACTTCCACGCCAAACAGATAAATATGTTGGCAAGGTGCGTGACGTATACACCATTGACAACAGGTATCTTGTAATGGTAGTCACAGATCGCATATCAGCATTCGATGTAGTATTGCCTCGTGGAATTCCTTACAAAGGACAGGTACTGAACCAGATCGCCTCTAAATTTCTGGATGCAACAATCGATATTGTTCCAAACTGGAAGCTGGCAACACCCGATCCGATGGTTATGGTCGGCCTTCTGGCTCAACCGGTGAAGGTGGAAATGGTAATCCGCGGGTACCTTACCGGTCACGCATGGCGGGAATACAAGGCAGGTAAAAGAACCTTATGCGGAGTACCCCTTCCTGAAGGAATGCACGAAAATGAAAAATTCCCCGAACCCATTATCACCCCCACTACCAAGGCAGAAACAGGCCATGATCTCGATATTTCAAGGGAAGAAATTATTGCTCAGGGTCTGGTAAGCGAAAAGGATTATCGTCTGATGGAAGAATATACTTACAAGCTCTTCCAGAGAGGATCAGAAATGGCCGCTCAGAAAGGCCTTATTCTGGTTGATACAAAATATGAGTTTGGTAAAGTAGACGATAAGATCATTCTGATCGATGAAATCAATACCCCCGATTCCTCACGGTATTTCTACGCTGAAGGATATGAAGAGCGGCTCCGTAAGGGAGAACCTCAGAAACAACTCTCCAAGGAGTTTGTCCGCCAATGGCTGATTGATAACAATTTCCAGGGTAAAGAAGGACAGAGCGTGCCGGAAATGCCCGATGAGTTTGTTCAGCAGGTTAGTGACAGGTATATTGAACTTTATGAGAACATCACCGGAGAAAAATTCGTACGAACTGAAACAAGCGATTTAGAAAAACGTATTTACCGTAACATTCTTGATTTTATCGAATCTCACTGATGCTGGCGGCCATGAAGTCTTCCCTGATTCGGTTGTTCTTCTGTTTAATTTTTTCCGGATTTATTTTATCTGATGGAATTCCGCAAGAGCCATCTGTGCAGATTCAGAGGTCACGCAACAAGGTTCTGCTGGCAGGAAAGGTCTATTACCTCCATTCGGTTCAGAAAGGGGAAACAATATATTCCATCTGCAGGGCTTATAATGTATCCGAAACAGAACTCCGTAAGGAGAATCCTGGACTTGAAGGAGGACTTAAAGAAGGAATGGTGCTCAAAATACCGGAAAGAGGCCCTGTGCAGGAAAAACCACTTCCGGGAGACACATCTGTTTATGTTTTTCACATAGTAAACAAAGGAGAAACGCTCTTTTCGCTGGCTAAATTTTACGGAATTACCGTTGATCAGATAGCTGAATATAATCCGGAAGTGAAATACAGCGCTATTCAGGTAAACCAGGTACTCAAAATTCCCAGGAGCATCCTGCGTTCAGCTCTCAAAGTGGCAGAAAAGGGAGAAGGCATTCCCGGACGCCAGCTCGATTCAACGCGTTATATTGTAGGTCAGGGTGAAACATTATACTCCCTTTCACGCCGTTGGAATACCACTCCATCAGAAATTATCCTGGCTAATGGAGGTGCCGTATGGAGGGGACTGAAAGCCGGTGATACCATAATCATTCCACTTCAAAGAAAAGAACATATACCTTCTTCAAGTATCATTTCACCTTCAATACCAGTAATTTTGTCTGACACCACGACAGTAAGCGGCGAATCACATTACCATCCCTTACCCGATACCTGTACCTGCGACTCTTCTTATCTCCCTGTCCACAAGGGGCCACTCTCGCTTAATCTTCTCCTTCCATTCAACATAAACAGAGGGATTGCAGAAATAAATGATACCCTATTGTCCAAACTCTCTGACCCTTCATTTGCGTTTCGAAGTACCTCGGAAACATTACTGAAAAATGGATGGTACGAATACTACCTCGGATTTCTTCTAGGTGCCCAGAAAATGCAAAACAAAGGATATTCCCTGAAAATAACCGCCACTGACCTGGGCGACGCTCCTGTCATAACGGGCCCCATGCTTTCCCGGATCGAATCAGCAATACCCGATGTTGTCATCAGCTCCGTTGCAGATAGCCGGATCAATACCCTGGATTCGTTTTGTACCCGGATGGAAATACCGCTCATAACGCCGGTTTTCCCTAACGTTTTAACCGACTCCCAATCATTCCGTTTTATTTCATTTGAGACTTCCCAAAAAGCAATACTTGCCTCTCTTGCAAATTGGTTCAGAACGAAAGATGAATCCTTGCTGATTGTTATTCATCCCGCTGATTCAGCTTCCCGGCAAACCCTCATAAAGCTGAAAAATCTCCTGCCGGAGAAAAGAATTGTTGAAGCTGTACAAAATGATACTGCAATGGCAGCTATTGAACCCTATCTTACAAGAAATGATACCAATGTAGTCCTGGTGCTATCTGACCGGGAAGAATATGTAGGAGAGACTCTCCGTAATCTGATGCTTCTGGCCAGAACCTATCCGTTTGTTGTACTTGGTTCACCTTCCTGGAACAACTTTACCAGTATCGATGCAGCCTATTTCCATCAACTGCAGTTGAATTATTTCACCCCATATCTGATTGATTATAGAAATTCAGACGTAAAAGATTTTCTCAAACTTTTCCGTAACACATTTGGCTTCTATCCTGTTAAAATAAACAGCAGAGGTATGCATTTTGCCATGATGGGATATGATATGGCCTGCATGATAATTCCGCAGGCATTCCGTTACGGTAAAGCGCTTAGGGAATGTTTTAATCCTTACCTGAAGGGTTTGCTGGGTGACTTTCGTTTTTATCGGAGTTCGAGTTGCGCAGGATATTCCAAACTTTCTCTTTATCTTGTCAGGTATGGGAAGGATTATTCCGTTACCCAGGTTCTGTGGGAATAACGGACTTAGTATTACCTTCTCACATGGTCTGATTTATTTATAAAAGGGTTTTTAAATTTAACCCACAGCATTTATTATCCTTACCCTGGCAGAGAAAAGGATTAATTCGATTTGCCAATCTATTTGCCTTTAATTCCCTACGGGAAAATGGGAAATCCACAGAAATTTCCTATTCCCAATTTCCTGACTGAAATCACGCTT
>CAZJQN010000132.1:0-8573 GCA_964548125.1 uncultured Bacteroidales bacterium | reverse complement strand
TCAGATGAATTCAGAAAACTGGTAAGTGAAAGCAAGTACAAAATTTGGAAAAATTTCGGCGAAGCTCCTGAGGGGTATATTTTACTGCAGGATCATGGAAATGAGGTTTCCTTCCGGAGCATTAAAATTAAGCAGTTGTAATTTAAAGATCAATATTTCGGGTCATATAATAAACTACTAATCAAATTCAATATGAAAACAGATAGAAGAAAGTTCGTAAAAGTTATGGCTGCAGGAACCGCCGGAGTTGCTCTGGGTGGTATCAGTTTACCAGCCAGCGCTTACCAGCGTGTTGCAGGTGCAAATGATCGTATCCGCGTTGGTATTGTTGGATTCTCTGATCGTGCAAGATCTTCTCTTATACCGGCTTTTCTTGCTTCGGCTAAAGACCTGAATATGGAGATTGTAGCAGTTTCAGATATATGGAGCCGCAGGCGGGAAGAAGCACAGGCTTATTTCGCTAAACAGGGTGTAAAAGTGGCCCTTGCACGCAACAATGAGGAACTATATGAAAGAAAAGATGTGGACGCTGTAATCATCAGCACTGCTGACTTTCAGCATGCTGTTCATACCATCGAGGCGGTTCAGGCAGGGAGAGATGTATATGTGGAAAAACCATTTGCCGAAACGATGGAAGATAATAGAAATGCCCTCAAAGCCGTTCAGGAATCGGGCAAGGTCTTTCAGATTGGTTCACAGAGAAGATCAGCTGACAATTATATTGCTGCAGCTGAGTTTATTAAATCCGGCAAGTTTGGCGATATTGTTATGGTAGAAATGACATGGAATGTTAATCAGCCGGGACGGTGGAGAAGACCCGACCTGGTGGCTTCCATAAAAGAAGAAGATACCGACTGGAAACGATTTCTCATCAACCGTCCTTATGTTCCATGGAACCCAAGATATTATCTTGAGTACCGGTTATTCTGGCCCTATTCATCAGGGATTCCCGGCCAGTGGATGTCGCACCAGATTGATACGGTGCACTGGTTTTCCGGCCTTTCTCATCCCCGCTCGGTGGCAGCAAACGGCGGAGTCTATCTCTGGAAGGATGGCAGAGCCAATGCCGATACCATGACTGCAGTATTCGATTATGGTCCACTGGATGACCTTTCCCGTGGGTTTCAGGTGGTATACTCTTCCCGTTTTACCAATTCCTACGGCGGCACGAAGGAACTGTATTTTTCAAATGGTGGAATGCTGAACCTCGATCTGAATAAAATCACTTCCGATGGCGGACTGACAGAAAGTGAAGCCAGGGCTATGGGTATGAAAGCCAATCTGCTGACAGAACAATCTCTGCCACAGATAAAAGTAGTTACAGGAGCCAATACCGGCGCTGATCCGATGACAAATGCTCATATGAGAAACTGGATGGAATGCCTGCGAAACCGTAAGAAGTGTAACGGAGACGTATTAGCTGCGTATAATCATTCAATAGCAAATATTATGGTTACAGCTGCCTTACGTACCGGAGAAAAAGTTACTTTCGATGAAGAACGACAGGAAGTGCTTGCAGGTGGAAAAGTTTTTACAATGTGATTAATTTACTTCTATTTTCTGCTGTATTCTTTGCATTTCCTGCAGCCATAATTATAACATATGTTACAGCATATATCTGGTGCGAAATGATTAATTATTTGCATGTATGAGAAATATAATTTGGTTTGCTATTTTGCCTTTTGTAGCAGTGGGTTTTATCATCCTTAATGCTTGCCGGAGTTCTGGAACAGTGAGAGAAAACTCAAACTATACATTTGTTCATGATACTGTGCAGAAAAAGATTTTTATCTATTGCCAGAAAAAACTCTTTTCTTCTTTCTGGTACTCCGATACTCTCGAAAAACCATTTCTTTACCCAGTGTTTGATGCATCAGAGCAAAGAATAACAAGGGGTTTTCCTGTTGAAAGGGTGGCCGGCGAACGTACCGATCATCCGCATCATGTTGGTATATGGTTTAATTATGGTGATGTCAATGGGTTTGATTTCTGGAATAATTCGTATGCTATACCACATAACGAAAAACCAAAATATGGTCGAATTATTATTCAGGAAAAACCAATTGCTTCTTCAGATACAGAAAAATCTTCATTTCTTGCATATACTGCGATCTGGCGAACTGAAACAGGGAAAGATCTGTTGCACGAATCAACACGGTATTTATTTGACGCTAACGATTCAGTACGCATCATTAAACGTAATACGCGTTTGCGCGCTCTGAATGAAACGGTTGTATTTACTGACAATAAAGAAGGAATGCTGGCAATTAGAGTAGCCCGTTTTCTGGAAATGCCTTCTGTTGAACCGGTTGTGCTAACTGATTCGCATGGAAAAAGTACTTCTGTTCCGGTTACGGATAATTCTGGGGTTACGGGAAATTACATCAGCAGTTCAGGAAAAGAGGGAGATGCCGTATGGGGCACTCGCAACAATTGGGTCACTTTATGCGGAGAAAACCGGGGCATTAAGGTATCTGTTTCTCTGTTTGACCATCCCTCCAATCCCGGATATCCGGCGCATTTTCATGCAAGGGGTTATGGTCTCTTTGCTGTCAATAACATTGGACAGCAGGTATTCAATTCAGAGGAAGAAAAACAGGTGATTACCCTGAACCAGGGCGAAGAATTGGTTTTTAACCACATGATTGTCATTTGTTCAGGAAAATGGCTTTCTCCGGAAGAAGCTGACAAAATATTTTCAGAATTTTCCCGGGAAAAACTGGACAAATAAATAAAATTGCTGAGAAACTGTGAGATTTACCTGGGATCAGCTGAGTTCCGGTATTTTTCTCAGAATTTCCTCCAATTGTGTCTTACTCTCAATTCCAATGGTAAAGCTATCAACATAATTCTGATTCAGGATAAACTGAAGGCATTCATCCACCCGGTTTGTGAGGGTACCTCCGCCAAAAATTTTCATTCCTATGATTCCTTTACCATCTGATTTCATTTTTTTGAGAATAGGGATTACGGTAGAAACATCAGCATCCATATTGTCGCCTGTAGGATTGATCCTGGCCAAATCAATCTGAACCCAGTCACTTGAAGCAGCTGTCTTCAAAGCTTTCAATGTATGACAGGAGACGCCGTGTGCCTTAATGATTCCTTTTTCCCTTGCTTCTGAAAGATATTCCATGGCTCCTTTTTTCTTTTCCGGCCAGTTTTCATCCAGCATACAATGGAGAAGCACAATGTCAATAAAATCTGTGCCGATTTCAGAACGAAATCTGTCAAGATCTTCCTTCATTTCCGCACGCGTGGAAGCATGGGTTTTGGTTAGGATAACAATCTTTTCCCGGGGCACATATTTTAAAGCTTCCCTGAGGTGGGGATGGGTTCCGTACTGATCAGCAGAATCCCAGAATCGAATACCTTGCTCATAAGCATAGTGAAGAAGAGACGCCAGTCCTTGAATTCCTAGCTTGCGGGTTTGGTTAGATTGCCTGTTCCATCCCGAGGTGCCTGTTCCTATGGCCATACGGGTGACTTTCAGACCTGTACTTCCTAATACTACTTCATCAGTAGCTTTTTTCCAAAACATAGATGGAATGGATGAAGAAGTAAATGAAGGAAAGGAGATAATTCCTGCTGACAGCGCTGAATTGCGAATGAATTTCCTCCGGTTCATAATTTGGTTTTTCAGGTAAACATTTACCGCAAAACTTTGTTCATGAATAAGGTACAACTTTTTGATCTTTGTTGCTCTGATAAGCTAGCTCAATAATACGGATCACTTTAGCAGCTTTTTCCGGAGTTATTATAAGTTCTTCTCCCTTTCTTATGGCATTGAAAATGTTATCGTAATAAGCAAGATAGTTGCCTGGCAAAGTTTCAATTTTCCCCCGAAAATGCGTTCTGTTTATTGTAGTATTAAGAATTCCCCATAATTCAGGCGGTTCAGTACCCCAACCGGGTATACCGGGCCACTTTCCTGCTTTCATGGCTTCTTCCTGCGGATCCTGCCCCCATTTCAGGTAAGAACCTTCTGTACCATGCAGAATATATCGTGGTCCGGCTTCCTTTACCAGATAACTGCTGCGAAGCAATACCTTAAATTCGGAGTAACCTAGAAAAATATCAAACGTATCATCAACACAACTTCCAGTCCTTTCTGCTCTTATATCAGCAAATACAGTCTTTGGCTCTCCAAAAAAATCAAGCGCTTCATAGATCAGGTGCGATCCCAGATTATAGACTGTTCCGGTACCAACTCCCGCCTTTTCTTTCCACGAGTCCTGAAGATAATTTCTAAACCGGTCGAAGTGGGATTCAAAAAGCACCAGCCTGCCCAGAAGCTTTTCAGCCAGAACCTGTCGTACAGTCAGGGAGCCGTTATCCCACCTCCGGTTATGAAATACACTGAGTATTTTTCCTTTTTCCTTTGAAATCCTGATTAATTTTTCAGCTTCTCCGGAAGATATTGTGAATGGCTTCTCCACTACCACATGTTTACCAGCTTCCAGTGCAGCCTTGGTCATTTCAAAATGCAAATAATCCGGTGTATTGACTATGATCAGTTCGATTTCTCTGTCGTTGAGAAGCTCATCATACGCAGAATAGGAACGAATGTACGGATATTTCTCTGTTGCTTTCTTACGGCTTCTTTCACAAACTGCCCTTAGTTCAAATCCTTCATGTACATGCAGCAGCGGGGCATGAAATACTTCACCCGACATGCCATAGGAAGCCAGTCCTACCTTGATTCTTTCTTCCATATGATATTGAGTTTTGACTAAAATACTTTAACTGCTCAAAACTCGTAAAAAAATATAAAAAAAACCGTGCGTTTAATGGTTTTTGTTGCGAAACAATATCTTTGTCTTCTCTATTGGGAAAATAACGCGTGGCAAAAGTCTTCCATACCACCATCGGGGCAATGGCAACCCGTCTCGATCTTGTCATTCCGGGTATTGACTGGAAACAGGGAGAGAAGGTGGCTATTAAATTGCGGCGTGAGCTTAACCGGCTGGAAAACCTCCTTAACCCATACCTCAGCAACAGCCTCATTGCTAAAGTGAACCGCTTTGCGTATCATTGTGAAGTAGAAATAGGAAGTGAACTTATGTATCTGATGCGTCAGTGCATCCGGTTCGGTCAATTTTCCAACGGCTTATTCGACATATCATTGCTCCGAATAAAACGGATACTGAAGGAACATACCAATCAAAGTGATCTTACATGTTCTCCTGGCAAGACATCAGGAATGACCTCTATCGTTTTAAACGAAGAAAAAAACACTATCCGTATTCTTTCACCCGATGTTCAGATTGATACAGGAGCCTTCGGAAAGGGATATGCCCTGGACCGTATCCGGAGCATTTTGTTCGAAGAAGGTCTTACAGATGCGTTTGTAAGCTTCGGCGAAAGTTCTATTCTGGGTATGGGGCAACACCCTTCAGGAAATGCCTGGCAAATACGCCTGCATATGCCTGGCTTTCAGGAAAAATGCGTTATCGATCTGTCAGATGACTTTGTCTCCGTTTCCGGTAATATTCCGAAGTTTTCAGAATCTACTCCGAATCAAAAGGTTCATATTATCGATCCCCGGACCGGGGAGGCCATGAACACCATTGGTATGGTTGCTGTTGTGGCCAAATCAGGTCTGGAAGCAGAAGCATTATCCACAGCTCTGTTCCTTGCCAATCCTGACGACTATCATTCCATAACAAAGGCTTTTGATTGGTCTCTGATTCATCGACTTATGCCGGATGAAACAGGAAAGATTATTAAATATTTTTTTAAAAATTCAGATCAATGAGCAGGAATTTACCAGAATCTGGACGAAGAGATTTTTTAAAGACGTTTTCGCTTATGGCTGGTGGAACGGCATTGTTATCAACATTTCCTTCAATAGCGAAGTTATATGGTTCTTCTGTTACTAAATCTCCTTCGCAACCGATTGTCAAACTGGGTGTTATCGGTACCGGTTCCCGGGGACAGTATCTCATGCAAATGCTTCAGACTGTTCCTGATAGCGAAATTGTTGCAGTATGTGATGACTTTAAACCCCATCTGGATCAGGCAGTTGCTCTCACTGGAGGAAAAGCAACACCGTATTCAGATTATCGTCAGCTTTTAGACAGGAAAGATGTTGAAGGGGTAATTATTGCTGTTCCGTTGCATCTTCATGCCACAATTGCAATTGATGCAATGAGTGCCGGGAAGCATGTTTTTTGCGAAAAAAGTATGGCAAAGACCACGGATGAATGTGCTTCCATGCTCAAAATGCATTATCAGTCCGGCAAAATTCTTCAGATAGGACACCAGAGAGTATTTGATATTCGTTTTGTAAAGGGTGTTCAGTGGATCAGAGACGGGCATATCGGGCCGGTTACCCAGATCAGAGCGTGGTGGCACAGGAATAATGACTGGAGGAGAGAGGTAATTCCTCCTTCCACTGAACGAAAAACAAACTGGCGACTTTACCGTGAGTACTCCTGCGGACTTATGACGGAACTGGCTTGCCATCACCTTCAGGTAGCCAACTGGGTGCTGGATGCACATCCCGTTTCGGTTACCGGGACAGGAAGTATCAACTACTGGAAGGATGGAAGAGAAGTGTTTGATAATGTTGCTGTTATATATACCTATCCCGGTGGCGTGCAGTTTATTTACGATTCTGTGATCAGTAATAAAAAGTATGGTCTCGAGGTGCAGGTCATGGGCCCTCTGGGAACCGTGGAGATGGAAGCCGGAAAGTATTTTCTTGAAAACCCGCCCCCCGCTCCGGGAATTGTTCAGCTCATCAATTCGATCGAAAAAGATTTGTTTGAGGTCGTTCCGGTTGGAGGCCCAAGCTGGGTGCCTGAAAATCCATCCGAAGATAAAGGAACTTATTTCATTAATAAAATTCTTCGGAGTGATGGTTCTGATATGCAGCTCGTTGCTTTTGCCGAAACAGTGAGGCAAAATAAAATTATCCCCGGCCTGGCAGAACAGGGCTATCTGGCAGGAGTGGCGACCCTCCTGGGCGATGAGGCTACTCTTACCGGAAATACCATCTCCTGGCCTTCTGAACTGGAGATCGATTCCATTAAAAAATCAGCAAAAATTTAATAGTGCCGTAAAGTTTTAATAAAACATACTGATTATCATTGCTATGAAAGATACAGTAATTACAGCCCGTCAGAAAAAAAATGAACTGTGGATTATACTGATTTGTTATGTTCTAGCAAATCTATTTAATGTATGGGGGATTCTCAGATTCCAAACCTCATGGAAAGAAATTTTTACCGCTCAGTTGTGGGTGTTGGCTGTTACGGGCTTTCTATATGCTATTGTATGGTTTGTAAGAATTTTATGGTGGATTGTCAGATCTCTTGTAAAGCGGCCCCGAAACTAGTATGAACGTTTTATTTAATAATTCATATAGATTAACATAAAAAAAGTATTGCGCTATGAAAATTGCCTGTCGGATTTTGGTTTTTGCTGTTGCCGGGATGATTGTTTTTTCATGCAACAAACCCTCCAGGGAGGAAGAAAAACAGAATATCATTTTATTTATTGGTGACGGAATGGGTCTGGCGCAGTTGTGTGCGGCAACCGGGTCTGCGGCCGATGCTTTGAATATTGAACGCTGTACACATGTTGGTCTGATAAAAACTCAGTCACAGGATAATTATATTACCGATTCGGCTGCCGGAGCAACTGCGTTTTCAACCGGACACAAGACCAGAAACTCCTATCTGGCCACTGATTCTACAGGAAATGCCCTTAAAACTATTCTCGAATATGCCGAAGATGCGGGCCTTTCAACTGGTCTTGTAGTTACCTGTGCGGTTACCCACGCTACTCCGGCAGCGTTTATTGCGCATCAGACCGGTAGAGAGAATAATGAGGCCATCGCAGCCGATATCGTCAAGACAGATGTTGATATCCTTATTGGAGGTGGAAGAAAATATTTCGAAACACGATCTGACGGGCAAAATTTATTGGAGAATTTCACATCCAGAGGATATACAGTTCCGGATAGCACATGGCAGATTCCGTCGGTGCTTCCTCAGAAACTGGCCTGGTTCAGAGCTTCCGGCCATATGCCTTCCGTTCTTAACGGAAGAGGCGATGCTCTTGCTGAATCAGTTCGGATTGCATTGAATATTCTTTCCCGTAACAAGAAAGGTTTTTTCCTGATGGTAGAGGGTTCTCAGATTGATTGGGCAGGCCATTCAAATGATTCTTTATGGCTGGTGAGAGAAGTGCTGGATTTCGATAAAGCAGTGGGAGAGGGGTTGAAATTTGCCGCTAACAGCAAAAACACGACGGTTATTATTCTGGCAGACCATGAAACTGGAGGAGTGAGTCTGCCTGCGGGAGATCTTAAAAATCATTCAGTAAGTATTCGCTTCTCCTCCCATGATCATACCGGAATCATGGTGCCGGTTTATGCTTCCGGGCCCGGTGCATCGCTATTTACAGGAATTTATGAAAACACCGATGTGTTCCATAAAATGATGCACCTTATGAAATTGGAAGAATAAAACAGGGCGATTCGTAGTTATTCCGGATTTTCAAACTGTTCATCCGAAGTACCATGAATTAACAAATTCAACCGGGCTAATAAAAATTTTTGTTAA
>CAZJQN010000131.1:0-8766 GCA_964548125.1 uncultured Bacteroidales bacterium | reverse complement strand
GTAATGCAAACATTGCATTTAACCCAATTCCTCTAAAAATAATTTTACTCTAATCTTATAAGTTTTGACAAAAATTTTTATTAACCCTGTTGAATTTGTTAATTCATGGTACTTCGGTTAAAGGGATCATGGTGCTTAATAAAATTCTCACCCAATACTAAAAAAGGCTAACAGGAATATGAGGCAAAGAAGTATGCCAGTATTTCAGAAGATTTTTTCATGCCAGGTGGTGTGGACAGCTGTTAATCAGGAAAAAAAAATAGGTTTTCCCAAACAAAAATCAGCATAACATCGTAATATCTTTTGGTTAATTTAATGTTAAGTGCAATATTAGCATATCAATTGAACTGTGAACCAACCTATGATTTCGCATACTAACAAATTGATAAACAAGTTTGTATTCTTTATTCTCGCCACAGCAGGATTTTATATTCTGCCACTTCCGGCAGAAAGCCAGGTAGTTATTAATGAGGTGATGAGTTCCAACGGGACTGCATTATACGATGAGGACGGCAATGCACCCGACTGGATTGAACTCTGGAATGCTACAGATATTCCGTTCGATCTTACGGGTGTTGGCCTCTCAGATGATCCTGCCCAGCCATTCAAATGGCGTTTCCCTTCCTACACCATGGCTCCCAGGCAGTACCTTGTGGTATTTGCATCGGACAAGAACCGCCTTTCTCCCCCCTTGTTTTACGAAACCATACTTCGCAAAGGTGACACTTGCAAATATCTTGTTCCCAACGCATCTACCCCGTCTGTCTGGCGTTCTGTTGATTTTAACGACTCTTCCTGGCCCTCCGGAATTTCCGGTTTCGGATTTGGTGATGGAGACGATGCAACGCTACTACCCAACGGAACTCTTTCTGTGTTTATCAGGAAAACGTTTTACCTTTCTGATCCTTCCAGTGTAAAGGACTGCTGGCTTCATATGGATTACGACGATGGGTTCGTTGCCTATCTCAACGGAAAGGAAATAGCCCGTGCCCGTCTTGGTACCCCGGGCATTCCTCCTGCATGGAATGCTACCGCCGATGCCGCTTCACATGAAGCGGTCATTTATCAGGGTGGAATGCCGGATGGATTTCATGTACATCCTGACAGTCTGCTTCTTCTGTCAGGGAAAAACGTGTTGGCCATCCAGGTACACAACACCAATACCGGATCATCAGATATGACAGCGATACCCTTTCTTACACTCGGATTTTCTGCACCTTTGCAACAGAGCAGAGGCATCGATTCCCTGACCGGCCTGCACAATGCTTCATTCCATACTAATTTCAAAATAAGCAGTACCGGCGATACAATTATCCTTACTTCTTCAGCCGGATTGCAGTTAGACCGTTTTGAGCTCGGAGCCATGGAAAGGGATATCTCAGCCGGAAAACAACCCGACGGAGAGCCAGGTTACTGGCTTTTTGCACAGTCAACACCCGGATTGCCGAATACAATCAGAGCTTATCCTCCGGCAGCTATGCGCAGAATTTCGTTTTCCCACCCGGGAGGAATCTTCAGCGACCCTTTTCAACTTACTATTTTTGGCATTGAAACAGGCGACTCGGTCTTTTACACTCTTGACGGCCGGGAACCGGGTACCAGCGATTCCCTCTACACACATCCGATTACCATTGACAGAAATATCGTCGTCCGTGCACGGTTATTCAATAAAAACCTTCTGCCGGGAAAAATTCAGACCGTTTCTTTTCTTCGCCGTACTTCTCCGGTTATTCCGCTGGTTTCGATCGTTACTGATCCCTACAATCTTTTTGATTACAACTATGGCATTTATGAAATGGGGCCACACGCATCGACCGATTTTCCCTACTTTGGAGCAAACTTCTGGCAGGACTGGGAACGACCTGTTCACATCGACCTGTTTGAACCAGATACATCCAAACGATTTTCGGCACCAGCCGGAATTAAAATTTACGGGAATTATTCAAGAGGAAATCCGCAGAAATCATTTGCACTATATGCACGCGGAGAATACGGGGCCAAAGAATTCGCCTATCCGCTGTTCCCCAATCTTCCTTTTACATCTTATCAGGCCTTTGTCCTGAGAAATTCAGGTAACGACTGGAATATCAGCCAGATGCGCGACGGTCTCATGACCTCGCTGGTAGCTGAAACCGGACTGGAACTTCAGGCCTACCGCCCGGCTTCGGTTTATATTAATGGCCAATACTGGGGCGTGCTCAACCTGAGAGAAAAAATCAACGAACATTTCCTTGCGGCCCACGGAAAGCCCGATCCGCACCAGATTGCTCTGCTGGAATTCAACGGAAATGTAATTCAGGGAGATGCCGACCACTACTGGCAAATGATGAATTTTATCAGCACACATTCTCTTTCGGTTCAACAGAATTACGAAACCGTAAAGGGAATGATGGACATAAAGAATTATATCGACTACCAGATTACAGAGATTTATTACGACAACTGGGACTGGCCGGGGAACAATTTGAAATACTGGCGACCGAAAACCAGTGAAGGAAAATGGAGATGGATTCTTTATGATACCGATTTTGGTTTTGGTCTCTGGACACTGGAAAATTACAAAAAGAATACCCTGTCGTTTGCCCTGGAAACCAACGGACCGAGCTGGCCCAACCCGCCGTGGAGCACCTTTCTCTTCCGCAACCTGATCCTGAACAGCGAATTTAAGACTGAATTCGTCAACCGCTTTGCTGATATGATGAACAGCCTGTTTGCCTATAAGAGGGTGCAGGAATACATCGACCGGTTTGCAGGAGCTCTTAAGGATGAAATGCCGCTGCATTTTGAACGCTGGGGCGGAAGTATCTATAGCTGGAACCAGGAAATTTCCAATCTGAAGACCTTTGCCCTGTACAGGCCATACTACATGCGTCAATACATCCGGGATGTGCTTGCTCCCGCAGGGCATGATTCATTGCGGGTTACCGTCAACGATGCCTCCGCCGGCATGGTAAGGGTCAATACCCTTTTCCTGACAACCTTCCCATGGAGCGGCATATATTTTAAGAATATTCCTGTACCTGTTGCGGCGCTTCCCCACCCCGGCTACCGGTTTGTGCGCTGGGAAGGACCTGTAGCCGATGTCAATTCGGTTACCACCAGCGTCACCCTTTCGGCAAAAACAACCATCAAAGCCATTTTTGAACCCGATCCTTCAGGAAGCCCGCCGGTTGTCATTAACGAAATCAATTACCACTCACCTGCCGCATTGTTTACTGACGACTGGATTGAATTGTATAATACCAGCCTTCAGCAGCAGGATATTTCACGCTGGGTGATAACCGACAGTGATTCATCACACACCTATGTATTTCCTGATGGAACCATTCTTCCGGCCCGGGGTTATCTGGTCATCTGCCGTGATATCTCCCTGTTCCGTTCTGTTCACCCTTCGGTAAAAAATGCCATTGGGAACCTTGGTTTCGGACTCAGCGGAAGCGGAGACTGTGTAAAATTGTTCAATCAGGCAGGCATGCTGGTCGACTCGGTACGTTATGAAACCTCCTATCCATGGCCGGAAGAACCTGACGGGGACGGGCCTACCCTGGAACTTACCGATCCCTTTTCTGACAACACCCTGGCTCAAAACTGGAACGCCTCCCAGAATCCCGGCGGTACGCCCGGAGCAAGGAACAGTATGACCGACATCCCTTCGCTCGATACCAATAAAAAAGCTCCTGAAATCACCGAAATGTTTCCCAACCCGGCCACCGATCACGTATTTATTAAATTCCGGGTGTATCAGCCGGATTACCTCCGCATTACCATTCATGATATGCAGGGCCGTATGATCAGAACAATAAGTAATGAAGAATACCTGCCGGGGAAACATGAAGTCGTATGGCTGCTTTCTTCCGAAGAACAGAAACCGGGAATATACCTTGTTAACTTAGAAACATCTGCCGGATACAGGATTGTAAAGCGTGTTGCCATAACACCGTAAACCTCTGATAATGGATTTGAAAACGTTACATTAATTCATCAGATTTCTACACAAAGTATGATTCAAACCATAGTTCTATACTGCAGAATCCGTCAAATGGAAAGAAATAACATTTAAATGATTCTTCGCTGCAGAGCTCCAAAGATTAGTTTTCTGCAATGCATGTAACACAATGTAAGTTACAAAACAGTACTTACAAAATTTACATGCTATGATAACCTTTCCGGGTTCAGAAAATCCATATTTTATCCAGGCCTGAGTATTTCTTACACATCATTGCGGAGGTTTATCTCTCCTTCAATAGCATACTGTTCAGTGTCTATTTTCCCGGCATGTTTTCTTCTAAACAGAAGAAAAAGATATCTGCCGGTACTGAATACCATAAAGAACCGATGGTACTGGGAAGAAATGATTCCGGCTTCATAATTACCAGAATGAAAAAGACTTTCAGAGAATATCGACTGTAAATTAACCGGCCTGTGTAAAAATTTTACTTATACTTCCTTACAATCCCCAGAATTATTTATTAATTTCGATTTTCAGAGAGACAAAGCACTGGTAATAAGGTAATTAAAAACTTAAATATGAGTGATCAGCCTAAAATTGAGCGAATTCTGAAACTTATCATCTTTCTTTCCACAGGGTCAGGGCATACAATTGATGAGATATCGGATGCGCTGGAGGTGTCGCAGCGTACTGCCTACCGGTATCTTGAAACGCTACAGCGGGCAGGTTTTTTTCTGGAACGGAGGAATGAATACTACCATCTGCTGTATAATGAAAGGGGGAAAGCATTGAGCGATTTGCTCCACTTCAGCCAGGAAGAAGCTCATTTACTTTCACAAGCCATTAACAGCCTGGAAGGAGACTCCGTTGTACTGAGCAATCTGCGCGAAAAGCTGTATTCGTTGTACAAGACTGTACCGTACACTCCGGCAGGAATAAACCGACAGCACAGCATCGTCATTCAACAGCTCAGCGAAGCTATTTTGAAAAAGAAGCAGGTGGTGCTGATGAAATACCGTTCGTCCAGCAGTCAGTTCATCCGCGACAGGCTGGTGGAGCCTTTCCGGTTTACCACCAATTTTACCGATATATGGTGTTTTGAACCCGAGTCGCAACAGAATAAAGTTTTTAAGACCAGCCGGATAGAAGAAGTAAAAATTTATGACAGAACCTGGCAGTACGAAGAAAAACACTGCGAAGGCAAGCCGGATCCGTTCAGGATTTATACCCCAAACCAGTTTAAAGTAAAGCTCAGGCTCAGCCTGCTGGCCTATAACCTTTTATGCGAAGAATATCCCATGGCCCGGGAATTTATAACAACCGTGAGCGATACCGAATATATATTTGAGACAAATGTTTGCAGCTATGCCGGAGTTGGTCGCTTTGTGCTTGGCCTGATGGATGAAATAGAAGTGATGGAAACGAAGGAATTTAAAGAATATCTGTACAATAAAATATTTCGGAAAAAATTTTAGGGACTGACAGAAGTTGACAATGATGTTTGATAAATTGCTGTGATTTTTTTGCCATGTTACGAGTCAACAAAATATTCAGCTATATAAAAAAAAGAAACGACCCCTTTTGGGGGCCGCTTATACTGTTATTCACAACGGAATAATCCTTATTGTGAATTGCTTCAGGTTAATGCAAATGTAAAACAAATTTTCTAAAAAACAATAATATGAGTACAAAAAAAATCGTCGGATTTGATCTCGGAACAAATTCAGTTGGTTGGGCTGTTTTGGAGAACAGTAATGAAAATGCTGTAAAAATTGCTGGAGCTGGTTCCAGAATTCTTCCGCTTGATCCGAAAATACTTGATGCTTTTGAAAGCGGACAAAAACTCACAAAAAATGCTGAAAGAAGACAGAAAAGAAGTCAGAGGAAAACACTTGACCGATATCAGTTAAGAAGAAAATATCTTATTGAAAGCCTGATCATAATGGGGTGCCTTCCTGAAGATTTCACACCTAAAAATGCTAATAGAAAATTTAAGGAAGTGATTGAAAAACCGGAAGAGTTAAAAGAATTGCCAGATGATTGGTATGTTTATATGCTCAGAAGCAAGGCATTGAAAGAACCAGTTACACAAAATGAATTTGGAAGGATTCTTTATCACCTTAACCAGAGAAGAGGATATAAAGATATTGGAGAATTGATGGAAGAAATAGAGGGGAAGGACGACACTAACCAGGGGAAAAAATATGATAAATGGTTCGAACAGGTAACCATTTATGGTGTAGAAAAAAAATCGGATTTAAAAAATAAAAAACAGGAGTATTGGGTTATTCTCGATGATGGAAGAGAAGGAACATCAACCATTGCAAACATCGAAGCATTGACCGGGAAGGAAATAGAACTGGAAATACGAAGACACGTTAAAAAGGATGGCGAAGAAACTTTTGAATTTGCGCTTCCCAACCGCAATGACTGGCAAAATAAACTGGACGCCCTCGACAAACAGATAAGCCAGTCAGGAATGCATGTAGGAGAATTTTTTTGGAACAAAATTAAAGAAGATAGGAATTACAGAATAAGACAAAATTTTGTACTGAGGGAAAAATACATTGAAGAATTCGATGCAATTTGGGAAAAACAACAAGAATTCATTCCTGCTCTAACTGACGAAAAAGTTAAGCAAGATGCTATTCAAAGAATTGTCAGGAATGAGAAAGAACGACAAAAATGGGTAAAAAAACCATTGAAAGAGTTTATAAAAAACTATATCATCTATTATCAGAGACCACTTAAATCGCAAAAGTCAAAAAAAGCCAACTGCAGATTCGAGCCAATAATTAAGGTTATTAATCAGAGCACTGGTGAAAGTTTAAGTATCGAAAATAAATGCATGCCTCTTTCATCACCGCTTTACGAAGAATTCAGAATTTGGCAAAAGCTTAATAATCTTAGGTATAAAGATATTTATAATAAAAGCTATGAATTAACAAATGAACAAAAGGAAGCTTTGTTTGAAAAACTAAATAATGGACAAACCTTAAAAGCAAATTCTGTTTTTAAAATACTTGGGCTTGATAAAAATTTATACAGTGATTTGAATTTCGATCAGATTGAGGGACATGCTGTAAAAATGAAAATCGCAAGCGCTCTTAAAGATTACGATTCAGGAAAAATTATAGGAAACGAAGAAGTTCTTTACAAAGTCTGGCATCTTTTATATTCGGTAAATGAAGCTGAATACCGAAAAAACACATTGATCAAATGGTTTAATCTTACGGAAGAAGATGCTAAAAGATTGGCTAAAGTAAGATTCGATAAAAAAACAGGAAGTTTATCATCCAGAGCGGTAAAAAAACTCTTACCCCTTATGCGAGCCGGAAAATATTTTGATGAAAAAACCTTACCCGACTCAATACTTATTAGAATTAACAACATAATTAACGGCGAATTTGATCCTGATATTACAGACGACACAAGAGAATTCTTTAAAGAATATAAAAGCATACAGGATTTTTCAGGTATGCCATACTGGAAAGCTGCAACATTGGTATACGGAAGCCATTCCACTGGGTTTTCTGACACCCGTTATGAAAAACCTGAAGAAATTCAGCTGATTCCGGCTGGTGAGCTAAGGAATCCTGTAGTTGAACAGGTGATAAATGAGACTCTGCAGATTGCACGTGATATTTGGATAAAATATGGAAAACCTGACGAAATCCATCTCGAAATGGCCCGTGAACTGAAAATGAATGCAAACGAAAGGGAAAAACTCACCAAAGCTATGCGGGATCAACAGAAAAAAAATGAACAATATGAAGAAATATTAAAAAAAGAGTTTAACATATTGAAACCGAGCAGAACAGACATAATACGCTACAGATTATACCTCGATCAGAAACAACGGTGCCTGTATACAGGTAAACCGATTCAAAAAGCACAGTTGTTTAACGGAGAAACAGATATTGACCATATAATACCCCGACAAAGATATTTTGATGATTCATATAATAACAAAATTCTATGTTTCAGAAATGTAAATGAAGAAAAATCCAACCTGACAGCATATGAATTCATGCAACAAAAGGGAATTGACAAGTGGGAAGATTTTACACGCAGAGTAAATGAATTATACAAAGAAGGCCTCATCAGCAAAAAGAAAAAAAGTTACCTACTATCTGATGAAATTCCGAAAGATTTTATTAACCGACAACTGAACGAAACAAGATACATTACACGAAGAGTAAAAGAAGAACTTGAAAAAATTTGCCCAGTTGTTGCAACCGTTGGCAGTATTACTGATTATCTTAAGGAGGATTGGAAGCTTAACAAGGTGTTTAAAGAAATCCAGCTTGAAAGGTTCAGGTCAATTGAAAATAGAATAGGCAAAAAACTTATTAATGAAATCAAAATAAACGGATATCATGATTATCAAATTGAAGGCTGGGATAAGCGAATTGATCACAGACACCATGCACTCGATGCCATTACCATTGCATGCACCAGCCGATCTATCATTCAAACGCTTAATAATCTAGCCCAGTTATATGAATCTTCGGAACCTATTAAAAACAAAATAACACGACATTTTCCTATACCGGCACCTGATTTTCGAGAACAGGTAAAGAACGCTCTGGAAACTATGATTGTATCACATAAGAGCAGACGCCGTCTTATTACCAAAAAAAGGGGGTATTATAAACTGCTAGACCCTTCCACAGGTGCTTATATTCTTAAAAAACAGAAAAAACCATCCCCTGTTGTCAGAGGACCTTTGCATGATGAACAACCCCTGGGAGAAATTAAAGAATATCTAAAAATCAAAATTAAAGATGCCATAAAAAAAATTGAAGAAAACAAAA
>CAZJQN010000130.1:0-8777 GCA_964548125.1 uncultured Bacteroidales bacterium | reverse complement strand
GGAAAGGAACCCCTGTACGACGAAGTTTTTTATCGCGGTCATGATTATGACGACATGAAACCCCACTTACTGGCTTTCTTTGAAGCCGTAAAATCACGTCAGCCAGTTGTTGAAGAT
This sequence comes from uncultured Bacteroidales bacterium, assembly GCA_964548125.1. Lineage (GTDB taxonomy): Bacteria > Bacteroidota > Bacteroidia > Bacteroidales > JAAYUG01 > JAAYUG01. The sequence goes on along the minus strand of CAZJQN010000130.1, from coordinate 8,660 downwards.
GCTGTCTTTGGAAACCATGCCGCCCTGGCCTGCCACATGGCCAACGAATCGTACTTCAGGCAAAAAACAGTCTTCTGGGATGAATCTTCCCGGTCAATCCGCGATTGAGTAAATAGAAAAGGGGATGTCTCAAACTTTGTTTTTTGACATCCCCTTTCCGTGGGCTGTGCAGGATTCGAACCAGCGACCTCATGCGTGTGAAGCATGCGCTCTGAACCAACTGAGCTAACAGCCCTTGCAACAGTGCGCAAAGATAAAAAAGTTAGCCGAATAGTACGGAGCAATTTCCTGAAAAAAATTTTGCAGAAATAAAAATGCCGTTTATATTTGCACTCCCTTTTCAGGGATGAATGGGGCGCTTAGCTCAGTTGGTTCAGAGCACCTGCCTTACAAGCAGGGGGTCATAAGTTCGAATCTTATAGCGCCCACTCTACCGGGTGCATTTTTTCACTACACCCTACCTTTATAGGAAAGTTATTTCCAGCCGGTTTGCAAACTGTATTCCGGCTGTTTTTTTGTAATATTCAAATGATTTCATAAAATACCGATTTATTATCCCCGGGTTGTTTACATACTTTTTCCGCTATACCATTTTGCCATACCGCAAATGATATAAACTGGCTCTGTTCTATGGTATCTTCTGAACCCAAACCCCGATAAACCCAAATGATAACTATTGAGGACTTATTGTAAATATTGTAAATTTGTATTTTGTTAAAATATACATTTTATAATGTTTACAGTGAAATAATGAACAATCTGACCAAATTCAGTAGCACATGGCAGGAAGGACCTCATAAGATAGAGGTTCGCGTAACTCTTATTCTTTTTGAAGATAGCAACACTCACGTGGTTTATTGCCCGGCACTTGATTTAAGTGGATACGGCCAGACAGAAAAAGAGGCCATGGAATCATTCAGAATATCTCTGGAAGAATTCATTCATTACACAATTAATAAAAAAACATTTTATAATGAATTACGGCGTCTCGGCTGGAAAATAAAAGGTCAAAAGGCTCAAAATCGTAGTATAATTAATCCCCCTAATATCTCTGATCTTTTGCAAAAAAACGCCAATTTCAATAACATTTTCAATAATTTCCCCTTCCGAAAAATCGATGAACAAATTGAACTACCTGTTTAATGGTGCGTCATATTTCGAATATTCCTCTTACAACTTTCAGAAAATTTCTTGAATCTAAGGGTCTTAAAATTATCCGCACCAGAGGAGGGCACGAAATCTGGTCCAGAAAGGATTTGCACAGGCCGGTTGTAATGCAGTCACACATATCACCTGTCCCTGAATTTATTGTAAATCAGATATTAAAAATAATCGGATCAAATCGCGAAGAACTTGAAAAATTTATGAATTCCTAATTATTTTTAATTTAGTTTCTGGTTAAGAAGCCTGGAATTTTCAATTGAAAAAATATGAAACTACGAATTTTTGCAGCACTTTTAATCAGCACATTTTTCCTTTCCAATGGCTTTAGCCAAAATCGGAAGACCCTTGCTGAACGACTCGGATACCCGGCCAATGCTAAATTGCTCATTATTCATGCCGATGATATGGGCCTTTCGCATTCTACTAATACAGCTGTTATCAATGCCTTTGAAGCAAAAGGAATAACCTCTGGCAGTGTAATGGTTCCCTGCCCCTGGTTCCCCGAAATTGCCGATTATGTAAAACATCACCCCGGACTTGACGTGGGCATCCATACTACTCTGACAGCCGAATGGAAATTCTATAAGTGGGACGGCATTCTACCTTCTTCCCGGATACCGAGCCTGATCGATACCAACGGATACTTCTACCATGATGTCGCCCCATTTGCAAAACATGCCCGGGCCGATGAGGTGGAACAGGAACTCCGCGCTCAGATAGACAGGGCAATTGCATTTGGCATTGACCCGACCCACATCGACAACCACATGGGCAGTATTCTTGCACGTCCCGATCTGTTTGAACTGGCTCTAAAGCTGGCTATGGAATACAGACTTCCTCTTCTCATCCCTTCCCAGATGATCAAAATGTATGCACCACAATTTCTTGAAAAAATTCCTCCCTATTTTGCCCTGGTCGACAACCTGCAGATGCTGAACGCCTGGCCAAAAGACAATAACTGGCCCGAAGCATATAAACAAATAGTTCAAAGTATGGTACCGGGACTGAATGAGATTATCGTCCATCTTTCTTATGACAATGAAGAAATGAAAGCCATCGCCATTGACCACCCCGACTTTGGATCAGCATGGAGACAAAACGATCTTAACCTGGTATTGAGTCCTGAATTTCAAAAGATATTGAAAGAAAATCACATCATCCTTGTAACATGGAGGCAGATCCGCGATCTTATGCGCAAAGAGATGGACAATCAAAACATCCGCTGATCTATTTTTTACTTAAGTACTGATCAGCTGTTTTCAAGATGCGTTCACCTGTTTCAATCATGTAGCCTTCGGAAACAATTACTATTTCTCCGTCAGCGCTGCACAAAGTTACCAGAGGAAGACGATTCTTTATGTCATGCCCCGACAGGTTGGATAGAGCCCTGATAAGCTCTCCGGAAACATCGGTTCCTGCTGATGATTTTACGGGCAGCTTATAGGTCGCCAGCACTCCGGTCTGGCTTCTGTTCTCTGCAGGAACAACAAATACCGTACTGCCTTCCCACTGATTGAACTTGTCAACAATCTGACCGATATCGTGCAGCACGTGCTTCGATGGCTCTTTATCAGGCTCCAGTATAATCAGTGCATTCACACGGCCTTTCAGCAAGTTTTTAATATTCTCTTTTTTCCCTGAAGTTGTCTGCAACTCGAAATCGTCCAGCTTCAGTTTCCCGACAGAGATCAGCCTCGCAGTCTGTTTTCGTATCTCAACAGGTATTACCGATAATTTACCAGGATTTACCTCAAAGAAACTGATTCTGCAAAGAACTGATCCGTCATTCATCCTGTTGCCGGTCACCAGCATATAACTTCCTGCATCAACCTCAGCAGGCACTTTATTCTCTGTCAATGTTGCTCCTTCAGGAAATTCAAGGGTGCGGAAGAAACCATCGCGCAGGATTCCTGTCGTGAAGTGCTTGTAGTACATTGGGACAAATCCATTGTTCTTATTGACAAATTTCAGAAATCCTCTGGCAACCTCCTTTTCTTTCTGAGACCCAAAACCAGCCCTCAGCCATTTCCCGCCCTCGTAATACTCCGGGAATTTTGTTTCAGGATTCAGCCTGGCAGGAATGCCAAAGGTACGGCATACGGCAACAAAGAAAATATCACGCGATAAAGGATCTGTGACTCTGAGATTGTAAACCCCTGCAGGTGTTAATGGAGCCCGTGAATGCTTATTAGCCATTTCATTCACCTTCAGATTCGCATTAATCCAGGTAGTGAGCACGGATATGTCACTTCGGATTTTGTTTCCCATTTCCTGACCAAAGGAGGAAAGGAGAAACTTCCTCCACGGACTGAGCATTTCATTAGCAATGCGCGGAGACAATATGTAGCGATCGAAAATCTCCTGAGGGAGGTTGGCAACCGACGGTTTCATGCCAGATACCACAGCCAGATGATCGGTCAGGGTTTGCTCCTTTACATCGGCAAAGTCCTTGTCAGACAGTTGGGAAAGTAACCGAATCATCAAATCCCTTTGCTGCCCGCTGTGAGTTTCGATAAACGAAGTTATTTCTTTCCAGTTTCCGTAACTCTTTTTGATGAACGGCATTATTTCATCAGCACGAAGATTATGCCGGGCAGCAAATGACGCAATCCAGGCAGAATCTTTGAATGTACTGCAATAGGCATTCCGAATGGAATCCTCCCTGGCCAGCCGCAGAGTGTTTTGCTTCCTGAGCTCCTCCGGGATGTTATTATCAACTTTTCTGACCGGTGGTGGAATAAGGTCAAACGAATCGGAAAGACTTGTAAAGTATTCGGTTCCAAGTACCAGCACAAGGGTGTCTTCAGACGGTACGCTAAGTTTTTTCCACGCAAACACACCTTTTTTGGCTGCCCAGACCACCAAATCTCCCATACCGGTCAGAAATCTCGATAATCCGTTTTTATCCGTATAATTCACAGCAATTGGGTAGAACTCAGCATAATTGTAAAGCTGGTATTCCACTCTGGCACTGTCGGCTGGTGTTCCGTCAGGGTTTTTTACAAGAACAGTTACTGTTTTTGTTGTCGTATAGTGCGAAGTAAGATTCAACTCTGAGAAACGATCTGCGTCGGTAAGGACAGGCTCATTGCCAAAATAGCGGCCATATGTTCGCGTATGGACCAGCATTACGCGGGAAGAAGGTTCTGTAAACCATCCCATATTAAGGTCTACATCTGGTTCACAGGCACCCAGAAAGTACCATTTACCATCGATCCAAACTTCCACCCAGGCATGGTTATCGTCGGTATGTGCCCATCTGGGTGTGTATACCTGCCGGGCTGGTATTCCGGCCGTACGCAGTGCTGTAACCGTAAAGGTCGATTCTTCTCCGCACCGCCCAAATGCCTTACAGATTGCAGCAAGAGGAGAGCTCGTTCTTTCGTCGGTGCCCCGGTACGTTACCTTTTCATGACACCAGTGGTTGATCTCCAATGCAGCTTCCTTCATCCCAAGCCCCTGAACCCTTGCTTTTATTTCATCGTACATCTGTTCCCTGAAATGGTCGAGATTTTCGTTATTAACCCGTAAAGGAAGGACAAAATGCAAAAACACATCTTCGGGTATTAATTTGCCCCAGGCCATTTCCTTCCTTGCTTTCAATGAATACCTTACATTGGAAAGGAAAAATTCCGGCGTGTAATCAGCCAGATCACTCAACGGCATATAAGCATAAAGAAATTCCATGGCCTGCCGTTCGTCTTTTGAAAGATTCTGCTGAAAAATGTCCCAGAGCGGTGTCAGGCTTTTGGAAGTCATCTCCTTTTGCACCTGAAGCATTTTCTGAATATCATGCAAACGCTGGGGATTAGTAATCAGATCACGCTTCCCGCACGACATTAGCAATATTGCACACGCCAGAAATAGAATTCCATTTCGCATAATTCAGATTGTAAATTTGTTACAAATTTTTCTGTCCGGAAGCTTCCGGAGAGGCACATTGTACGCCTGCATTTCTAAGGGAACAAAGATACAATTTTCCTTCAGTGGAAAGCTGAAAACTGATTCAAACAGTCTTTATTTTCCGTCATCGGCATAGTACCGACCCAGCTTGCCTATAATCAGTTTCTTAACCTGGAGTGGATCAATTGCCCCCTGGTAGGCATATATAACTTCACCTCCTGGTGCAATGAACATTGTGTACGGCAATGCGCCGGACCAGTTTTTATCGACGGCATCAATCAGTTTGTATTTATTGGAACCGCTGTAAATAAAGTTTTGCGAAGCCGCATGTTTGTCTTTTAAAAAAGCAAGAACCTGCGATTTGTTTTTAAAAGCATCGGCGCTTATAGTTACCAGAGCAAAATTCCTGTTTCCATACATTCTCTGCATTTTTATCAATTCAGGAAGTTCTACAATGCAAGGTCCGCACCAGGTTGCCCAGACGTTTACCAGCAAATACTTATCCGATTTATTCTGCAGAAGCTGACGGATACCATCTGCTGAAATATCCTTCAATACAACTGGTCGTGACTTCCATTCCGCATCCAGTTTTTTTCTCCACTCAGCTTTTTCCGCCCATTTGATAGAGCAACCAAAGGTTTTTGTCTTTTCAACAGGTACTGGTTTCCCTTCCAGAAGAGCCTGAAGGGCTTCCTTAGCATCTTCCTTATTGGGTTTGATGTAGGGATTTTCGGTATCGTCAATGCGGCCTGTGTAACGCAGCTTACGGAACGAATCAAAAATGAAAACATGCGGTGTTGCCGTGGGACCGTATTTTTTCGACATTTCCTGATTTTCCCCGTCATAAAGATAGGGCATAGGGAAATTTCTTTCTGCGGCACGAATTTTCATTTCATCAAAACTGTCGCCCAAATCGCTGTAGCCAAGTTCCTCCAGGCAGAGGGCATCCGGGCTGTTGGGAGAAACCAGTATAAAAGCAGCTCCCCTGGGAGCAAAATCATAGTATAGATCGAGAATTTTCTGTTCGTATGCCTGGGCGGTAGGGCAATGATTGGCTGTGAAAATAATGACAAGAATGGCAGAATCGCGGAAGTCTTCAAGGGAATAGATTTTGCCGTCAATGCCGGGCAGACTGAAATCAGGAGCATTGGCACCAATCGGCAGGGTTTTTGGCTCTTCTCCCCTGATCGGATCCGTTACACCAATGGCCAATATGATCAGAAAAGTTAAGACATGTATTTTCATGATTGTGTATTTATGTTTTTCTCAAAATTAATTCAATTCTCATAAATTCATTTCCTTTTCCTACCTTTGCGCCCTGAGGGGATATAGCTCAGTTGGCTAGAGCGCCGCAATCGCACTGCGGAGGTCAGGGGTTCGACTCCCCTTATCTCCACGACAATACCTCGCAGAATACCTGGTTCTGATCAACAAGATTGCCAATTTGCGGGTCAGTTAATAATCATTCAGTTGTATTTCCTCCAGCCAGCCATTCTTGATAGGAATTTTTAGTTGCCGTCACTTCTTATTAACTCTCTGTTTTTCTTTCAACAATCCTCAATACCATTTATAACATTTTTCTTTACTTTTAAGTTCAAATATGCAATAGTAAAAAACTAATGCTGTTACTAACCTTACAAAACCTGAATTATGGAAGACCTTGAAAACAAAAATCACCAGGAAAACTTCATGTTTATAAACCAGGAGAATAAGAACTACCTTCTTGAATCGGCCCGGTGGGGAAAATTTCTGGCAATTGTTGGTTATATAATTATTGGTTTTATAGTTCTGGCAGGCTTTTTCTTTATGATAGGATTTTCGTTTGCCAGTCGTTTTTCGGGATCACGTTTCCCTATGGCACTATTAGGATTTGTTTACATCCTGATGGCTATCCTGTATTTCTTCCCGGTCAACTACCTTAATAACTTCTCCAATCAGATGAAGGAGGGTCTAGGATCAAATAACCAGCAAATGGTTACTTCAGGATTCTCAAATATGAAATCTCTGTTTAAATTCATGGGGATTTTGACCATCGTTATCCTGTCGATTTATGTTCTGATATTGCTGTTTGCCATACCTGTAGCCCTGCTTGCCAGGCATAGCTTTGCATAATAAACCGCCATATTCCTGGTTTTGGGAGCCTGATTTCAGCTAAATTTGAGGACAAATTCAATTAACACAACTCTTATGTCCAAATTACAATCCAATTTTCTGACAAACTTTCTGGTAAAAATTTTGCTGACACTGTCAGCCATATTTGTTTTTACTGTTCCTCTGCAATCCCAGCCAGCCGGAAAGCGGCATATTCTTGTCGTATATGGCGGCTGGGAAGGACATCAGCCGAAGGAATGCGCCGGTATTTTCATTGACTGGCTAAAAGAACTCGGACATGATGTTATTGTATCGGAATCCCTTGATGTATACACCAACAAAGACCTGATGAATTCTCTTGACCTGATCATACAGGTGTGGACGATGGGACAGATAACATCCGAACAGGAAAAGGGACTGCTGGAAGCAATCAAAAATGGTACAGGGCTGGCAGGATGGCATGGCGGGCTTGGAGACTCGTTTCGTCAAAATACTGAATACCAGTTTATGGTAGGAGGGCAATGGGTTGCTCACCCGGGAGGAGTTATAGATTATGAAGTGAATATTTACGATAAAAACGATCCGGTTACAGCCGGACTTTCCGATTTCAAAATGCATTCAGAACAATACTATATGCATGTTGACCCAAATGTTAAGGTTCTTGCCACAACCACCTTTAGCGACAAATATGCCTCATGGATAAATAAATGCATCGTTCCCGTAGCCTGGAAAAAATATTATGGAAAAGGTAGAGTATTTTATTCATCCTTGGGACATCAGGCAGTTGATTTTAAGGTTCCGCAGGCTCTGGAAATCATGAAACGTGGTATTTTATGGGCATTGGATAGCAAATACAGACCTTTTGAAAACTGGGTACAGCCGGCCTATAGAAAATAAGCTCTTCTATTACTTTTCAGCAAGTTTGATTTTCAGGTTGTCTGTTTTCAGGCTTACCAGGTAATTTAATTGAATGTGGTATCTGAGAAAACTCTCTGATAAAGCATTCGTTTCAGAATAAAAAAAAAAACCCACGTGCCTGTCATAAGATGAAAGTATTTGTCAACCAACCTAATTATTAACTAAAACCTTATGAAGAATATAGAAACCGGCACGGTGGGTTTTTGCAATATGTAACGAAATATCTTTCGATATAGTATTTAATGTTGAAAAATTGACTGTTTTTTTCTTCCAGACTGCTTTGACCCAAATAAGGGTGTCCAAAAAAGTTCGATCGAAGCATCATTGCGAGGAACAACGACGAAGTAATCCTCTGATTAACGAACGACGACGTAATCCTCTGATTAACAGAATGCTTCGCTTTGCTCGCAACGACGATAACTTTATCTTTTCGACTTTTTAAACACCCTCATCGACTAACAAAATGAAAGATTTTGATATGTCGGAGTTACCTTTAAAGGTTTAATATTTTTTGTGTTTCTATTTACTAATCTCCTCTAAAAATAGTTTTGCTATAATTCAAATCATGTAGGTTTTAACCCACA
>CAZJQN010000129.1:0-8858 GCA_964548125.1 uncultured Bacteroidales bacterium | reverse complement strand
TTCTTCAGGTTCCAGTCAATTGTTTTATTATTAACCAGTGGTTTAGCCCATATTCCGATACTGAAAATATACCCCAGGGTAAGGTAGAGGAACAGCATCCCGAAACGAAGACCAAAGAGGTCGGCAAGGCCGCCAATGATGAGCGGAACCACTGCTCCTCCTGCAATTCCGGTGCACAGAATGCCGGCAAAGGTACCCTGGTGGCTGGGGAGTGAATTCAGCCCTAATGACACAATAATCGACCACATTACGGAAGCAAAAAAACCGCAAAGAGGAAAGGTAACAAGGGCAATTTCTTTCGGTCCGAAGAGTGAAAGGCTCAGAGTGATAATGGCTCCGGTGGCGAAGGTCATTAGGATTTTTCGGCTGTCAAAAAGCTTCAGCAGAAGTAAACCCAGCAGACAACCCACGGTCATTAGTCCCCAGAAAAGAGATATTACCCTGGCGCCTGTAGTTTCAGGGTCCACCTGATGATACGTCTGCAGAAAACGCGATGTCCAGTTGGCTATTCCCTGCTCGGTCCCCACATAGGCGAAGATGCCTATAAAAAATAGAATCACGGTGCGCTTCTGAAACAGTTCCCACAGAATTTTACCGGTTTCAATTTTTTCGTCTTCTTTCAGTTCAACTTTTGGAAACCTTACAAACCATATGATAAGGATCATAACCAGTGCTACGATGGCAAAAATCCAATATACCGATACCCAGGTAAGGTTCTCGGGCACAATGCGGTTGAGCAGGTTGATGAGAAAACCTTTGTCTGTTTTGTGAACATGCTGCACCAGATAGCTGTACATAAGCGGGCTCAGGAAGGAGGCTGAACCAAAGAACAACTGGGCAAGAACTGAGTTGAAGGCAAAGTGTTCCTCACCTCCAGCTACCCGCAGCAGGGGATTAATGACAACCTGCAGCATAGCCATACCTATTCCTATAAGGAAAAGCGAAGTGAGAGCTACCCCGAATGATGGCATCAGGGCGAAAAACAAGGCACCGGCAAAGGCCAGGACAAAGGCAACCAGCAATACCGGCTTCTCTGTATATTTTTCGGCCATTACACCGGCAGGAATGGACATTACCCCGTAGGCCACGAAGAACGAAAAGGGCAAAAATCCAGCCAGTCCCGTACTCAGTTTAAATGAGTCAATCAATGCCGGAACAATAGGTCCCAGAATGTTGGTCAGAAAGGAGATGGCAAAAAAGATGACCAGTATGAGAACAACAATGAAAATATTCCTCTTCATGGTTATTATTCTTTAATCGTGAATTGTGCAACATTCCAGCCAGATATCTCAATAACGGGTTTGTCACCTTTCAGCGAACGGGTTTCGTATTGAACCGTAATGCTTTTGCTGCTGCCGGGAAGCAGTGACACATAGTTGTCTGACCAGTAAACAGGCAGAATCAGTTCGCTGGTAGCAGGATCTTTCAATTTCAGTTCCGTGAAAAAGGCAACCACCGGCGAGGTGTTTTTCAGGGAAATGGAAAGGGTGGTCATATTCTCATTTTTTTCAGTACTGACCTTTCCTTCAAGGGTAGCAGCCGGCATTTGATTCAATGCCGTAAAATCAGCATACGAGGAATTGGGGGTAACAAACCATTCGGATCTGGCTTCGTCCAGTACATCCTCTTTTGCCGATAACCAGTAAAAATTCTCGCTGACCGGTGAACCCGAATCGTAGGTTAGGCTTAGATTCAGGAAATAAACTTTAATATGGGGCTGCATAACGGGCAGCTTAAATACTTTTTGAGAGCTATATTCCTGTATTTCAGTAGTAACGGAATCTTTCAGCAGCAGGTTGCCTTCTATGTCAAAAACCTGAATGGTGAGCCGGAGGTTCTTCTTCGGGAGATAAAGGTCATTTGAAATATAGATACTATGATCTCCGTAATCATAAATGGCATGGACGGGTTCACATGCTTTCATGGTGCCGAAAAATGCACCATTGGGAGTGAGGAAGTAATCATAAAGCTGCCAGTAGAGTTTTGGCCAGGCAGCATTGAGCATCCACTGGATAACTCCTGTGGCCTTGTTTTTGTTGACGGCAAATGCTTCGAACATGGGGCGGATGGCTTCATAGTTCATCAGCTGGGCTTTCTTCACAAACTCATCCAGATTACGGGAAGGCCCATATCGCATATCCATGGCATGCCGGTAACGGTTGATGGTATTGAATTCATTGCGACCGCAGTGGTAATCCCAGTAGTCATTAACCGGCCACATTTTATCCGGGGGAAACATTTTCTGCAGGGATTCAACGGGTGGAATCTGGGGCCCGGGGCCGGTTTCGGTATTGAATCCGTAGGCACCTCCATGAAGGGTATCGACGTACCAATAGTTGGGTGTAACATAATCATAGGGTCCTTCCATTTTTACTCCGGTTGGACCGGAAATTTCGCTTGTTCGTCTGGAGCAGGCACCCAGGGTTGGCCGTGTAGGATCGACGACTTTCAGATCGTCAAAGTATTTTTTCTCAAGTTCAGGCCTGGGAAGTTTATCGCTTCCGTGTACCCACACAAAAATGCTGGGATGGTTTCTGAACAGGGTAACCTGGTCGCGCATCATGCGGGAAACGAGGGCAATGTCTTCGGGTGTTTTAACGGCGCCAAATTCATCGCAGGGTTTTCCACCAATATACGGCTCCCATTCCCACTGACAGCTCCATCCTGCCATCAGAAGAATACCGTATCGGTCGCACAGGTCGTAAAGGGCATGGCTGCTTCCCCAGAAACCTTCCAAACGTATAGTATTAAGGTTCATAAGCCGGGTATATCGTATCTGGGCCTCCAGTCTGGCTGTGTCTTCACGAAGCAGGAGATCATCGGTCCAGCCTCCGCCTCTGATCTGGATATATTTCCCATTAATTTTATAGGCACGGTTGCCATATTCATTTATAAAATCTTCCACCTGCCGTATGCCAAAGGTCACCCGCTGATAATCGGTCTGCCTGTTTCCTGAAAAACAACCCAGAGATAAAGAATTCAGGGCGGGTTCTCCGTACTGGTATGGCCACCAGATTTTTGGATTTATAATGTGCAAAGCCTTGTATTTGTCAGCAGTAAACAGGACTTTTTGTTTCTCCCCTGGTTTCAGGCTGATCTTTTTCTGAAAGCGCGTTCCGTTAATTTGACCTGCAACAACAGTTTTTACCTTGTTATGAGAATGATTGTTCACTTCAGCTTCTACTGTAAGAAATGCTTCAGCCAGTGTCTCGGTATTCACTTTTGATTGAACACTTACGTTGTTGATGGAGACTTCACCACTTCTGCGCAGGATTACCGGCCTGAATAGACCCATGTTTTCATCTGGTGGACGTGGAGTCCAATCAACAAATCCCATGTAATAGTCTCCTGGCCTGGGAGGAAATACCTGAACGGCAAGGATATTTTTGCCATTATGGACAAAAGGGCTGATATCAATATCAAATGTACGGAAAGCTCCATTAATGGTATCGGCCGATGCAACGAGCCGGCCATTTACCCATACATTGGCATAATAGTTTATTCCTTCGAAGCGAAGACGGTTTACGGGATAAACCGTGCTGTCGGTTATGTCGAATTCCCTCCGGTACCACCATGGTCGGGTGAACTGCCGGCGTGGCACCGATTCCAGGTTCTTCCCGAAATAAAGATCGGGATAAACGCCGGCATCGGCAAGGGCGCCGAGAACAGTTGAGGGCACTTTGGTACAGATCCAGACAGGTGAAGAAAAATCTTTTTGAGAGATAAATTTCCCGTCGGCATTCAGCAGACTGTCAGGTGCAAGAACCCAGTTATCCGAGAGAGTAATTTCAGTCGGCATACTTTGCGGGTTGCGGCTGCATGAGAGCATAGCAAGCAAAAAACCCGTAAGAATAAAGAGAAACGAAGTTCTAATCCAGAAGGTTTTCATAGTTTAATATTTGGTTAGTTAATCAGGTCAGCATAGATTGAAAGCTCATACAATTATGGTACAAGCGAAGCGGCTCCAAGCAGGGTGATATCAGGATTGCCTGTCACCAGAATTTTAAGTTTTTTAAGTGATTCGGGGAATTCAAAATCGGAGAGTGATTGGTACATGCTCTTTTTAAACAGGTGAAATGCTTTCGAAATACTTCCTCCAAGTATAATAGCCTGGGGATCATAAGCGTAGGCGACAATTTTTATGGCATTTCCAAAGTGAAGTCCGAATTCTTCCCAGGCTTTGAGGGAGGACGGATCTCCTTGCATAGCTTTTTCAGCCATTTCCCTGGCTGAAGATTGCCAGAATACCTTAAAGAAATTACCGCTGCAATAGTACTCAAGTGTTTTTCCAAGATAGGGCATAGGGCCGACTTCGCCGGCACCGCAGTTGGTACCCATAAACAGCTTTCCGCCAATGATGATGCCGGCGCCCAGCCCTGTGCCGATGGCAAGACCCACCACAGGGTCATATCCCCTGGCTGTTCCATACGTATATTCTCCCAGAGCAAAACAATTTACATCATTGTTGATGTATACGGGAACATGAAATTCTCTTTCAACATAATCTTTCAGTTCAACCCTCTTCCAGGATGGAATGTTAGTAACATTATAAACAATTCCACGCTCAACGTCAACAACGGATGGAACACCTATACCGATGCCTTTTACTTTGGGATGAAAAACATCTCGCAGAAGTGTTTTCAGCTGATTGAGCGTATCTTCAAGCGATTCTTTATGAACAAGCTCATGCCTTTTCTGGTTGATAAGAATTGATTCGTTACAGAGGGCTGCGCGGATATTGGTTCCGCCCAGATCAACTCCAATTCGCATAGTGAAAGATCTTTTGAAGGCTCTAAGGTAGCAAAATGTTGTAAAAAACGGAGCAAACAGAATAATGAACCGTTCCTTTAATTATCTTTCAATGCACAATTTTAATTCTATGAACCGGGAACATTTTCTGGAAGTGCTTACTACTCGTAAGCAATGGGATGTTGCTGTTATTGGCGGCGGAGCCACAGGGCTTGGCATTGCCGTTGATGCTTCTTTGCGGGGGTTTTCCGTTGTATTGTTCGAAGCATTTGATTTCTGCAAAGGTACTTCGAGCCGGAGTACAAAGCTGGTACACGGGGGCGTGAGATATCTGGCCCAGGGTGACGTATTTCTGGTGATGGAGGCTTTGAAGGAACGGGGGATATTGTTGCGGAATGCTCCTCATCTTGTCAAGGATCAGACATTCATTATCCCGGCCGATCGTTGGTGGGAAGGTCCCTTTTACACTATCGGTCTCAAACTCTATGATCTTCTGGCTGGAAAATGGAGTTTTGGCCGTTCTGTTTTTTTACGAAGGAAGCTGGCCCGTATGGCTTTGCCTTCGGTATTGCCACAGCGGCTGAAAGGCGGAATTCTTTATCATGATGGTCAGTTTGATGACGCACGGATGGGTATTGCTCTGGCAAAAACAGCTGCAGCGCATGGGGCCTGCCTTCTTAACTATATGCCCGTTGTGGATTTTTTAAAGAATGACCATGGAAAACTTTCCGGATTAAAGGTACAAGACTCCGAATCAGGTAAAACGTTTGATGTGTATGCCCGTTGCATCATAAATGCTACCGGCGTGTTTGCCGATTCACTGCGAAAAATGGAAAATCCGCAGGCTAAAAAGTTGATTAGACCCAGCCAGGGCATCCATATAGTGCTGAATGCCTCATTTCTTCACGGAACCAATGCACTGATGATTCCAAAGACGGATGACGGACGTGTTCTCTTTGCTATTCCCTGGCATGGGAAGGTGGTGGTAGGAACTACTGATACCCCTGTAGAGCAGGTGAGTATAGAACCTTCTGCTCTGGATGAGGAAATTGATTTCATTCTAAGAACATCTGCCAGATATCTGGTCCGTAAACCTTTGAGAAAGGATATTCTTGCTGTTTTCGCCGGATTACGTCCGCTTGCTGCTGCGGAAGGACAGGAGCAGAAGACAAAGGAAATCTCGCGGCGGCATAAACTCGAAATTTCCGATGGAGGACTGATTACGATTACCGGAGGGAAGTGGACAACCTACCGTCGTATGGCCGAAGAAGCTCTTGACTTTGCCATTAAAAACGGTCTTTTGCCTTTTCGCCGATGCATTACAAAGAAAATCCCTCTGCACGGTTATGTGAAACAACCTGACTGGAGTGATCCGCTTCATATCTATGGAGCTGAGGCCGGGTCAATCAGAGTACTCATGAAAGAAATCCCTGAGGGTGAACGTTTTCTGCATCCCGATTTTCCGCATACTGTTGCAGAAGTAATTTGGGCGGTGCGTGAGGAAATGGCCCGGACCGTTGAGGACATCCTGGCCCGACGTACCCGAATGTTGTTTCTTGATGCTGAGGCTGCACTTCAGTGCGCACCTTCGGTTGCTGAAATTATGGCCGCTGAACTGCGAAAGGACACAGCCTGGATTGAAAATCAAATACAATCTTTCCGGGAAGTCGCTTCTCACTTTGTTCCATCAAAATAATGTAGTTGTATGCAACAAAAGAAGTACATTCTTGCTCTTGATCAGGGTACAACGAGTTCCCGTGCCATTCTTTTTGACCGGGAGGGATCAATAAAATCAATTGCACGACAACCTTTTGAACAGATCTTTCCGCAGCCAGGATGGGTGGAGCATGACCCCACCGAAATCTGGAATACACAACTTACCGTTGCTGTCGGAGCACTTCAGCAAGCCGGTATTTCACCGGAAGAAGTTGCGGCTATTGGTATAACTAATCAGAGGGAAACCACAGTAGTCTGGGACCGTAAAAGCGGAAAGCCTGTCTGTAATGCCATTGTTTGGCAGGACAGGAGGACGGCCGGGTTGTGTGATCAGCTTAAAGAAAAGGGGTATGAGGAGACCATAAAGAAAAAGACGGGTCTTGTGATTGATGCATACTTTTCTGGAACGAAATTGCACTGGATACTGGAAAATATTCCCGGTGCCATGAAAAGAGCCCAGGCCGGAGAATTGTGCTTTGGAACCATCGACAGCTGGCTGATCTGGAATCTGACAGGCGGAAAAGTACATTGCACAGATGTATCGAATGCTAGCCGTACCATGCTGTATAATATTCATACTCTGCAATGGGATGATGAAATTCTGAACATTCTGAATATTCCACGATCAGTACTGCCGGAGGTAGTTTCCAGCAGTGGTGTAATTTCTGAAACCGGCATTGCTCAAATGAAAGGATTTATCCCCATCGCAGGAATTGCAGGAGACCAGCAGGCTGCTCTGTTCGGCCAGTTATGCCTGAAGGAAGGGATGGTGAAGAATACTTATGGCACCGGCTGTTTCCTTATGATGAATACGGGAGAAAAGGCGGTATATTCGGGTAACAATCTTTTAACAACCATCGCCTGGCAGCTTGATGGTAAAACAACCTATGCCCTGGAAGGAAGTGTTTTTATTGCCGGGGCGGCAGTGCAATGGTTGCGCGATGGATTGAAGATTATTCAATCTTCGGGTGATGTGGAAAAACTGGCAGAGGAAGTTCCTGATAATGGCGGAGTCTATTTTGTTCCGGCCCTGGCAGGATTGGGAGCACCTTATTGGGATCCGTATGCGCGGGGAACATTTGTTGGTATTACACGGGGAACAACAGCGTCTCATTTTGCCCGTGCAGTTTTGGAAGCTATTGCATACCAGAGTGCAGATGTAATGAAAGCCATGGAAGCCGATGCAGGGAAAGCAATTACTGAATTGCGCGTAGATGGAGGCGCCGTTGTTAACAATCTGCTGATGCAGTTTCAGGCGGATGTAATGCAATGCAGGGTAATCCGGCCTGAAATACTCGAAACCACAGCTCTTGGTGCTGCATATCTTGCAGGTCTAGCGGTTGGCTTCTGGAAAAATACCGGTGAGATTGAATTCCAATGGAAAAAAGACCACCTTTTTGAACCTTCTGTTCCGCGCATTCAGGCCGAACAACTGATAAAACAGTGGCATAGAGCCGTTGAACGATCGCGGCATTGGATAGAGTTGTAATCAGTATAATTTATTCTTGCATATGAATCCTTTTGTTGCTGAAATTCTTGGAACCATGCTCCTGATTCTAATGGGTGACGGAGTAGTGGCAAATGTTGTTTTAAAAGGTACCAAAGGAAATAACGGAGGCTGGATAGTGATAACAACTTCATGGGCACTGGGTGTCTTTATCGGAGTGGTAGTAGCCGGCCCCTATAGCGGAGCACATCTTAATCCGGCCGTAAGTATTGGACTTGCAATAACAGGACAGTTTTCCTGGAACCTTGTTCCGGCATACGTATTGTCCCAGATGGTTGGAGCTGCTCTGGGAGCTTTCCTTGTGTATGTTTTCTATCGCGATCATTTTGCCATTACAGATGATCCTGGCGGAAAACTTGCTATCTTTTGTACAACACCTGCCATAAGAAACTACCTGTCCAATTTTCTCAGTGAAGTTATTGGCACATTTGTGTTGGTTTTTGTAGTTCTCTCCTTTCAGGAAGCCAGATTGGGAGACCCTATGCAAACGCCGGTAGGATTGGGTTCACTGGGTGCTTTGCCGGTAGCATTGCTGGTATGGGTTATAGGACTTGCTTTAGGCGGTGCAACAGGGTATGCTATCAATCCGGCACGCGATCTGGCACCTCGCACTGTGCATGCCATTCTGCCCATACCCGGAAAAGGAACCAGCGATTGGACATACGCATGGATTCCTGTGGCTGGTCCGTGCACTGGTGCTGCATTGGCTGCTTTCCTTTTCCTAATAATTCGGTAAACCCAAATCCGTCAATTGACCCCATCGACTAACAAAATGAAAGATTTTGATAGGTCGGGGTTAACCCGGATGCCAGCCCTATAGGCTTACCCGCAGCGCATCAGTTCGCTTGATCTCCTGATGCGCAATCCGGGCTTAAGCGGTGCTTAA
>CAZJQN010000128.1:0-8875 GCA_964548125.1 uncultured Bacteroidales bacterium | reverse complement strand
TCCCCTGAAACGGATCATGCCTCGCATAATCCAACCCCCGCTACAACCGGTAAAGCCAGAGAGAAAATCTCTGGCTTTTTCTTTCTGAGAGCTGCCAGATCCCATCTGAGAAGAAATTTAGAATTTCTTCTCATTTAAATTTTAACCAGTCCACTTCAAACAGATTTTCTCCTTTTCCGTAGAATCTCAACCAGACAGCATGTACACCTTCCGGTTTCTTAACTGGAGCTTTTAAAACTACCCAACCCTTAGTATTTGCAGGAATTTCAACCTGTCCAACAGACTTACCCCAGGGCTGATCCAAAGCAACATCAACATTTCCTCCGGAGCCAACAGACCGGACTTTGAGGAGCACGGTATCAATCCCTTGCCCAAAATCAACATATTTATATGCGGCTTTATCGTCATTCCTGATTCCTGCAAGTACCTCATTTGTAGCACTCTCCATGACAATACGGGTATTCCCGAACAGAAGACAGGCTCTTTCGGCATCAATTTGCCGGGTTGCCGGCAGAGGAGGGCCTGCTCCCTGGGATGTCATTTCCACCTCATTGATAGTACCATCTTCATTAAAGGTAATCGGTTCAATACATGCTTTTCGCATAGTATTGGAAGCATGGGTTGATCGATGGTAAAAAACATACCATCGGCCATTGAATTGAACAATACTTCCGTGGTTGTTCCATACGGCAGGATCACAGTGGTCATTGTCAATGATAACCCCTCCGTATTTGTAAGGACCCCAAACATTTGACGCCATGGCATAGCCTATACAGGTTGGACGATTCGCCCTTCCCATGTGAGCATAAATAAAATAATAGATTCCGTTGCGTTTAACAAGGTAACCGCCTTCATGAAAAAAATGCTCCTTTTCAGTTACAATACCTTCCCTGATGGTAGATTCATCAATTTCTGTCATGCACGGTTTTAATTTTGCCATCTTAGCCGAGAACTGACCCCAGACATAGTATGCCTGACCGTCATCGTCAATAAACACGGCAGGATCGATCTCGTGTAGAACAGAAGCATTCATAACTTTGCCCTTACGGAATGGCCCGAGGGGGGAAAGGGATGTAGCTACACCTTCGGTATTTTCATAGGAAGCCAGGCAATAATACAAATAATATACCCCATCCTTATAGGCACAATCGGGGGCATACAAATGTGCATCGCTATATAACACTTCGTCTCCTGATCCTCTTGAGGTAAATGCATTTTCAGCTATTGTCCAGTTTCTTAGATCGTCAGACCAGAGAACATGGTACGACCATGAGCAATAATAAGCAGGGCTCTCATCACGGGAACCATATACATAGATTTTCCCGTCAGGCCACACTTTGGCAGATGGATCAGCAATATAAACACCTGGCGGAACGATAGGATTCTGACTGAATAAACTTTCACTGAAAAAAATCCTAGTCAGTATGTAAAGAAAAAAAAGACCAGCCAGACACCTGGAAATGTGTGTTTCTGCAATCATATTAATTGTTCTGTTTAATTTTCAAAGATCGGAAATTAAACGCTTGGCTACAAAGGTTACCAAAACTAATTTCCACTGTCTGTTTAGACATGCCCACAAATCAATCTTTCTGATTTATTAAGTTAGATCATGTTCTTGACATGTATTTGCAATTGGTTAATTCGTTATTCTTTGACCAGGTCATGTGAAACCAGACTGCCGAAAATTCAATTTTTGCCAATGGATCAACCTATCAAGCCATTACTGACAAATTATAAAAGGTTAACATCATCGGTAATGTTCAACATAAACATAACACTGAACGGATAAAAATTATACATTTATCGTCCAAAATAAATAAGAATTGTATGAAGAGAATTTCGGTGATTTTGTTTTCCTTTATTTTTTGCGCATATGCTTTATGGGGACAGCCTTCCAAACCTTATAGTTTCCCATCGTTTGCCGGTTATCATACCCTGTTGTGTGATTTTCACATCCACACCGTGTTTTCTGACGGGCTTGTATGGCCGACCATCCGCGTCGATGAAGCTCTTCGTGAAGGGCTTGATGCGATAGCCATTACAGATCATCTGGAATATACACCCCACGACAGGGACATTCCTGCAACTGATTTTAACCGTTCGTTTGAAATAGCTGCCGGATACGGGGCAAAAAGAGGGATAATAGTACTTCATGGCTCTGAAATTACCCGAGATATGCCTCCGGGTCACTTAAATGCCCTATTTCTGTCGAACAGCAATGCTCTTAAGAAAGACGATCCGGCGGAAGCCATCCGAGAAGCAAAAAATCAGGGAGCATGGATTTTCTGGAACCATCCTATGTGGACTGACCAGAAGTCTGACGGCATGGCTGAGCTGCCACCTCTCCAGAAACAACTTCTGAAGGAAAATCTGATTAACGGGATTGAAGTTGTAAATGATAATAATTTCTCTGACGAAACTTTTGAAATTGCCCAGAAACAAAACCTCACCATCCTGGCCAATTCGGATATTCACGGAATTGTTGAATGGTCTTTTACTGCACCCCAAACTGGTCACAGGCCTATTACCCTTGTTTTTGCCCATGAAAAATCGGCAGAAGCTATCAGGGAAGCTCTGGAAAATCATCGTACGGCAATCTGGCATGCCCATCTCCTTGCCGGATCTCAGGAATTCCTAGAACCCCTGATTAAAGCCTCCCTTATTGTTGAATCAGCTGTTTATGAACCCAAAACCTCAGTTGTTTCTATTACATTGAAGAATAAGAGCAGCCAGGATCTGTACGTTGAAAACACAGGAAAATTCACCTTGCATAACACAGGTCCATTCTTTACTATAGGAGCCGGACAAAAATATAAACTGGAAGTTAAAACCCTTTCACATCGGAACCAGTTTGAACTTGCACTTAAAATACTAAATGCATACATTGCCCCGGGCAAAAACCTTCAGATAAGCTATCTGATCAGCCCGGAAAAATAAGTTGCGAAATGATTTTTATCCGCGAAGCCACAGAAGCTGACAACGAAGCCCTGCAGCAACTGAACAGGGAAGCTCCTATGCGCGGAAATCTAACCATCTGTGTGGAAAGGATTCCCGATTTTTTTGCCATCAACCGAAGAATTGGACCGTATAAAACCATGATTGCTGAAACCGGCGGACGAATTGCCGGGGTGCTCACAATAGCCAGGCATCCAGCCGTTCTGGAAGGCAAAGTTCAGGAGATCGGAGTAATTCGTGATATTAAAGTTCATCCTGACTTTCGCGGATCAACAGCCCTGTACCGTCTGCTGTACACCTTTCTGCAGTATGCCCTCAGCCAAAAATGGAATATCCTGTATGCCACAGCCCTGAAAGGAAACATGAAGGTTATTAGCCTGATGGGAGGTAGGGCCGGCCTTCCCTCTCTGGTACCGGCAGGATATTTTATTCAGTTTAATTTCTTCACTAAAAGACGTTACAAAAAGACTTCCAGGTACCAGATCCTAACCGAGGAACCATCTGACAATTTGTTGACATTTTTCAATACATGGTATAAACGGTACCATTTCGGACCAGTTTTGTCACCAGAATCTCTGCAGGATACTATTATCCTTTCGGCATGGAAAAACAATATACGGCATGCTTCCATTGTTCTGCAAGACGTTTCTGATTTCCGGCAGAATGTCGTCGAAGATTGGTCAATGATTACCGGCTTGTTTATCAAAGCATGGCAATTTTTCCATTTTTTCCTTCCTTTACCACCTCCTCCACAAAAAGGGAAACCTCTGCGATCCCTGTACATTCGTTATTTTGCAGCTACTGATAGCACAACCAGTGCACTTTCACCGCTTCTGACCAGAGCACGAAAACTGGCATGGGATGGCAGATATACTTTTCTGTCAGCCGGGCTTCATTCCCGCGATCCGCTAATGAAAATTTTCAGGAAACATCCCTCTGTTCCTGCCAGGCTATATGCCTACATTCTCAGTCTTTTGGATAACAATGCTTATGCCAGGCGTCTTTCGGGAGGTTTTCTCTTCAACGATTTTACCCTGATATAATAAGGCAGTTTCTCCTTCAGGTGATAAGCTTACCTTGCCCGTATTCGGCTGCGTCTAACAAGATGTACTTTACACCATCCCTTCCAGCACAGTAACTTCACCGGAAGCTTCCCTTCCCAGGGCATCGACTGCTTTCATCAGGTATTTATGCGGTCCTCTGTCCTGAAGGTATTCTTCCATTATGAAAGGATCATTCGTTGTTTGCGGAACAAAAGGTATTCCCGCAACTTTTTGCCCATCCCGCCAGAGCTCATATGAAGTGATGGGCGCATCACCGGCATAGGCTGTATTCCACTTCACCCGAACCAACCGTTTTCCGTCCCTGTTTTCCTGTTCCACCAATACTGCAGAAGGTGGGGTAAGTCCGTTATATTCCATCTGGAAGTAATTAGTCTTCCCGTCTTTAACCCTGGAAGTCAATTTTTCAATTTCAAACCGGTCTGCGTCTGACAATCCGTTGGGAGCAATCTGAGCAGAAGCAAAATTCTGCTCAATCTGACATTCTTCGGGATTGTTGCTGATCTGTCCTATCCCGATAATAGCCGTGTGAACACCCGGAGTAGTCAAAGCATAACGAATCAGGGATGACGGATTCAGTTCCCGGTTGCGGGCAAACCGGACAACCTCATGCGGACCCTGGGTCCAATGGGCAGGCTTTGTATACATTGCTCCATCAGCAAAAACCTTCATGGCAATGATACCCATATTTTTGGCGCTTGCCACCGGTATAACATTGTACTGCATGTTGAACATCAGCTTGTCATTAGGGTTGATGGCAACCAGCATAGCATCCAGCAGATTCTCCCTGTCGCGCCGGATCATTTCCATCATCACAGCCGGATTATAATGCCCTGAAAAACCAACATGGCGTATTAGCCTTTCTTCTTTCGGGTTGAGACCTGTCCGGTTGGTTCCATCCCTGAAATCCCGCAAAACAGCCAGAGCACCTATGCGTTCCGCTTTTGGGTCAGGGTTATCA
Organism: uncultured Bacteroidales bacterium; assembly: GCA_964548125.1. Taxonomy (GTDB): domain Bacteria; phylum Bacteroidota; class Bacteroidia; order Bacteroidales; family JAAYUG01; genus JAAYUG01. The sequence continues at coordinate 3,898 of CAZJQN010000128.1, read as the reverse complement.
TATCCTGTATACAATGCATCCACTTCCTGAATGGAGGTAAGACTGTGAATTAGAACCATATCCAGATAGGCATCCGGGGGATAATATCCCTTTCCATCACCGAAAATCTGGGTAAGTGATCGTCGGATGTCATCTGCTGTACGAGAACCTGGAGAACCACCAGTCCAGTTTCTTACCCCCTCAACATTATCCTCGCCTTTTCCCCACCTTAAATGAGTTTTGGTGGTAAGGAAGATAGAACGGCGTGCTCTCTCGCTGTAATTAGACAAACCCGGCACAAGGCCCAGAATGCGAAATGCTTCTCCGTAATGTTCCTGACTGCGTGCATAAAGATTCGATGTGTCAAAGTAATTAACACCTCTCCGGTAAGCTTTTACAATGATTTCTGCCGGTGTTATTCCTTCAGGAGTCCATTGAATGGAAGCCTGCCCTCCCAGACCAAATGTTGTGGCTTCAAAACCCGTACGACCCAAAAGGCGCTTCATCGGCTTACCGGCAACTTCCTTACGGTAGCCGACCGAAGGGAGAATCAGTACCGATGCAGTTCCCGCAACAGTGGTGCGAAGAAACTGCCTTCGGGTAAACGATGAATTGTCAGGATTTTTCATTGAATAAATATTTTGATTGCTGTTATTATGTTAAAGTTACAACAATCAAATGAATATTTTGTTGAATTCCTTAGTATTTTCAACCTGAACATGACATGAACACTTATTTTTAAATCATTTCTTATCTTCGGGGAAAAATCATGTATGTCATCCGACTTTAAAAAACCATTCGTTCTGATTGTCAGCAACAATGCCGAACAAGCCGGTCGGCTTATTCAACTGCTGGAGGAACGATACACTACCGAAACAGCTCTGTCACATGAAGAAGCTCTCAGGAAAATCAAACAACATCCTGACATTCTGCTCATCTCCTCACAAGAATCCGTGCAATCAGCAATTACCTTTTGCGAAGCTTTCAAAAGATCTCCATCAACAGAAAAAATACCCCGACTGCTCATAATTCCTTCAGAAAAAGAACGCTCCACTCCTGTTTCCGAAGATATAGCTGATATCATTCTCAATGAACCTTTTTCTTCCGAAGAACTCTGGTCTGCTTTAAAGACCCTTCTCAAACTTAAAACGGCGGAACGAACTCTCAGAGCCAATACAATTCAGAATCTGATTTTTCTGAATTCTACCCCTACCCTGGTTTTCCTGAAGGATGAATCGCTCAGGTATATCTGGATAAACCATGCCTATGAAAAATTTCTTGGGAAAAAACGAAAAGATATAATAGGGAGAACAGATTTTGAACTGATGATGGATGAATCCCTGGCCAAACAATGCAGAAAATCCGACGAAGAAGCCCTGAAAAAAGGAAGAATGGTTTCCTTCATCGAACGCACCGATGAAAACTGGTTTGAAACTCTGAAATTCCCGGTACCACTTTTAAACGGAAAAACCGGAGTTGGGGGGTTTGTATGGGACATTACTACATTCAAAACAACTGAAAATGAACTGAAGGTCAGGGAATCTCTGTTCCGTACGTCCCTTTACAGCATCGGCGATGCAGTCATCACAACTGACCGGCAGGGGAGAATAATGCATATGAATCCTGTAGCCGAAGAACTTACGGGATGGAAAGAGGCAGAAGCTAAGAATAGAAAAATAGATGAAGTCTTTTGCATTGTAAACGAAGAAACCCGCCAGACAGTTGAAAATCCTGTGGAAAGGGTTCTCAGTGAAGGTACTGTAGTAGGACTTGCCAATCACACCCTTTTGCTGGCAAAAGATGGCAGGGAAATCCCTGTTGCCGACAGCGGAGCTCCTATCCGAAGCGACGAAAACGATATTATGGGTGTTGTACTTGTTTTCAGGGATCAGACCAGGGAAAGAAATTTTCTGAAGGAAATTCAGGAACGGGAGATAAAAATCAGGGAATCACAACTTTTGCTAAAGGAAATTCTTGATACCATTCCGGTACGTGTTTTCTGGAAAGACAGAAACTCGATTTATTTGGGCTGCAACAAACCCTTTGCAATGGACGCCGGCCTCAAAAATCCGGAAGAAATGATTGGAAAAACCGATTATGATATGGGATGGGCTGAACAGGCTGAACTTTACCGGCATGATGACAAAGAAGTAATCGAAAGCGGCATCCCAAAACTGCAATACGAAGAACCCCAGACCACACCTGATGGAGGCACCATCTGGCTCAAAACCAGTAAAGTGCCTTTGCGTAATACAGCAAACGAAATCATTGGCGTACTTGGCACATATGAAGACATTACGGAGAAGAAAAAAACCGAACTGGCCTTACAGAAATCCGAGAAAAACTTCAGGCGTACACTGGATGAATCGCCCTTCGGCATCCGTATTGTTTCATCCGACGGAATCACAAAATATGTCAACCAGGAATTTCTGAACGTCTTTGGGTTCGAATCCTTTGATGATTACCTGGCCGCCCCGATTAAAAGCTATTACACAGAAAAATCCCTGCTGGAACATGAACAAAGGAAACTGGCAAGAAAATCTGACAAATACGCTCAGGAAGAGTATGAAGTGGAGATAATCCGTAAAGACGGTAAATCACGCACCCTGCAGGTTTATCGTAAAGGAGTATTCTGGGATGGAGAAATGCATGAACTGGTTATTTATCAGGATATTACTTTCAGGAAACAGGCTGAGGAAAAACTCCGTCTGCTGGGAAAATCGGTAGAACAAAGCCCGGTATGCATCATTATCGTCGACCGGTATGGAAGAATAGAATATGTTAATCCGGCATTTACAATGACCACAGGGTATTCACAGGAAGAAACTCTCGGAATGAATCCACGGATACTTAAATCAGGCTATCATAGTAAAGAATTCTACAAGAACTTATGGGAAACCATTTTATCAGGAAAAGACTGGGTGGGTGAATTCTATAACAAAAAAAAGAACGGACAATTTTACTGGGAAAGCACAATTATTTCACCTGTTGCTGATGAAAAAGGAACCATTACACATTTCGTGGCTATCAAAGAAGATATTACGGCACAGAAGAAAATAACCGAAGAACTTATCCTGGCTAAGGAAAAAGCCGAAGAAAGCGACCGGCTGAAATCAGCCTTTCTGGCTAACCTGTCACACGAAATCCGTACTCCGATGAACGCCATCATGGGTTTCAGTCAGTTATTGGAAGCTGAATCCTACGGTCAGGAAAAAAAACACGAATTTGTAGAGATTATCCAGAAAAGCGGGCAGTATCTCCTGTCAGTAATTGACGATATAATCGAAATATCCCGGATTGAAACCCGTCAGATTACACCAACACTGACCAGAGTGAATATCAATCAGTTGATGCACTTACTTCATGAGAGATTACAAATAACCATACCTGAAGAGAAAGAGATCAGGCTGTTATGCGAATCGGACGATGAAGGGAGGAACGTATTTATCGAAACAGATGAGGTAAAACTCCAGCAGATTCTCACAAATCTTATATCAAACGGAATCAAATACACCGAACAGGGATTTGTCAAATTCGGTTACCGCATCACCGGAAACGAAGAAATAGAGTTTTATGTCGAAGATACCGGTATCGGTATTGACCCGAAATACCACAACAGAATTTTTGATCGTTTCGGCCGTGTGGAAGGAGATGTGGCCGTGCGCAAAGGAGGGCTTGGACTTGGCCTGGCTATAGCAAAAGCTTACACTGAATTGCTTGGAGGCACAATTCGACTTGAATCGGAACCTGGAAAAGGATCTTTGTTCACCGTTTTTCTTCCTTGTAAAATACACACCGAAAGCATCAGCAAAGAATCCGATATGCGATTTTCACATGCACCGGGGGAATTAAAACTGAAAATCCTTATTGCAGAAGACGACGATGTTAATTTCATCTATTTGCGGGAGCTTTTTTCTGC
>CAZJQN010000127.1:0-8988 GCA_964548125.1 uncultured Bacteroidales bacterium | reverse complement strand
GTCAATAGAAACAATTTGTTTAAATATTTATTGTGTTTCTATTGACTAATCTCGGATAAAGATTTGTTGACTATTTATCTCTGGCTTTCGGTTAAAGCCTGGCAGGAAGGTTAGCTTAATGCTTGTACCGGTTTTATTTCATTTCGTGTATTTTCTCTCTTACCAATCGGGCAGCTTCTTCCAGTGTGGCAGCCGGGTACACTTTTAGCCCGGACTGGTCAATCAGTTCTCTGGCTTCCTGCGCGTTAGTTCCCTGCAGGCGAAGAATAACAGGTACAGAGATATTTCCTATGGACTTGTATGCATCGACAACTCCCTGGGCTACACGGTCGCAGCGGACAATACCTCCGAAAATATTGATAAGAATGGCTTTTACATTGGGATCTTTAAGAATAATCCGGAAGCCTGCTTCCACAGTCTGAGCGCTGGCTGTTCCACCTACATCCAGAAAATTAGCCGGTTCTCCTCCGGAAAGTTTGATCATATCCATTGTAGCCATGGCAAGTCCTGCCCCGTTAACCATACAGCCCACGTTTCCGTCAAGTTTGATGAAATTGAGCCCATAAACCGAGGCTTCCAGCTCAGCCGGGTCTTCTTCGTCAGGATCACGCATTTCTTTATATTCCGGGTGCCGGAAAAGGGCGTTGTCGTCCAGATTGATTTTTGCATCGGCTGCATAAATTCTCCCGTCGGAGGTTTTAACTACCGGATTGATTTCAACGAGAGTTGCATCGGATTGAATATAGGCAGAGTACAGGGATTTTATAAAGGTCACCATTTCTCTGTGCGCATTGCCATCGAGACCAAGTGTATAGGCTATTTTTCTCGCCTGAAAATCACATAATCCTGCAGCAGGATCAATTTCCTCGCGAAAAATCAGATGCGGGGTTTGTGCAGCGACATTCTCAATATCCATACCTCCTTCCGTAGAATAAACCAGAATATTCTTTCCGCTGGCTCTGTTCAGGAGGACGCTTAAATAGTATTCTTTCACCGGCTCTGCTCCCGGGTAATAAATTCCCTCTTCTACCAGGACTTTTTTCACCAGTTTCCCTTCGGGTCGGGTTTGATGAGTAACCAGGCGCATTCCTAATATGGCAGATGCATGCATTTCGGCTTCTTCGGGAGAACGGGCAATTTTCACCCCTCCTCCTTTGCCTCTTCCTCCCGCATGAATCTGGGCTTTAACCGCCCAGGTATTTGTACCGGTAACAGCAGCAATCTCATGGGCAACTTCTTTTGCGTCTGCAGCTCTGGTAATGAGCCTTCCTTCCGGAACGCGTACGCCATAATTTTTTAAGATCTGTTTTGCCTGATACTCATGAATATTCATACTTCAAAGCCCTTATAATCACGGTGCTAAACTTACAATTTTTTTATTTACTGCATGCACGTCATTCGTTATTATGTTTCACACTTTCCCTGTAATTTTAAATTTTCTCTATCGCAATTAACCGCAAATTTTTGCAGTTTTAGTCATGCTTACTCACTTTTCAGTAGAAAATATAGTGTCAATCGGTGGCGGGTTTGTGGTTATACAAATACTTTTTATAAAGAATTTGCTGGTTTCGTAAAGAAGTTTTCTTAATCGCCACTATGTGAAATTCCTTAGAAGGCGTCTCCGGTTCCAGAGGCTGAAACTGTATGTAACTTTTACCGTCTATTGTCTTTAATTGTCTGAGATTATGATTAAGGTATCTCCCTTCAGTAAGTTCTCCCTGATAAAAGGTTACATTCCTGCTTTCGTCAGAAAGACTGAGCCGGAGAATTATCGCGTTGTTCAATCTTTCCGGCTTCACTACTATGGAAGGCTCTTTTATTAGCTTTCCGCTTTCGGTATATTCTTTTAAACCAGTGCCACGCTGACCTGTTTTCCAGGGTACTTCTGCCTGAATCTGACCAGATTCATAATAAAAACGCTGAATTCCGTCGATCGTGTTCTGTCGGTATGGGGTAATTCTGTATGGTTTTCCTGAAGGATAATACCAGACTGCCTCTCCTTCCTTCAGATCATTCCTGTAAGGTATACGGGCATGAATACCCCCTTCTTTGTAATAGTCAACAGCTATACCATTTCGTAATCCGTTTGTATAATAGATCTCTGAGAGCAAAGCTCCGTTTTGGTAATAATTTTTTGTTAGCCCGTTCCTCAATCCTTTTTTCATCTGGCTTACCGATTTAAGTGCTCCGTTCTCATAATATGCCCTGCTCAGGGTTGTGTCCTTTCCGCTGTCGATAGTATCTGTTACCTCCTCTCTGTGCCCCAGTAAAACGGAATTTTTGCATGAAGTTGCCAGCACAGCCAAAAGAAAAAGAACAAGAACAGGAAAAATGAAACGTTGCATGAAAACCTGATTAAAAACTCTATCACCAAAGGTAGATGAAAAGCAGGAAGAATTATGCATGCTATATGACATTACGAACTGATTCCTATCAGAAAATAATTCCTATATTTGCGGCACTTGTTAAAAATTTATTCATTTAGGAATAACCAATATTAACGAACATGCGCAATAAAGGAGCTATTCAGCTGTTTACCATCGTATTTATTCTTGTTTGTATTTATCAGCTTTCCTTCACACTGGTTACCCGTAAGGTAGAAAAGCAGGCCAGGGAATATGCACAGGGAGATCCGGTAAAGCAACGGAATTATCTTGATTCACTTTCTTCTGTTCCGGTTTATAGCCTTGGAGTTATTAAATATACCTATGTTGACTGCAAGGAGAGAGAGATACAGCTTGGTCTTGACCTCAAAGGCGGTATGAATGTGATTCTTGAGGTATCTGTGGAAGATATGCTTCGTGCACTTTCCAATTATAGTACCGATTCTACATTTAATAAAGCTATACGTCAGGCAAAGGAACGTCAGAGGGTAAGCCAGGCTGATTTTATCACCCTCTTTGCCGAAGAGTTTCAAAAGATTGATCCGAACGGCAGTCTGGCTGCTATTTTTAGCACAGTTGAACTGAAGGACAAAATTAACTTCCGAAGTTCCAACGACGATGTTATCAAGGTGTTGCGGTCTGAAACTCAGGCAGCTATTGATAATGCATTTAATATCATTTCAAACCGTATCGACCAGTTTGGTGTCGTGAATCCAAAGATCCAGAGATTGGAAACACAGGGAAGAATACTGGTTGAATTGCCAGGAATAACCGAACCTGAACGTGTCCGCAAGATTCTTCAGAGTACGGCTAATCTTGAGTTCTGGCTCACCTATGAAAATTCGGAGATTCTGCCTTCATTAATTCAGGCCAATAGCCGGTTAAGGGAAATTCTTCAGGCAGAAAAGGCGGCTTCTGATAGTCTGAAGCAGAAGACAACAAAGCCTGCACAGACCGTAGAAGAAAAGAAAACCGAACTTTCGCTTCTGGAAAAACTCGAAAAAGATACAACAGCAGCTGATACCGGGGTATCGGGACTGGAAAGCTGGAACCAGCAGAACCCGCTGTTTGCCGTTTTACGTCCCAATATCGACCGCAACAATGCCCCACTGCCCGGTTCGATGGTAGGCTTGGTGCATGTGAAGGATACCGGTAAACTTAATTATTATCTTAGCCTTAAACCTATTAAGGCTGTCCTTCCACGCGATGTCCGTTTTCTGTATTCATCCAAACCATGGCAGAATGATCCTTCCGGAACACTCTACGAAGTACATGCAATAAAGGTATCTACCCGCGACGGCAGGGCTCCTTTGTCAGGTGATGTTATTACATCGGCTCGTCGTGAATTCGGACAGAATCAAAGCACGGCTGAGGTTACCATGAGCATGAATCCGGAGGGAGCTAAAATATGGGCTCGCATGACCAGCGACAATGTTGGCCGTTGTATTGCTATTGTCCTCGATGACAAAGTTCAATCCTCACCCCGTGTAAATGGCCCAATTACCGGAGGTCATTCTCAGATTACCGGCAACTTTACTATCAAAGAAGCTGACGACCTAGCCAATATTCTGAAATCAGGGAAATTACCTGCCAAAGCACAGATTATTCAGGAAACGGTTGTTGGACCCTCGCTTGGTAAAGAAGCTATCCAGGCGGGAATCAAATCATTCATCATAGCTTTCCTGGCGGTGGTTCTGTACATGATTTTGTTCTATACCGCCCAGGCAGGTTTATATGCTGACTTTGCCCTGATTTTCAACGTATTCTTTATAATGGGCATTCTTGCATCGCTGGGAGCGGTACTTACCTTGCCTGGTATTGCTGGTATTGTGCTTACTCTTGGAACGGCAGTTGACGCAAACGTTCTGATCTATGAACGTATCAAGGAAGAACTTGCAGCAGGAAAGGGACCAAAGCTGGCTGTAGCCGACGGATATAAAATGGCTATGTCAGCAATCATCGACTCGAATGTTACGACCCTCCTCAGCGGTGTAGTGCTTTATGTTTTCGGAACCGGTCCAATCCGCGGGTTTGCTACTACCTTGATTATCGGTATCCTAACTTCCCTTTTCACCGCTATTTTCCTGGTAAGGTTATTGTATGAATGGCGCCTGAACCGTGGTATGGATGTTCGTTTTACCAACCGGTTCTCAAAAGGTTTCCTCAAGAATGTTAAAGTCAAATGGCTCGAAAAGAGGAAGATATTCTACTTTGTTTCCGGAATTTTGATTACGGTTGGAATCATTTCGTTGCTGATGCGGGGCCTGGCCACCGGTATTGATTTTACCGGAGGGAGAAGTTTCATCGTTCGTTTCAATGAACCTGTGAATACATTGAAAGTTCAGGAAATGCTTACTCCCGTTCTGAAAGGAACTCCTGAAGTTATAACCATTGGACAAACCAATCAGATACGCGTCACAACAAAGTATCTGATTGATCAGCAGGGAGCCGAAGTGGACAGCCTGGTTAATTATACTGTTTATCAGGGCTTCAAACCAATGATTGGTGATACGGTATCCTTTGAGACATGGAATGCCAATTACCTCATGAATACACAGAAGGTTGGACCGACCATTGCACGGGATATCACCATTCAGGCTATCTGGGCTGTTTTGTTTGTTCTCGTTATTATTGCTGTATATATTATTATCCGGTTCCGTAACTGGCCCTTTGGTATGGGAGCCATCGTTTCACTGCTACATGACGTACTTATTGTGCTGGGTCTTTATTCTCTGCTTTATGGTATTATGCCATTCAGCCTCGAAATTGACCAGGCATTCATTGCGGCCATATTGACGGTTATCGGATATTCCATCAACGATACTGTGGTAGTGTACGACCGAATCAGAGAATGGCGTAAATTATATCCGAAACGTGAACCTATTGAAGTTTTTAACGGAGCTATCAACAGCACATTGAGCCGTACCTTTAATACCTCAATGACTACGTTTCTGGTTATTCTTATCATTTTCCTCTTTGGTGGAGTTGTCATCAAAGGTTTCGTATTTGCATTGCTGATTGGTATCTTTGTTGGTACCTATTCTTCTGTGTTTGTTGCAGCTCCAGTGGCTTTTGATTTTCTCCGTTTAGAGGATAAACGCAGGGAGAAAAAAATGCAGCATAAATAAGTAAAAAGAGCCTATAAATGAAAGGTTCCTATGGGACTGAGCGGCGGGGAAATATTGCTTGTGGTACTGGTGGCACTTATGCTGTTCGGGGCAAAAAGCATCCCTGAAATTATGAAGGGGATTGCCAAAGGAATGCATGAGTTTCGGAAAGCTGCCGATGAAATCAAGGAGGAGTTGAACAAGTCAACGAGCGGTATTGTCGATGAAATTACTGAATTGAAAAATGATGTGGAGAGGCAGGTACAGACCCATATTCAGGAACCTATAAGTGAGATAGGAAATGACCTTCAGAAAAACCTTGTAAACGATGTCCAGCAATCCTATTCGAACATTGAAAAGGATCTTACTTCATCTGCAGAGACTGCCTTGAAAGACCCGGATGAAGAAGAACAGGATAAAGTCCAGGAATAACCGATGTCAGAGAACATGATTCATGCCCGCAACATTACCAAATCGTTTGGAACGGTTAACGTGCTGAAGGGCATTAATCTGGAAGTTAAGAAACTGGAGATCGTTTCCATTGTAGGTGCCAGCGGAGCAGGGAAAACAACCCTGTTACAGATACTTGGAACCCTGAACAAACCCGATACGGGAGAAATTATTATTGACGGAACCGAAGTAAGCAGGCTTCGCGACAGGGAACTGGCCAGGTTCAGAAACCGGAACATCGGATTTGTGTTTCAGTTTCATCATCTCCTGCCGGAATTTACAGCTCTTGAGAACGTATGTATTCCGGCTTTCATAGCTGGGGTGTCCAGGGGAGAAGCAATCAAAAAAGCTTCGGAGATTCTTGCCTACTTTGGACTGGAACACCGTCTCCATCATAAACCGTCTGAGTTGTCGGGTGGGGAACAGCAACGGGTTGCGATTGCTAGAGCCCTTATTAACAATCCTTCTATCATCCTGGCCGACGAACCTTCTGGAAATCTTGACAGCAAAAACAAAAAAGAATTGCACGAACTTTTTCTTACGCTTCCTGAACGGTTCGGGCAGACTCTGGTCATAGCTACACACGACCAGGAACTTGCTGCCTTGGCAAATCGCCGACTGAAAATTGCTGACGGGCGGATCGAACAGTAATTTGCATCTTCTGCATGTACCAACGGATTCCTGACTCAGAATTGAAGGAGTTTCTTGATTACAAAGTACATCAATACAATACCCCGTCTTTTATTGAAGGTGATCCCGTGTCGGTTCCACACAGTTTTGATATACAGCAGGATATTGAAATAGCCGCCTTTTTTGCTGCAATTTTTGCATGGGGTCAGCGTCTTGTGGCTGTGCAAAAGGCAAGGGAATTGATGCAACGCATGGACAATCAGCCATGGCAATTCGTAAAAGAAGCAGGAAAAGATGATTTGCGACGATTCAAAAATTTTGTTCATAGAACGTTTAACGGCGACGATTGTATTTTCTTTCTCTTTTCTCTTCAGCGCATGATCAGAAAATATGGTAGCCTGGGGAGGTTCTTTTCACAATGCTACAGGGAAACAGGTGATCTGAAAAACGTTCTGGTTGTTTTCCGCAGAGAATTTCTCAAACCGGATTACCCGGCCCATGTAACCAGACATATTGCAAGTGTAAGCGATAACGCATCGGCCAAGCGCCTCAATCTGTTCCTTCGATGGATGGTGCGAAAAGACAAAGGCGGAGTGGACTTCGGACTATGGAATGATATACCTCCTTCTGCTCTTTATATTCCTCTCGATCTGCATTCAGGCAATGTTGCCAGAAAACTTGGGTTACTGAAACGGAAACAGAACGACTGGAAAGCAGTGGAAGAGCTTACAGCATCTTTAAAAATGCTGGATCCTGAAGATCCGGTTAAATACGATTATGCATTGTTCGGACTTGGTATTTTTGAAAAATTCTAATAAAGTCTGCTTTTCAGTACTGTAATTCCTGCGGAATGCCTTCTTCTTCAACAAAGCGGATTCCGTATTCGGAAAGCTCCTGAAGGACTGGCATATAAATCTCAGGATGAATGGGAATATGTACTCCACGCAGTGATATTTTTCCTTCCATTATCAACCGGGCAGCAATCGCAACTGGTAAACCGACGGTAGCCGACATAGCTGTGTTTTTTGCATCTTTCCCGGTATATACAAGGGAGGAGAGAATTTTCTTTTTTTGGTTTCCTATCTTGTATTCAATCTGGTGCTGCATAACAATCATATCTTTATCATCAGGATCGAGCTTCCAACGCTTTTCAAGGAGGCTTTGAAGGATTTGCGCCGGAGTAGCATCCCTGAGACCTATGCGTTCATTGCTGAATAAACCAAGCCAGCGGATTTTGTACATGGTTTCTGAATCCTTATCAACTCCGGTATATTCTGCCAGCTTATCTTCCACATTCATGGTTGGGCTCCACGCCAGGAAACTGTTGGTATATTCGCGGTATGTGAGCTGGTCGGAATGATGCATGATATAAGAATCGTCTGTCATGCCGGTCTGGACAAGTATATCCCAGGCCTTACAGAATCCCGGCCTGCGGATGGTTCCGCGAAACATGGTCTCAACATTCTCAAGTCCATAGACATTCTGGTATTTCAGGGAGTCCCTGTTCGGATAGGCCTCAAATTCTCCCAGGTCAAGTACATAAATACGTTCGTACCTTCTGAATATTTTATGATAAGGTATGTATTTGTACATGCCATTATGCAGAAATTGGGCGCCGCCCTGGCCGGCAAGCACCACATTGCGGGGGTTCCAGGTAAACTTGTAATTCCATGGGTTGTTGTCATGCTTCGGGGCAACAAGTCCTCCGGTATTTGATTCAAAAGCAGTTATTTCTGCTCCCTGCTTTCGTAAACGTTCAATGAGATTCATAGCCGACATGTGATCAATACCGGGATCGACTCCAATTTCATTAAGCAGAAGTACATTGTTTTTTCGGGCTTCGTTATCAAGTTCTCGTAGTTCGGGCGAAACATATGAAGCTGTGATCATGTGTCTGCCGTATCGCACACAGTGCCGGGCCACACGGGGATGCATCCTGGCTGGAAGCATGGAAATGACAAGATCAGCATTATGAATTTCATAAGCCAGTTGATCCTCATCTCCTGCATCCAGTTTTACTGTTTCTCCGGCAGGATGTCCCATGATTTTCTGTCGGGCCATTTCTTCCGAAATATCTGCAAGCCTGACTTTCCATTTGCCCTTTGCTGCATGTTCCAGAAGATAAGTGATCAGAGCCCCGGAGGAGAGGCCCGCTCCCAAAACAAGTATCTTTTGCATATCTATTGCCACTTTACAACGAAGGTACTATCATTTTACAGATTCTGACAACAACGAGCCGTGTTGCATAACACGTGCAGCCTCAATTAGCTCTGAAACTTTGGAGCTAAGTCCACCATCAAGAGAAAATTGAGTTGAATCATATCTTGTCCATTACCTGGCACGCTGTGCATTTATTCCCTTTCACTCCTGATGCATAATCCGGCTTAAGAAACCGGAGCGAAACCGGTGCTTTCGAA
>CAZJQN010000126.1:0-9000 GCA_964548125.1 uncultured Bacteroidales bacterium | reverse complement strand
CTATATTGCCTGAAAATTAAAGAGGTCGCCTAATAACTTTTTAGACAGCCTCTTTCTAAAATGTACCCGGAGCGGGAATTGAACCCGCACAACCATTACTGGTTACAGGATTTTAAGTCCTGCGCGTCTACCTGTTCCGCCATCCGGGCAGAAAAGTTGACATAATGTTTTTGTAATACCCTGGATTGCATTAGAGTGGAAACCCGCATTTTTGCTGATGAAGACTGAAATGTAAGGATTAGAAAACTTTGTTCCCCCGATTTCCCGGGGAGTTGAGCGGGAAACGGGACTCGGACCCGCGACCCCAACCTTGGCAAGGTTGTGCTCTACCAACTGAGCTATTCCCGCAATCTTTTTTGCCTCTCCAAAGAACCGACTTACCCTTTAACCAAAGGTGGTGCAAATTTAATGGAAATTTTCTTTTTGCCAAGACAAAAATTTCAATTTTACCATATCACAATCTTATAAACATAAAAAAGAGGAACACCTCCTGACATCCTATTCAGCCTGAGATTAAAGTTTTATAAAGGGCACCGTATAAAAACCATCTTTTTGAAAAATCCTTAACCAATATGTTCCCGGGTGCAGATCGCCGAGATCAATTCTGAATTCATTCTTTTGGTCAGCTGAAGCACATATCGCCCTATTATGTATTTTACCATCAGCACCCATTATCTGATACGAAAGTATCCTTGCTGTAAAGGAATGAGCAAAAATCTGGTTTCTGGCCGGATTGGGATACAGAGATACTGCATTTTCGACATAGCCTCCCGGCATTATTCCTGCTGGTGTCCCTTCCTGACTGACAACAATACTTTTTGCAGGCAATCCTACCCCTTCTATCCGTATGGTATCTGTTCTTGATACCCCTGCATTCCTGTCGGCAGAAATTTTAATCACTGCATTATCGCTCCATGAAGCAATATCGGTTTTAAGCCAGCTGCTACCGGTACTGATTTTCCAGCAAGTATTGGAAGAAATGGTAAGTGATCTAATTTCTCCGTCTCTCTGAAAAGTTAAACTGGCAGGCGAAACCTGCATATAAAAGGTATCCTGTCTATCCCAGTAAGGTCTATACACCCTGAGAGCCTGAATCGGAAAACGATTTCCTCTCCTGATCAGCATCAATACATGTTTTGTGTTGGCAATACCCTGATAGAGCGGTATAATATTTTCTGTAGCCGGCATCTGGTTTGCCGAAGGAACAACTTTGTTCTGCGCCATGGGATAGGTTTTCCAATAAAAAGTGTACCCCGGCTGAACCGTATACCCCGTTACATCATGGGTTCGCTTAATGTGCCAGTCATCTTTCGAAATAATTACCCTTCCGGAAGAAGAAACAAAGTCTTGCAGGCTTGATCCTGAACCGTCAATTCCAGTCGCAGAGCCGGTCACTTTAAATGTGAAATTGTCCTGAGCCTGATTAATGGTAAGGATCTGACAAGCCCACTCTTCCTCTTTATTCCACGGAAAGGAATGCTGCAGATAATACCAGGATCCCATATTCCATGGAAAACTGCCTCCTGCTTTATCATAAGGCCGGGTATAATTAAACACTCCCTGAAAATTTTCCGGCGGAACACCGTCAACAAAAACCAGAAAAGAATCGGCAGCTTCGGTATCATCAAATGCAATAACATCTACTTTATTCCCTTCAAAGGGAAATATTAGTGTATCAGAATCAAGAGAAAAATCAACACCTGCAGAAAAGGAATGCACCAGTCCTAAAGGATCAGGATCGCTATATACCGGATTTCTCCTGAGGTTAGGTTCAATTATTGCTGACAGAAGAGCATTTCCGTTATCATTCAGATGTACCCCGTCACGTAAGAACTGATTCGGCAAAAACGAAGGATTATCTTTCAGGTAATCAATCCAATGTTTGCGAACTTTGATCAGTTCACATTTGTATTTATCTGCAAATCCGGGTTCAAAAACAAATGACATTTTATTTTCCCAGGAACTAAAATTCAGATCGTACTGGTGGGCATCATAATCAGAAATCTCGGAAGTTTTCGTGATATGATCAGTCTGAATAACAACTTCAGCTGTAGTACGGCTACGGATTGTCCTGATGATTGTCTCATAATCAATATGGGACCCGTAAACATGAAACAAAACCAGATCGGGGTAAAAAGATGTTACATCCATTTCTACCGTCTTCCATAACATCTGTGAGGCAAATCCGCCGATTGCCCGGTTGATCATAATCAGATTGGCATAGGGATATCGTTCTTCCAGCTTCTGTTTCACCGAAAGCCACCATTCCTGTTCGCTGATTGACTGCCCATATACAAGAATTTTTACTGTGTTTCGTTTCTCCGGCGAACTGGTTTCAAGCAGATGCATAGTACGTGCAATGTATCTACCGCCGCCAGCTGTATCGCGCAATAAAGGTAAGGGAATCTGAGCATTACAAAAAAAGGAAAATAGAATCCCTGTCAGGGAAAAGACACGTTTCATAATAAGTTGGTTGGTTTTAGTCTTGTAAAGAAAACAAAAAAAACCGGATATCGATTATTCGGAAGGTATACCTGAAAAGGTTTTAATAATCTGATCAACGTAGGTTTTTGAAACAGGCAGTGTGAGTTTTTCTGGCACATCCAGATCCAGCACCAGTCCGTCCCGTTCCTTCCTCATTATTTTAACGCGTTCAAAATTTACCATATACGATCTGTGGCAGCGGATGATTCCTTTGCCGCGCAATATCGGTTCAAGGTTCTTAATGGTATTTCGTACGACGTATTTTTGGCGCCGTCCATGATCAATGTAATGAATGATGACATAATTATCGGCCGATTCAATATAGAGCAGATCGGGCGACTTGACACTGAACCGCAAATCGCCTTTTTCATCATGAAAAGGGATCAGCGCCGGACCAACATCCCTCGGGTTGGCTGCACCTGCAAGCTCCTCAAGCTTTTTGTTTTTATCCCGCCAGGAAAAATAAAGCCAGGTAAGAGTATAAGGAATGAGCAACACCAGAAGGGTAATAGAAAGCGAAATACGGAAAACCGATAAAAAGTCGCGCGGATCATTTAGAACAAGCTTCATCAATATGGCATACACCAGAGCCATACTGGCAACCTCAATGGCAATCCAGCTGGCGTACTGACCGGTGGTCAATGCCTTCAAACGCGAAACAAAGAACATAATGGTACGGCTGATAGCTATGAACAAGACCCCTGTGAGAATAACCAGACTACTATAAAGTAGCAACTGGGTCTTTGTCACATTGTACCATGTCTCTACTCCAAAGGGAGCATACATGTTGATAAATACAAGGGCAAAAGCGGCTGTAAAAATCACATGCCGAACCATATTACCCTTTTCTGTCAGGTAACCTGGTAAAGGTTTCTCCCAGAAAATCATAATACAAGATGATTTGGCTCAAAAATACCGTAAAAATTCATTTCAGGCTTATTTGTTTCACACTTAAGAAAAAAATATTCGCCCCTTAAAAATATTTTTCACCCCTATAAAAACAATTTTATCCCGAAACGATGGCAGAATCCCCTTTTTTAAGCAATTGAAAGGATATGGAAGTATTTTTAACCATAAAATTTTTGCATTATGATTTCAGATGCACAAGCTATTATTAAAAAATACTTCAATACCGAAAACGATAATATCTGCATTCCGGAACTCAGCCTTCGTATTCATTTTGTTCCGTTCAACTCCGATACGGATACATCGAACGTGAACAGAGAAATGCTTGCTTCCATGCGTGCATCCGTTGCAGCAGAAGATAATTCCATTTCAGAAAACAAACAGTTTGTATACCCGGTATTTATGCCGTATAACCGATTGATAAGCGACAAGGCAATTTTCCTTTTGCATGGACTTAACGAGCGAAAATGGGATAAATACTATACCTGGGCACATTATCTGGCTAAAGAAACCGGTAAAGCCGTGATTTTATTTCCTATATCGTTTCATCTGAACAGAGGGAAACAGGAATGGAATGACCCACACCAGATGAACCAGCTTGTAGAGGAACGAAAATCAAGATTTCCCAACATTGAAGCCTCAACGTTTATTAATCTGGCCCTTAGTGAACGCCTCACACAGTCACCGGAACGTTTCTTTCTTGCAGGCCTCCAGACCATCTGTGATCTGAATGAATTAATTTCCTATGTCCGTTCGGGTAAACACCCAATGTTTGAAAAAAATACCCGGATTGACTTTTTTGCATATTCCATCGGAGGCCTTATTGCCCAGGTTATGATGATCGCGGATCAGGAAGGTATTTTGTCAGAATCGCGCTTTTTTTTCTTTGCTGCCGGCTCAGCTTTTGGCGACATGAACGGTACTTCAAGACTGATTATGGACAGTAAGGCAAACGAACGCACAATATATTATTACACCAGGGAGCTAGATAACGAACTGGGAAAAAAAGGGATTATTCATGATTTTTTTGAAGGAACTGCGCTTGGAAAGGCATTCCGATCTATGATTTCGCTCGACCGGTTAGCGGCAATACGCAATCAGGCCTTCCATCGCTTTAGTGATAAAATACGGGGTATTGCAGTCAAAGAGGACAAAGTTATTCCTGCCGAAAAAATTATCAAGGCATTCACAGAAAAAGGCCAGATTCCGAAAGGAGCGATTGAGGTAGTTCATTTTCCTTTTCCCTACTCCCATGAACTTCCTTTCCCTCTGAAAAGCGAGCTGGTAACTCCGCAGGTTGAGGAAGCATTCCAGCATGTCTTCAGGTCTGCCGCATCATTTCTGGCATAAGACATCAGATACCGGTGATTTTTTTAAGTTCATTCAGCTTGTTCAAAGCTTCAATGGGAGTTATGTTATCAAGGTCGAGATTTTTCAGCTGATCACGCACCTGTCGCAATACCGGATCATCGAGCTGAAAGAAGCTCAGTTGAAGACCCTCCCTGTGGGAAGCTATCTGATCAACTGGACGGGACAAATTCTGACGAACATCAGCCCCTTCGAGTTGCTTAAGAATTTCATTGGCACGGCTAACAACACTTTTGGGCATACCTGCCATCCGGGCAACGTGAATACCAAAACTATGTTCACTTCCGCCTGGAACCAGTTTACGGAGAAACAGCACTTTATTTCCCACTTCTCTTACTGAGACATTGAAATTCTTCACTCTGGGATAGGTTTTCGCCATTTCATTCAGTTCGTGATAGTGGGTTGCAAACAAGGTTTTTGCCTTGGCTTCGGGGTGCTCATGAATGTATTCCACCATAGCCCAGGCAATGGAAATGCCATCGTATGTGCTGGTACCTCTGCCTATTTCATCCAGTAGAATCAGGCTCCGCGGAGAAAGATTATTCAGAATGCTTGCTGTTTCAGTCATTTCAACCATGAAGGTCGATTCACCCAAAGATATGTTGTCTGAAGCACCTACCCGTGTAAATATTTTGTCTACAATCCCGATCCTGGCTGATGCTGCCGGAACAAAGCAACCAACCTGCGCCAGCAGAACGATCAGGGCAGTTTGCCTCAGCAACGCAGATTTTCCTGACATATTGGGTCCGGTAATGATGATAATCTGCTGTTGTTCAGGATCAAGAAATAAATCATTGGCGATATATGGTTCGCCGGATGGAAGCATTTTTTCAATAACAGGGTGACGGCCTTCCTTTATGTCAATAATAAGGGATTCGTCCATTTCAGGACATTTGTATTTATTTTCTTCAGCCACCACGGCAAATGAGAGCAGACAATCAAGCCGCGCCAGAAGCTGGGCATTCAGTTGTATAACCGGGATGAATTCATGCAGGCTTTCGACCAGTTCGTTATAAAGCTTAGCCTCCAGCTCCAGAATTTTTTCCTCTGCTCCCAGAATTTTACTTTCATATTCCTTCAGCTCTTCCGTAATATACCGTTCTGCACTTACCAGTGTCTGCTTCCTTATCCAATCAGAGGGCACCTTATCTTTATGGGTATTTCGTACTTCAATAAAATAACCAAACACATTATTGTAACTAACTTTCAATGAAGGAATTCCGGTTCTTGCTGCTTCCCTCTGCTGAATCTGAAGTAGAAAATCGCGGCCTGAATGTAGAATATTTCTCAGTTCATCCAGTTCGGGGGAAACTCCCTGTGCAATAACTCCTCCTTTTGTTATAAGAGCAGGTGCATCTTCCGCAATCTGCTGTTCAATTTTTTTGATCACCGCCAGACACGGCTGAAGGTTCTCTCCCAGATTAACAAGAGGTTCCAGCCCGGTTGCAGTGCAGGCTTCTTTTATTGGATGAACCGCCTTGAGAGCCGTTTTCAGCTGCAGCAGTTCTCTGGGCGAAACCCGCATAGCCGAGACCTTAGATACCAATCGCTCCAGGTCACCAATCAGCCGGAGATTATCTGACAGGAGAGACGTAAATTCCGGATGCTTCACCATAAAATCCACAATGGCATGCCGCTCCTTAATGGAGCTGATCTGCCTTAAGGGCAATGAAAGCCATCTTTTCATGGTGCGGGACCCCATGGGAGTAATGGTACGATCGATCACGTCAATCAGCGCTCTGGCTCCTTCATTTAAAGTCTGGAATATTTCTAGATTGCGTATGGTAAATTTATCAAGCCACACATACTGATCCTGTTCAATGCGCGAAATTTTTGAAATATGATCGAGACGTGTATGCTGCGTGAGGTCGAGATACTGAAGTATGGCTCCTGCCGCCACTATGCCTGCATTCAGCCCCTGCACCCCAAAGCCTTTCAGGGATACAGTCTGAAAATGTTTTAACAGTCTGTCTTCAGATGCTTCCGAGGTGAACATCCAGTCGTCAAGCTTGTAGGTATAATACCGGTTTCCGAACAGATCAGTGAAATCCTTAATATGGCTTCGTTCGACCAACACTTCTTTGGGCTGAAAACTGCTTAGTAGTTTATCCACATAATCGGATGAGCCTTCAGCTAGCATAAACTCACCGGTTGAAATATCGAGAAATGCTACACCGGTAATTTGCTTATCAAAATGCACACAGGCCAGAAAATTATTTTCCCGGTGGTTTAGTACGTTATCATTCATTGATACCCCCGGGGTAATTAGTTCGGTAATACCCCTTTTTACAATTTTTTTTGCCAGCTTTGGATCTTCCAGCTGTTCGCAGATAGCTACCCGCTGACCAGCTCTCACCAATTTCGGAAGATAGGTATCCAGAGCATGATAAGGGAAACCAGCCAGATCGACATAGGAAGCGGCTCCATTGGCTCGTTTTGTCAGGGTGATTCCCAGAATTTCCGATGCCTTAATTGCATCTGAACCAAACGTTTCGTAAAAATCCCCTACTCTGAACAGCAAAATAGCATCGGGGTACTTGGCCTTGATGCTCATGTATTGTTTCATGAGCGGTGTATCTGCAAGATTTTCAGGGATTTTTGTCCAATCAGTTATACTCATCCGGATCAGGAATATCAAACAAAAATATAAAATTGCTGCTGATTGCTTTGCGGATTTTCAAAACCATTTAACCCGGATACCAGCATCTTTAGCTGTCCCGATACGCATAAGTTCGCATAGCTCATAATGCATAACCCAGACTAACAACATGGAAGGAGCACCTTTGCTCTTGACATTCTGCATCATGCGAGGAATGATTCTCTGAAAAAAACAATTTCAACAACCGATTATGTCCGTTTTTAAAACGCCCAGGTACGCAAATGAACATTCTCTACATGGTTCCTAACCCATAAAATGCATATTAAAACTTTGATTATCTGACCATTAATTATAGTGGCACACATTCTGTGATATTTTCACAAGTGAATCTAATCATGTCACTTCGGCTCATACCGGTTATCGGCTGTCAGTTTCTTCAGACAGCAAGCTTTCTACAGCTCATTTTAGCTATTACTTCCCTTCCGATAGGGAAAAACCATTTTATAAATGTCTCATTATCAAACAGGACGTCCTCAGGTGCACTTTACTTACTTACTTAATCATCAGGAGGTAATACTATGAAAACACTTGCATCACTTATTCTGGTTTTGCTGATCAGTATTCCTGTCAGCGCGAATCTGAACCTGCCGGGGGATTATATTAAAACCCGGGATGGCAACATGTACTTTGCCACCTTTAACTTTGGAATGAAGAATTTACGGGCAAGGCATACCGACGGGAGATTGTTTAAGATTAATTATGCCGATGTTGTTTCGTACAAAAAGGATAATACAGTGTATGAAAAGAAAAATTTGTATGAGGGAAAGGTGCCTACAGGGAATTCGGTATTTATGGAACTTGTCTGTCAGAAAAGCGATCTGAAACTATACCGCTACAAGGAATATGGCACATACTTTGATTGCACTAATTTTTCATTCTGCAAAGGGAATACCCGTTATTTTGTGTATCGCGGCGATGAATTTGTTGTAGAACTTACTGCTAAGAATGTTCAGACTATATGTCGGTTTTTCGAATTGTAAGCCAGAAAAAGCCATTGTTGCATACCAAAATGTAAAATTGCGATCAGATAAGGCCAGAGGCTTTAATTTCAGGGATTATGGTGTTATGAGGGATCAATCAAAGCCGATGGCCTTAAATTATTGCACTTCCCGAATCACGATGAAAACCGGCATCTTTATTTCCCATTTCAGATTTCCCATTTCTCATTAAATGCAGTTTTGTTTTCATACCTTGATCTCGTACAGGAGATAGGAAATAAGAAATTTCTGTAGATTTCCCATTTACGGTTTCAAATTACCCATGAAATGTGGTTCTTGTTTTCACAATGTGTACTGTACAGGAAATAGGAAATGAAAAATTGAAATTTTTTTTCCCCGTAGGGGATGAAGAACAATAGCAAAACAAACAACTAAATCAATTCTTTTCCCCGTTAGGGGATTAAGATCAATGGCCTTTTTTGGCATTTATTATAAATAGGTTTCATGGCTGGCCAGGTTTTCTTCAACTTCTGCGGCGCTGGGAACGTGTAGGGTCCTGTTCCCTATGGATGCCAACAGGGACATTGAAATTCGAAAGCACCGGTTTCGCTCCGGTTTCTTAAGCCGGATTATGCATCAGGAGTG
>CAZJQN010000125.1:5542-9132 GCA_964548125.1 uncultured Bacteroidales bacterium | reverse complement strand
TTCCTTAAGAAATCAGCAAACGAAATGTGACAGCCTGCAATAAATTGTAGTAAGAGATTAAATAAAATAAGTTAATTAATTGTTATTCTTCTCTTTAAACTTCCTTCAATGACTTAGTTTAATTAAT
This sequence comes from uncultured Bacteroidales bacterium, assembly GCA_964548125.1. GTDB lineage: Bacteria > Bacteroidota > Bacteroidia > Bacteroidales > JAAYUG01 > JAAYUG01. The sequence continues at coordinate 9,005 of CAZJQN010000125.1, read as the reverse complement.
CCTTCCATACAGGAAAGAATTGGCGATGGACACTGTCTTCTGATCATCAGTCTAGATGCGAGAGAGAAGCATCAGGGTTATCAAGAATGAGAAGCCAATCGTTTCCTTTGCCACTCGAAGGCGGAACGAATTCTTTCACTCCTGAATTCTCAATAGACTGGGCTTTCACCGCCCTTCCTTCACCAGGGTTGTACCACCATACATTGACTTCTTTTCCTCCGATCTTTCCCATATTCAGGTACACTTTCTGTCCCAGTGCCATATATACCATCAGAAAATCCTTTTCTTGCGATACGGCAGCACGGACATGCGTGCTGTCTTCATAATTGAATCCATAAACAACAGACTGATCGGGAAGTAGCTTCCAGAAGGGCCTCGCTTCCAGAATTTTTCTCAGATGCGTAATACTGGCGGCACCAGGACGCTGGAGTGCATCTTTCCAGTTGGTAAGACAAGGAATAGCCGGATTAATGCCTTCCTTAAACATTTGCCAGATGGCATTATTTCCGTATGTATAGCCGCATGCGCCGGAAAGAAAATCCCAGTAAGCATGAACGCGCACATCATAGTCAGTAAAAAAACCTTCCTTCCAGAAATCCTTTTTTACAATAAAACCATTGATCACCGCCTGCTGCTCAGGTTTTAGTTTCGGGTTATACCAGTTCCAATAGTCCCAGAAACGAACGGCAATGTCTTCGTAGGCGGGCTCAAGATCGATGAAAGGTTTACGTGGCTGAAGAAGAGACAGATCCTCGGCATAACGGTAGACTTTATTGAACTTTCGTGCATGCCCGCTTTGATAGCCGTTTACATCCAGCCAGGGTTGGTTATGCAGCCAGTAGTGAGAAGATGCTTCACCACGGGGATGATAGGTAATTATGTGCCTTCCCCCGTCACCATTACGAAGGCCTTCTGCCATAGCATTCCAGATTTCCAGCGCTTCAAAACTGTCAACGTTTCGGTCACCTCCCAGAATCCAGATAACAGGTTTGTCCTTGTACCGTTTTCCCAGAAATTCTCCGTAAACACGGGCATTTTCTTTTGTAAATACCACCGGTCCTGCGCCGGGATTGTTATTAGGTACTTTGTCGCCCCAGGTAGGAAGCATTCCAATGAATAAACCTACCTGTTCAGCTTTATTTACAATATAATCAACGTGTTGAAAATACGCTTCATTTGGTCGTGTCGGATCCTGATCAATCAAAGGTAAATCTCCATAAGCATTGGGAGTCCTTAAACCATCCATCTCAGCCAGAACAACCGCCTGTATAACAGAATAACCCTGCTTTGCCCGGGTTTCAAGATAATAGTCTGCTTCTTCCCGCGTTAGCCGGTGAAAAAGTTCCCAGCCGGTATCTCCAAGCCAGAGAAAAGGCCTGCCGTCAGAATGCATGAGGTATCGGCCGTCTGGAGAAACCCGAAGGAAAGGTTCAGATTTTTCATTTTTTGTAGTACAGCCGAAGAAAAAACTTACCAGGAAAAAGAAGGTTAAAATATGCGTTTTCATAGTTTATGTTGTTCGTTGGTAAAAAGGATAGTCAAATGTAGAAATTATCTTTTTTTCTGAAATGCAATCAGCACTTTGCCTTCCGACATATTCTGAAGGTATTTTGCAATGGCATTCTGCACATCTTCAGGCTGAACGGTTTCTCTTACAGTAATTTGATGTTCTGTCTTCAGAAATCGGGTTGCCTCACGAACCATACTGATAAGCCTGATCAGACTTTGTTTTTCCAGATAGTTGCCAAGAAAAAAACCGGAAATGGTTTTATTGCCCGCAATAAGAGTCCGGGGATGCGTTTCAAGCATTTCTCCTGATAGGGTACCGTAAATAATTGTTTTTGAGTATTCTGGCATCAATGCTAAAATTTCATGGTTCATGGGTCCTCCCACAGGATCAAGAAAAAGAGAAGGTGAAAATGCATGAATTACTTCACGTAGTTTTATATAATAATCAGGATCACTGGTATTTATAACAATGCTTCTGCCAGATTCTTTAAGACGTTTTACTTGTGCTTCAGTCCGGACGAGATTGATAACGGTAATGTTTTCTTTCTCAAAAAGCCGAAGTAGCATAAGGCCAAGGGCACTTCCGGCTGCCTGGCTGATGACAGCCTTGTGCTTTTCCCTGACGGCTATATTTCTGAAAGCAAGAGCTGTCATTGGATTCACAAAGAGCATAGACCCCTGCTCATCCGAAACAGAATCAGGAAGCGGAAAACACCGTGAAGCTTTGGTTACCATATATTCCGCCCACGTACCGCTGTAAGGATACGCTGCATTGCAGGCCACACGCTTCCCCCTCAGAATAGCAGGCAGAAAACCTCCTCCTGACTTAACCACAACCCCCGACCCTTCAAGACCGGGTATGAAGTGCAGAATGTCTTCTTCCTTAATGGTTTTAAGGCGATTAATATCAGAAGGATTAATCGGGGCAAACGACATTTTTACAAGAACTTCTCCTTTGTCAGGTTCGGGAACAGGTACGTCCCGAACTTCCAGGTCGCCCTCAGTATTTTTCAAAAAAACGGCTTTCATATGAATCATTCTGTTTCTTTTCTCTTACGGATGAGTGCACTAATATGTCCTGCATCAGCAATCTGCAAATTTTTATGGGAAATGCTTTTAACAGGGCTGTGAAAATTCGACTGATTTTCTTTTTCAAAGTTAATTCATAAAGGAATCATCCATTATTAGATAAATTTTTCGAATAATAACAGGTAAAATAAATGGATTATTTTCTTTCAAACACAAAACTTTATAATTGTTCTGAAAAGGCAGGAATAAGACTTTTGGCCAGTTCTTCACTATCGCCATACTGCTTCATGATTTTTTCAAGGCGCCTGTGAAGGTCGTCTTTTATTGCCGAATATTCCGGATCATTGTAAACATTTTTCAATTCCATAGGATCCTTCTGAAGATCATAGAGTTCCCATTCGTCAATATCGTAATAAAAGTGAATCAATTTGTATCTTTCTGTACTGATGCCATAATGTCGTTTAACACTATGCACGGCGGGATATTCATAGTAATGATAGTAATGTTCTTTACGCCATTCGGTAGTATTTCTGCCCTTAAGAAGCGGTACCATACTCATGCCCTGCATGTCAGACGGGATTTCAACTCCTGCCATATCAAGCATGGTTTCTGCAAAGTCAAGGTTTGAAACGATGTTGTTATCTACCGAACCCGGTTGTGTTACTCCCGGCCAGCTAATCAGCAAAGGGGTCCTGTAGGATTCCTCATACATAAAACGTTTGTCAAACCAGCCATGTTCTCCAAGGTAGAAACCCTGATCGGACGTATAAATGACAATGGTGTTTTTATCAAGTCCTGATTCCTTAAGGTAATCAAGTATCTTTCCTACGCTTTTATCGACGGCAGCAATGCATGCCAGGTAATCCTGCATATAGCGCTGGTATTTGAACCGAACAAGGTCATCACCTTCGGGCGGATGGGCATA
>CAZJQN010000125.1:0-5442 GCA_964548125.1 uncultured Bacteroidales bacterium | reverse complement strand
TTATAAAATCAGGATTATAGTAATGACCCTGTCCGGGCAGTATTTCCCAGTGGTCGAATCCAGTTGGGGTTGAACCAAGATGCCATTTACCAATCATAGCGGTCGTGTACCCGGCTTTCTGAAGAAGTTTCGGGAATGTTTGCTGGGAACCGTCAAATTCCTTTGCCTCATTGGACAGGAAACCGTTCAAATGGCTGTATTTGCCGGTCAGAATAACTGCTCTGCTTGGACCTGAAATAGAATTGGTTACCAGGCACCTGTTAAAACGCATTCCGCTATTGGCAATTCGGTCGATATTAGGTGTCGGAGCATAGTCTTTCAGCGGCCCGCCGTAAGCACTTATTGCCTGCCAGGCGTTATCATCAGCCATGATAAAAATGATATTCGGTCTTTCATCTTTTATAACCTTCTTCCCGCCACAGGAAGAAACAACTGCTGACAACCCGGTAAAGGCAATGAGAGGAAGAGTTTGGTTCATGTTGAGTAAACTTTATGGTTGTTTTTTATTTTGTTTCCTGCTAATGCAAACCGCGTAAAATTACCTCATTGGATAATGAATGTTCCTTTCACTTCTTCACTTTCCTTATAGCCGTAACGTACTGCTTTAACTCTTACAGTATAAGTACCTGGCTTTAAGTGCAATGGTCCGGTATAAAGAAGCCAGCGTGGATCTTTTGATTCTTCAAGCGTATATACTATTGATGCGCCGTGTGTGGGACAGTAAAAACTGAGAGTCATGGGAGAACTGAAGGTACCGCCCGCACGGTAATTTTTTGTTGAACGGTCTTCTGGAGCATTGACAATAAAATACGGCATATCAGTAACGGGTTGTTTACCTCCCGGCCACATCATTTCAATCATTTCCGGCTCATTCATATGTCCTATATCGCCTGTCTCTCTTGTCCATGTTTCATGCCGTTTTCTCATCTCCTCGAGGATGGGTTTAAGTTTCGGGTCATTCACAAGATTATTAATCTGGAACGGATCAGCATTGACATCGTAAAGTTCCTCAGCAGGCCTTGAATAGGCAAACCATGCCCTTTGGGGACCTGTAAGTTTTCCTGCAGCATCGAGCCGCAGCATTTCTCTGTAAATCGGCATGTTACTGAGATATGCAATCCAGATCGCATAGGGCTCGTTGGGGTAATAGTTCCGTATATACAGGTAATTTTTGGTACGTACTGAGCGGACCATATCATACGATTCGTCGACTCTGTCGCGTGCTGCGTAAACAGCATCTCTTGGTGAGCCGGTCTGCGCGCCAAGAAACGGAATACCCTGCATGTGTGCTGGTACAGCGATTCCTGCAATGGAGAGCACCGTAGGGCCAAAATCAATGGAGCTTATCAGCCGGTCGTCAACTGTCCACGGTTTGATTTTGCCCGGCCATTTGATGATAAGCGGGATTCTCAGTCCTGAGTCATACAGCCACCGTTTTGCTCTTGGTAATCCGTCGCCGTGATCACCCCAGAAAAAGACTACTGTGTTTTCAGCCTCTCCTTCTCTTTCAAGTTCGGCAAGAATAGCACCTACAACCGAATCGAGACGGGCAATGTTATCGTACATTTTGGCAAGATTAAGCCTGACGGTGTCCGTATCAGGATAGTATGGAGGCACCTTTACCTTTGATGGATCGGTTTTTACGTTTTTAAGGTTCCAGTTCTGGTTTTCATGTGTACCTGTCCAGTTGAACACTGCAAAGAATGGCTGGTTTTTATCGGGCCGGTTCTTATAATGGGCAGTCCGGCTGCATTCATCCCATATGCTGGCTGGCACCGGATCGGTTGCAAACTGGTAGTCAGTTTTAACATTATTGGTGCAGTAATATCCTGCAGCCCTCATATATTCCGTAAATGCCTTTACATAATGAGGGGGCACGGCAGTGAATTTCAGAGAGTTATCAGTTGCTATCCGGTACGATGTTGTCCTCATATGCATACAACCTATGGAGGTCTGGTACATGCCGGTAATGATTCCTGCTCGGCAGGGTGCGCTGATTGCAGCCGTGGTAAAAACGTTGGTGTAACGAACTCCCTGGGATGCCAGCCGGTCAATGTTGGGAGTTCTGGCAAGTTCATCACCGTAACAACCAAGATGCGGACTCATATCTTCGGTTGATATCCAGAGAATATTCGGTCTTTTCTGCTGTTGCTGGCCATAAAGACCAGCAGCCATTGTGGCAGCAAGAGTAATGTTAAGAGTGGTTTTCAGTGAAGACATAGTCATCAGATTGAATTTTACATATTATTAATGATCAAGCAGTCCCGGCCGCTGTAACCGCAAGAGCATTTGTTAAAGCTGTTCTGTAGTTCATATTCGATAAAATATGGGCAGGTAATTTGTTTATTTTTCAAACTCCAGCCTGAAGATTTCTGATGGTGTATGTGCTGTTTTCATAATTTCTTCAAGCTGTTTTACGATTTCGGGATGATCTTTTGAAACATCACGTGTTTCGCCAATATCATCGGAAAGATTGTATAATTCAGTCTTTCCTTCTGCTTCATTTTGAACGTTTAGTTTAACAGCTTTCCAGTCGCCTTTTCTTACAGCCATTTTACCGCCCTGTTCATGAAATTCCCAGTAGAGGTATTCATGTTGTTTCTGGCTTTTCCTGCCCAGAAGGGCTGGCAGAACAGAAATACCGTCAATATTTCCTGGAACCTCGGCTCCTGTCAATTCGGCCAGTGTTGGCATAACATCCCAGAATGCTGATATGTGGTCTGTTTTTGATCCGGGTTTGATTTTTCCCGGCCATCTGGCAATCATAGGCACTCTTATGCCTCCTTCGTAAAGGTCGCGTTTATAGCCTCTCAGGGGTCCGTTGCTATCGAAGTAATCAGGGTCAGCGCCGGCTTCGAGATGGGGCCCGTTATCAGATGTGAATATTATAAGAGTATTTTCCGATAAATTAAGTTCCTCCAGTTTCGAAAGAATTTCCCCGACAAAGTCGTCGAGCATATTGATCATAGCTGCAAAGGCAGCATGTCCCTCAGACTGAGAACCATAGGGTCCAAGCCTGAAAGTTGGTCCATCGTCAACCCCGGTAAACGATTTTTCCGGCTCGTATTTTCCCCTGTGCTTTGCCATGTATTCTTCAGTAGCATAAAGTTCAGCGTGAGGAATGGTTGTCGCATAATACAGGAAAAACGGCTTATCCTTGTTCTTTTCAATAAACTGTAATGCGGCTTTATGAATCACAACAGCACTGTGAGCTCCTGTTTTTCCGCTGTCATTTTCGGGAAGCAGAATCTTTTCGTGGTTGTGCCATAAATAAGCCGGATAGTAGTTATGGGCCAGCCTCTGACAGTTATATCCGAAGAATTCATCGAACCCCTGGGAATTGGGATCCCCTTCGGTATCAATGAAACCCAGTCCCCATTTTCCGAAGCCTCCCGTAATATAACCCTTGGATTTAAGCATTTCTGCTATGGTCACTGATGAAGCGGGAAGAGGCCATTGTCCTTCAGGTTCTGTCTCCTTGTTTCCCCTGATCGGAGTATGGCCCGAATGCATTCCCGTCATCAGGCAGGAACGCGAAGGTGCCGATACGGTTGTTCCTGAATAATGTTGCGTGAACAGCATCCCTTCTGCAGCCAGTCGGTCGATATTCGGAGTATGAAATTTCTTTTGCCCGTAGCAGCTCAGGTCACCGTATCCTAAGTCATCGGCAAGAATGTAAATAATGTTTGGCATTTCCTGAGTGTTTCTTCCAGAATGACAGGAAAACAATGCTCCGGAAAGAAGCACCCCAACAGACACATTAAGGGTATATTTCATAGGTTTTCAGGTTGGTTTTCAGGAGCAAAATAACAATTATATGCTACATGAAAAAGGATTATAATCAAAAAAGGAAAAAGTAAACAGGCTGGTATTTCTCGCATGCAAGATTGCTATTGCATTTCCACCCCATGAAAATTCCCATGTAATTTTTCCGAACATAGGGCTGTGCTTAATTGTACCGGTTATGGAATTCACCTTGAATAAAACCAGAAATAAATTGGCATGTTGACTTTTTTAAATAGAGAAAAATATCCTTAAAATTTATTGAGCAGGGTCTGAATGTATTAATACTGAAGCAAAAGCACAGGAAAGCAAAGAAAAATGAGAAAATTATGTAGCGACTGACTTTTCTAAGAGCTGATATCAGAGAAAAAGCTGAATGCCAGAAAAATATTTGCAAACATCTCTATTGTAATAAGTTTATTCATAAATTTGCAGTATGAAAATCAATTTCCGGCTTTTATTTCTGTTATTATTTCTTAACTACCCGTTTCCCGGATTTTCACAGGAATCAGCGGCAGATAAGTTTACATATTTTTCATACAACCGGGATGCTGCAAAAGCAGATAATACCGGAACATATTTTTCTGATTATCTGCAAAATTTATTCAGCTATGGGAATGAAAATTCAGGAAGGGTAAACCGTATACCAATAACTATCAGAATGATTAAACGCTGGGAATCCTGCGTGTCATTCAAATTGTCCGGATTATTACTTTCTGAAAAATATTGTGAAAATTATATTCAAAGATCAGTTCTAATTTTTGTTTTTCTCCAGATTCCGGTTATAATTTTTCCCTTCAACACCTTCTGGTGATTATCACTTTTCAGGTACTAACTGAGTTATTTTTAATCTTCTGATTATCATTTAATCAGAAGGTGTTACTATTATTCATTTTCAAAATAAAAATTATAAAATTATGGACATATTGATTGTTATAGTGATTTCTATTATATTCCTATCATTGATAGTATTACTGATCTTCCGGAGAACCAGGCGTAAAAAAATACTTATAAAAGAACTAACAGATTATGCCGCAGAAAATGCTTGTATAATATCTGATTATGATATCTGGAACAGCAACAGGATAGGTGTTGACAGAGAAAAAAAATATTTGTTTTTTATGCAAAAAACAGACGATTCTGTTTACAAGTCAGCAATTAATATTAATGATGTCACGGTTTGCAAAACAAACAATGTAATCCGTGTGGTTGGGGATGGTAAGGAAAAACAGTCGGTCATTGATAAAATTATTTTATCAATTTCAGGTAAAAAAGAAAAAGCAGATGTGAACCTGGAATTTTATAATTCTGAAAAAGATGGGATGCAAATTACTGAGGAACTGCAGCTGGCAGAAAAATGGGCAGGTATTGTAAATTCCCTCAGGCAGTAATAAAAAGTTCACAGGGCCGGATACAGGTAATTGTCGAAAGAGAAACTGCCGGCTGCTGTAATTCTTATGTTCTTGATATGTAGTGTACCGGAACTTTTCCAGAGAACCATATTTTCTCTGGAAAAGTATCCCCGGTGTTTAACCTAGATTAGGTAATAGAAAAACAATAAATATTATACCAACTGGTTTTATTGCTTTATCGTGGTAACTCCGACTTATCAAAATCTTTCATTTTGTTAGTCGATGGGTTCAATTGACGAATTGGGTT
>CAZJQN010000124.1:4547-9663 GCA_964548125.1 uncultured Bacteroidales bacterium | reverse complement strand
CAGAAAATTTAACGGCCCAGCAGGTTACAGGAAAAGTCACAGATCAGAATGGAGAACCCCTGCCAGGAGTATCTGTACTGGTTAAAGGAACTACTCAGGGAACCATAACAAACCTTGAAGGAATTTATAAGATTAATGTCACGAGTCCTGACAAAGATGCGCTGGTGTTTTCCTATGTGGGAATGATTACTGAAGAACATCCGGTGGCTGGAAAGAACGTAATTAATGTTTCCATGCGCCCCAAAACTGAACTGCTGGACGAAATCGTTGTGGTTGGATATGGTACAATCAAGAAAAGAGACCTCACAGGATCAGTATCGTCAGTTGGAGGAGAACAGTTGCGAGATATCCCTCTTACTTCAACTGCACAGGCGATAACAGGCCGGCTGGCAGGTGTTCAGATCACCACTTCAGAGGGGTCTCCCGACGCCGATGTGAGGATACGCGTGCGGGGAGGAGGGTCTATCACCCAGGATAATTCACCTCTTTACATTGTCGATGGATTTCCGGTTGACAATATTGGCAGCATTCCCCCTACCGATATTGTTTCGATTGATGTTCTCAAAGATGCTTCATCCACAGCCATTTATGGCGCTCGTGGAGCAAATGGAGTGGTGATCATAACAACCCGTTCAGGTTCCAAAGGAGCTACGCGTATCTCTTATAATGCATTTATGGGTACCAAAGAATTAACGAAAAAACTGGAGGTTCTTTCTCCCTATGAGTTTGTCCTGGCCCAATACGAGCGTGCCCAGGGTTCAGCACTCGACCGGAACAATTTTGTCAAGAGATTCGGAACCTGGAATCAGCTAGACAGTTTGTACAGCAATATAACAGGGACTGACTGGCAGGAAAAAGTATTCGGACAAAATGCACCTACCATTTATCATAATCTGAGCCTCGAAGGAGGTAGCGATAAAACAACCTATAGCCTGAGTCTTACAAACAATGAAGATAAAGGAATTATGATTGAGTCGGGCTATACCAGAAACAATGTGAATTTCAGGTTCGATAATGCAGCAACAGAAAAACTCAAGCTGAGCTTTGATGTAAAACTGGCCGACACAAAAGTTAAGGGTGCAGGAACATCTGATCCGGGCACTTCTACAACAAACCGACTCAAACATAGCGTTATCTATCGGCCAATAAATGGTTTATATGATTTTACCTCCGATCCAGATCTGGAATTCCAGGATGATGCTTACTATGAACTCAGTGGCTTGACCGATCCGGTAACACTTGCTCATGATGAGTACCGTCTTAAACATCAGACACGAGCCACACTTAATGGAGCATTTACCTATACCATTATCCCACACTTAACTTACCGAATGGAACTGGGTTATAATAACTTTCAGGAGAGAAGAGACCGCTTTGACGGCCTTACCACAGCAGCTGCCCGTCAGTATGGAAACAAACCGATTGCTGCCATTCAGGAAAACAGGAAAATAACCCTGAGGATGGCAAATCTTATCACCTATGATCTTAAGGAATTTGCCGGAGGAAATTCGCTGAACATCATGGCAGGCCAGGAAATAATAGACGGGCACTCAAAGATTTTTTCCGAAGAAGTTCGTTCTTTCCCGACTGATATCACTGCCAGTATGGCTTTGGGGTCCATGGCACTGGGAGAAGATGTTCAGCCTCCATACACTTTTGAAACAGCCGACAAACTTGCTTCCTTCTTTGGCCGTGCCAATTATAATTACAAAGACCGTTACCTTGCTTCTCTTACTATCAGAGCAGATGGTTCTTCCAAATTCAGTCCCAGGAACCGCTGGGGCATATTCCCTTCGTTTTCAGCTGGCTGGAGAATCAGTGAGGAACCTTTTATGAAAAGCATCCCGGTATTGTCTTACCTTAAAATCAGGGCAAGCTACGGTCAGGCCGGAAATAACAGAATTGACGACATGCTCTGGAGAACAACTTTCAAAGTTGCCAACGATAAACTCTATTACCTTAACGAAACACCCTATACCTTTTTCTACCCTGACCCGAATAATCTACCCAATCCTGACCTGAAATGGGAAACAACCATTACAAGAAATGCAGGTTTAGATATAGGAATCTTTAAAAACCGAATCATGCTGAACATTGACGTTTATAAGAATTCAACAAAAGACCTTCTTGTTCAGTCAACAGTTCCTCCTGAAACAGGATATCTGTACCAGATGAGAAATATCGGCAGGACCTCCAATAGAGGTATTGAATTCGTTCTGGACGCAATTATTATTGAAAAGAAAGATTTCCGACTAACAGCCAACATGAACATTTCCTTTAATAAAAACAAAGTCGAAGAACTGGGACTTACTGGAAGTGATTATTTCTTGCAGGGCTCAGGGTGGAACAATGATGTAGGAGCCGACTATATTGTTAAGGTAGGCGAACCTGTCGGATTGATGTATGGTTTTGTTACTGATGGTTTCTATACTGTTGATGATTTCGACTATAATCCTGCTACCCGAAGATATACTCTTAAACCAGGTGTGGCTGATAATTCAGCAATTACTTATGCAGGTTTCGGGCCGGGTGCCGCCAGGTTTAAAAACCTTGCCGATCCGGTTGATGCCAGCGGAAACCCGATCGACGATGGGAAGAAAGTCACTTTTGCCGAAGACCGAACTATTATCGGAAATGCTAACCCAAAGCATATTGGAGGGATAAATATCTCCTTAACATATAAGGGATTCGACATGAGCATCTTTATGAATTGGGTTTACGGAAACGATGTTTATAATGCCAATAAGATTGAGTTTACCAGTATGTATAGAAGTTATACAAACCTGCTTTCCATAATGAATTCGCAAAACCGTTGGAAAACAGTTAACGCAGATGGAGTTGTCGTTACAGATCCTGCAGAACTGGCTGAACTCAATAAAAATGCAACAATCTGGACCCCATCCCGTGGCCGGTATCTCTTCCACTCCTGGGCAGTGGAAGATGGTTCATTCCTCCGTCTTAACAATGCCACCATAGGTTATACCTTCCCTTCGGAATGGACACAAAAAATTCGTGTCAAGTCGCTCAGAATTTATGCAACCGGAAATAACCTGCTTTTGTTTACAAAGTATTCCGGTTATGATCCGGAGGTAGATACCCGACGCAGTACTCCTATGACGCCGAATGTTGACTATTCGGCATATCCAAGAAGCAGAATGTATTTGATGGGAATCAATGTCACTTTATAATACTTCAGAACTATGAAACGCAATTTTTGGCTGACTACGGTACTGGCTATCTCAGCAATAGTTGCCTTATTGAAAATGACATCGTGTGAAAAATACCTCGAGTTTACTCCTGTATCTCTCTATTCAGAAGAAAATGTTTTTTCGAATGTCGATTTTACGCGGCAGGCATTGCTGGGAGTATATGCCCTGATGACACTTGACGAAGGGTATTCCAAAAGGCTCAATATGTACTATGCCGTAGATAACGATTGTGAAATGTGCAGTGGGAATTATCTCGATAACGGACGACGTGATATTGCGCGTTATGCTGCCAACAGTGGAAATGCTGAAATACAGAAACCATGGAATAATTTATATAAAGGAATAGACCGTGCTAATATTTGTATTAAGAAGATCCCTGAAAGCCCTGTCTGGACTAACGGAACGGAAACACAGAAGAAAGAAATGCAGCGTATGCTGGGAGAAGCTCTTACTCTCAGAGCCCTTTTCTATTACGAACTCATAAGAAACTGGGGAGATGTTCCTTTCAAAACCACTCCTACAAGAGCCGGAGAAGATTTTTATCTGCCTAAGACCGACAGGGATACCATTTACGAACATATTATCAACGATCTTCTGTATGCAGCTCAGCTGGTTCCCTGGCGCAAGGAGGTGCCATTGGAAGAAAGAATTACCAAAGGTGCGGTAAAAGGCCTTCTTGCCCGAATCTGTCTTGCCCGCGGAGGGTACTCTCTGCGCAAAAATACAGGCATGCAGCGTGGTGCAGACCATCTGAAATACTATCAAATAGCACGCGATCAATGCAAAGAAATTATGGAAAGCGGGCAACATGCTTTGAATCCTGATTTCGGCACTGTTTTTCGTAATCATTGCGAATACAAGCTCGATGCAACTTACGGCGAAAGTATGTGGGAAGTTGGGCTGGGTAAATACAGGAGCGGTGAAGTGGCTTATTATGTTGGAAACAAGGTTAGTGAACTCTCGCGCTATGGAAAAGCCGATGGAGGTATACTGGCTGTTCCTACTTACTACCTGTCATTCGATAGTCTCGATACACGGCGCGATGTTACTATTGCTCTCTATCAGATTGATGAGAGCAATAAACGTCTGCTCCGTAATTTCAAGGAAATTTTTATTGGCAAATGGAGAAGAGAATGGATTAAACCCGAATTTCCCGGAAGTGATAAATATACTGGTGTAAATTGGGTTCTATTGCGGTATTCAGATATTCTTCTCATGTTTGCCGAGGCTGAAAATGAACTTAACCATGGTCCTACTCCCGAAGCTATTCAGGCACTTCGCAGTGTGCGAGAAAGAGCATTTAAAGGTAATATTAACAAAATGCCTTCTATTCCCACAGATTATGAAGGGTTCTTTAACGAAATTGTTAAAGAAAGGTCCTGGGAGTTCGGAGGTGAATGTATCCGCAAATATGACCTGATCCGCTGGAACCTGTTGGATACAAAACTGCAGGAAACCAGAGAAAACCTGCGAAAACTAATGAACGGGGAACCCCCATACGATAAAGTGCCACGAAAACTCGTATGGCGTAATGATGGCGAAAATTTACAAATTTTTAACCTTACCTGGAACATGGATTCTACAGCTATAGCAAACAGAGATATTGTCTATTGGCCCAATGTCGCTGACTGGGCTGACGATATTTCTGAAGATTTCATCACTCTCCTTGCCGGGTATTTTCAACCCAATCGGAGGGAATTACTGCCTATCCATCAGAGCATACTTGATGCCAATCCCAAACTGACAAATGATTTCGGTAATTAACCCAATTAAATTGTACGCCAATGAAAACAAAAATCTACTCATTTATGCTTGCCTGTTTGTTATTTACAACAGGTCTGCTTCAGGCGCAACATCGTATACAGGTTGTGCCCGGTGATGATCTGATTGCCAAAGTGGCTGCTGCA
>CAZJQN010000124.1:0-4447 GCA_964548125.1 uncultured Bacteroidales bacterium | reverse complement strand
CTGGCATATACGGTTGAAAACTTCCTTTTCGACGACTTAATCGTATATGATCTCAGGGGAGGAGGAGATTATGGTCCGTTTCGCATGAAATCGAATATTAAATTCAACACATTTACTCTTCGGAATTCCACTATGTACAATATGCTGAACAAGCTGATCGACCTGCAGGATATTCCAGATTATCCAATGGACGTTACTGTTGAAAATTGTACCTTTTATAAGTGGGGTGGAGGAAAATCAGGGAACTACCTATTCGATATCAAAACCAACACGCAAGCCAGCCTCTATCTGCGAAACAATATTTTTGGCAAAACCAATGCCACAGAAACAGTTATTGTCAATGGATTCAGAGTACCTGTTGCCGCCTATATGGAAATCACAACTTCCGTTTTTACTCCCGATTTTGTTGTAAAAGACAGTGCTTATGAAGTAGTATCATGGGATAAGAAGGAATATGTTGAAACCAACCTTGATCCGGAATGGGCTGATCCGGACAACGGGAATTTCACGCTACCGGTTAATTCTCCCCTCCTGCAAATGAGTACTGAGGGAGGAATTATTGGCGATCCCAGATGGAATCCGGCAACAAGAGCAGATGCTGATTTGGGCAGCATAACCCTTTCATCCGGCACGCTTACTCCGGCCTTCTCGCCTTCAGTAACTTCTTATATTTTGCATGTTCCCGAAGGAACAACCGAAGTAACCATAACCGGCAAAGGGCATAACCCACGGGCAAAGGTGACCGGTGGAGGAACAATTACTGAATTTCCAGGCCAGGTTATCCTCACAGTTACGGCTGAAGATGGATCAACAAAAAACTATACCATCAGCGTGTGGATAACAGGAATAAAACAAACACAGTCAACCATAGAAAAGCTTTACCCAAATCCTGCAATGAATACGATTTATATTTCAGCCCGTCAAATCGACTTTATGAGTATCTATAACACTCTCGGGCAGAAAGTCAGGACAGTTAAACTGGAGCAGGGTATGAACACGGTCGATATATCCTCTCTCGAGTCCGGTATGTATATCGTCCGTAGTGAGTCGACACCAGGTAAAGTATTTAAGCTTATGGTCAAATAGGAAAGTTTCTGTTTATTGGTATTAGCCGGAGCATCGGCAATTCACCCCGGTGCTCCGGTTTTGAAAAAAGGAAGCAATGTTAAAAGCTTGCGTTTTTCTCATCCCCCTGATTCTTTTTCAGGTTTTTCAACCCCTGCAGGGAGTCACCCTGTCGAAAGCTGATTCCCTGAAAAATGCAATCCGGCAATCAGTTAAGGAACCATCATTTCCGGCACGAAGGTTCAAAATTACTGACTTTGGAGCAAAACCCGGTTACTCAAAGCCAGCCACACAGGCTATAAATAAGGCCATCGAGCTTTGCTCTTCCTCCGGAGGAGGAATAGTAATTGTACCGGCAGGAACCTATATCTCAGGCCCCATCTATCTCAAAAGCAATGTCAATCTCCACCTTGAAAAGAACGCAATTATCCGCTTTTCTACCCGTCCGGAAGACTATTTACCCCTTGTAAAAACACGCTGGGAAGGTATTGATTGCTATAATTACAGTCCCCTTATTTACGCATTTAAAGAAAAAAATATAGCAATTACAGGTGAAGGAATTCTGGATGGGCAGGCAGATACTTCCAACTGGTGGAAGTGGAAAGGCAAACCTGAATATGGTTGGAAAAAAGGAATACCAAGTCAGCTGGATTCAGCAGGCCGTCCCAGACTCCTGAAACTGAATGAGCAGGAAACTGATCCGGAAGTTCGTTCTTTTGGTGAAGGAGGGTATCTTCGTCCACCCTTTATACAGTTTTATGAATGCAGCGGAATATTGATTGAAGACATTACTATCCGCAATTCACCTTTCTGGCTGATTCATCCGTTATTGTCTGAAAATATTATCATACGAAAAATTCACGCAATAAGCCATGGACCAAATAATGATGGCATTGACCCGGAATCATGCCGGAATGTTATCATATACGATTGTTACTTTGATACGGGTGATGACTGTATTGCCATCAAATCGGGCCGCGATCATGACGGGCGCAAATGGAACCGGATGAGCGAGAACATTCTGATAACAAACTGCAGGATGAAGAACGGTCATGGAGGAGTCTCCATAGGAAGTGAAGTGTCAGGTGGTTGCAAAAACGTGGTAGTGGACAGTTGCAAAATGGACAGCCCTGAACTTGAAAGAGCCCTGCGCATAAAAACTAACAGCCTCAGGGGAGGAATCATAGAAAACATATACTTCAGCAACATCGCTGTAGGAGAAGTCAAAGAATCAGTGCTGGACATAGATTGCCAATATGAAATGAAAAATGGTTCTTCCGGCCTTTTTCCTCCTGTAATAAGAAATATTTTCCTGACCAACATAACCAGCAAAAAAAGCCGGTATGCTCTGTTTTTAAGAGGCATACCGGGATATATTTCCCTTGATCAGATTGTGATTAACAATTCATCCTTTCATGGTGTCCAGAAGGGCAATTATCTTGAAAATACCGGAAATATTCGCCTTGAAAAGGTTTATATCAACGGTTCAGAATTTTCTCTCCCCGCGACAACTTATCATAAAACTCCCTGAGCACATAAAATGCTTTTTTTCTTGTTCCGTTCTGACCAATTACTCCTTTCCGGTTCCAGCCATCCTGCACCTGAGGCAACAATCGTTTAGGTGAACGAAAATCGCATAAAATCCAGGGATTTGTTCCCCGCAATTGAGGTATACGGGAAAGCATAGCCAGATTTTTCCGGTAAAGGTATTCCTGGAATTCCTCGGTCCAGCGTGTAAGCGAATCTCCATGCAGGCCCTGAAGGGCTCCTCCGCCGAATTCACTGATAATAACCGGCTTATTATAGGGTATGTCCCATTGTATCTTGTCGCATTTATCAGGTAATCCATCATACCAGCCTACATACACATTGAAACTTACGACATCTGCAACCCCGGCAAACGGATCATGAACTCGTTTTAAAAACGGATTATCAGGAGGAGTAGTTACTTCAAGCGCAGCCGAAACCAGGCGTGTATCATCCAGTGAACGGGCTTTTTCTGCCAGCCTTGTTAAGAAAGCAGTACGTGCCTCATGCACAGGCGTTTCGTTGGCAACCGACCAGATGATGACACTGGCCCGGTTTTTGTCCCTCCCTACCAATTCACCAAGCTGATTTTCCGCATTTTTGTATGTGGCATCATTGGTAAAATCTATTGTCCAGTAAACAGGAATTTCTTCCCAGAGCATAATCCCCATCTCGTCAGCCAGACGGGCCATATATTCATTATGAGGATAATGAGCCAGCCTCATAAAATTGCAGTTCAATTCTTTCGCCCAGGTGAGCAACATTCTGGCATCTTCTTTTGAATAAGCCCTCCCTCCCCTGAGAGGATTTTCCTCATGAGCACAAATGCCCCTTAAAAAAATCGGCTTCTTGTTCAGAAGAATATCTGAGCCACTGACCTCAATGCTGCGGAAACCAATTTTGTCTTCAATCTGGTCTGTTTCACAAGAGAGAATTACATGGTATAATTTCGGATTTTCAGGACTCCAGAGTAATAATTTCTTTACTTCAAACGTAAAATCGGCATACCCATTTTCATCAGTATGTATCTGCTGTTTGAATTTTATTTCAGGTATCTCAACCGTAATCTTCTGCTGCTTTACTGAACCATCCAACCTCACAAATCCTTTAATCATGTTAAGCGATCCTTTGGCCAGTTGAAGGGAATAATCGGCAATATATGTGGGAGGAAGTTCAACCAGTTGCACATCTCTGGTTATACCGCCATAATTCATCCAGTCAAAATTTTCTGTTGGTACGGCATCATGCTTTCTAACATCATTTACCTTCACTACCAGACTGTTTCCTTTTTCTTTCAGGAAAGCAGTCACCTCGAAAGAAAAGGGCGTAAAACCTCCTGTATGCCGGCCGAGCTTTTTTCCGTTAAGATACACATCAGCCTGGTAATTGACTGCACCGAAGTGAATAAATACCCTGTTATCTGGTTTCTTTTTCAGATAATCAAACATTCGTCGGTACCAGATCGTTCCTTCGTAAAGAAATAGCTTCGGATCCTGTGTATTCCAGTCACCCGGAACCATCAGGGTTGGACTCAGATCAAAATCATATTCAATCAGTTCTGACTTGCTCTGCGGTTTCTTATCAAGAAAAAATGCCCCATTCCCGGGATTTTTCAGTTCATCATACTGAGTACCATGATAAGCATAAAATCCTGTTTCGTATTGATCGACAATGTAATTCCATTTACCGTTTAGTGAGAATGTTTCGCGGTTATAAACACTTAACAGAGGAGACTGTGCCATGGAAGGGAAAGCTCCGCAAAAAAACAACATAATGAGATACTTCTTCATGGAAAAAGGTTTTAAAGCTTTATCAATCGTGCTCAAAATTAAGAAAAGTATATTCGGAAAAAACG
>CAZJQN010000123.1:0-9797 GCA_964548125.1 uncultured Bacteroidales bacterium | reverse complement strand
AAAACAGTAGATGCCGGCACTCTCCAGAATGCTTTTAACAATAGTAGCCTGTGCAAACGTTCCCGCAAAAACTTCAACCGGGCGACCGTTATTTTCCATATTATGCTAAAAAAATAAAGATAATACAATTGCCCGTCATTATGTATGCTTCACATCTATTTTATCATTCATGCAAAATGTTATAAATGATGAACTTTTCAAGTCCTGATGTGTTTAAGTAGACGTCCTTCAAACTTTTTTTGACATACAATAAAACTAAATAAACATTTAAATGTATTGCTATGATCAGAGTAGGAATTATAACAGGAAGCACAAGGCCAGGCAGGAACGCTGCTGCTGTGGCCCGTTGGGTTTATGAAATTGCACAAACAAGACAAGATGCTAAATTTGAATTGGTTGATATTCTGGATTACCATCTTCCCATGCTGGATGAACCTGTGCCTGCTTCAATGCATCAGTATCAGCATCCCCATACCAAAACATGGGCTGAAAAAATAGGTTCCCTGGATGCATTTATTTTTGTCACACCGGAATACAATCATTCATTACCGGGTGCTCTTAAAAATGCAATCGACTTTATTTATGAAGAATGGAATAACAAAGCAGCCGGCTTTGTGAGTTATGGTTCCGCCGGCGGTACCAGGGCAGTTGAACATCTGCGTCTTATTATGGGAGAACTTCAGGTAGCTGATGTACGCACACAGGTTTATCTTTCTCTTTTCACTGATTTTGAAAACTTCAGTATTTTCAAACCAGCACCATCCCATGAAAAAGCCCTCCATGCCATGATTGACCAGGTAATAGCATGGGGAACAACCTTGAAAACCCTCAGAAAATAGACATTAATACCGAAATTTTAAAATTCGATATTATGTCTAAAAACTACAAAAAAATTCGCTTGACCCTTGCCTGGATTATATCAGCTTTCATGGCGGCCATCTACCTTTACAGCGCATCAGGAAAATTATTCCTGCACCCTGAACAAATGGTCCAGAATAAACTGGGCGATTGGCGCATCATCATTGCTCTTGGGGAAATGGTTTCTGCTCTTCTCTTCCTGTTACCACGCACCACCAACATGGGAGCCTTATTGCTGAGTTCCTATATGGGGGGAGCAATTATCGTGCATATGACGAGAGGCAGCAGCATTATCATTCCCACCCTGTTTCTTATTATGGTCTGGGCAGTTCTCTATCTGAGAAATCCATCGTTTTTTGAACAAGTATTCAGAAAGAGATGAATAATTAGCAAGTACACTTTTCACTTACTTTATGCTGTTCCTTTTTTGAGAATTAATCCGAACTAATTTTTCATCACTTTCTTTATCAACACATTACATTCTATTTATGTCATCAGAATGTTAAAAAAACTTACCGGGAGAGTGGTTCGATGCCGTAATTTTGTAATTTCGACCCAGGTAAATTTGTAATAATTATCATTCTGAATGCATAAATATTCACTTGACAAATCTAAAATTAAAGTTCTTCTTCTGGAAGGAATTCATGAAAACGCCGTTCATTGTTTTCAAAACGCCGGCTATTCTAACTTAACCTGGCTGAAAACTGCTTTATCTGATGAAGAACTGAAAAAAACAATCCGTGATGTTCATATAATTGGTATACGAAGCCGGACGCAACTAACAGCGGATGTGATCAGAGAAGCAAAAAAGCTAATTACCATTGGTTGTTTCAGTATCGGAACCAACCAGGTTGATCTGCATGCTGCCCGGCTTGCAGGTATTCCGGTATTCAATGCACCCTTTTCCAATACCCGGTCAGTAGCCGAGATGGTTATTGCCGAGGCGATTATGTTGATCAGAAGGATTCCGGAAAAAAACCATCTGGCCCGCCAGGGGAAATGGGTCAAAAGCGCAAAACATAGTTACGAAATACGTGGAAAGACGCTTGGAATCATAGGATACGGACACATTGGCTCACAGGTTTCCATACTGGCCGAAGCGCTGGGGATGAACATTATTTATTACGACATTGAGAAAAAGCTCAGCCTTGGAAATGCGCGACCGGTTGGTTCACTCGATGAACTGCTTGACCAGGCTGATATCGTAACCCTCCATGTGCCTTCTACTGAACTTACTTATAAAATGATCAGCGCTCCTCAGATAGCTCGCATGAAAAAAGGCAGTTATCTGATTAATGCCTCCCGGGGCGATGTAGTGGATTACAAGGCAGTAGCAGCGGCCCTCGAATCAGGCCATCTTCTGGGCGCTGCCGCAGACGTCTTTCCTGAGGAACCTTCTTCAGAAGATGAACCCTTCCATTGTGAACTCCAGCATTTTTCAAATACTATCATAACCCCGCATATCGGAGGAAGTACAGCCGAAGCACAAGCCAACATCGGACTGGAAGTTGCTGAAAAACTTGTTAAATACAGTGATACAGGTTCAACGATAGGTGCAGTTAATTTTGTTGAAATTTCCCTTCCTCCCAATGGAAATAAACAGAGGTTTTTGCATATTCACCAGAACCTGCCCGGTGTTATGCAGGATATCAACCACGTTTTTACATCCCATGGCATCAATATTGCCGCCCAATACCTTCAGACTGACGCTTATGTAGGGTATGCCATCATAGATACAGATAGTGAGATTGATGACACCATTCTCAAGGAACTGAAAGCTGTTAAACATACCATTCGAGCCCGCATGCTCTATTAACAAAAAGTACTCCCATGCATGGCAGTTGGAATCAGGTTGATTTTCCTACTTTTGTATTTTTAAAATTTACGCTATATGACAACAACACTGAAAATTGACATCAGCAAGGTTTTTGATTATATACCGGAACGCCTTGTTTTCAGCCGCAGCAATGAAGCACTGAAAGCGCTGAAAGCACTGTACGACAAAACCGGCAAAGGAAACGATTTTCTGGGATGGATTCACCTTCCTTCTTCCATTACCGACAAACATCTTCAGGAAATTAAAGAATCAGCTCATATACTTCGTAACGAAGCTGAAATTCTGGTAGTAACAGGGATAGGCGGATCGTATCTTGGCACCCGTGCTGTTGATGAAGCCCTCTCTCATTCTTTTCAACCCTGGCTTAAAAAAACCGGATTTCCTCGTCCGGTTTATGCCGGCCAAAACATCAGCGAAGAATATTTAGCTGAACTTCTTGAAATACTTGAAGATAAGTCGTACGCCATTGCAGTAATTTCTAAATCAGGCACCACAACTGAACCTGCCATCGCCTTCCGCATTCTCAGAGAGCATCTGGAAAAGAAGGCAGGGAAAGAAGCTGCTGCACGCCGCATTGTGGCCATAACCGATGCACGCAGAGGAGCGCTTAAGCAACTGGCCGATTCCCAGGGCTATAAAACCTTTATCATTCCTGACGATATAGGAGGACGATATTCGGTTCTCACGCCGGTGGGTCTGCTTCCACTGGCAGTTGCTGGACATGATATTGATGCTCTGGTAAACGGGGCACGCCTCATGGAAAAGGCCACTTCACCTGATGCAGCCTTTGAGAACAATCCTTCTGCTTTATATGCAACCACACGGAATACTTTGTACCGACATGGTAAAACCATTGAAATTTTGGCTAGCTTCCACCATAAACTTGTTTGGTTTGCTGAGTGGTGGAAACAGCTTTACGGAGAAAGCGAAGGAAAAGACAATACAGGAATTTTCCCTGCCAGCGTGAATTATACAACCGATCTCCATTCCATGGGTCAATACGTGCAGGAAGGCATGCGCATGATCTTTGAGTCAGTTATAACGGTTGAGAATCCAAAGAAAACACTGACCATACCCTACGACGAGACAAACCTTGATGAACTAAATTACATCAGCGGCAAACGCATAGATCAGGTGAACAAAATGGCTGAACTCGGCACATTACTGGCACATGTTGACGGTGGAGTACCCAATATTCGCATCTCTATCCCCACCCTTGATGAGGCGTCTATTGGTGAACTGATTTACTTTTTTGAAATTGCTTGCGGAATCAGCGGTTATCTTCAGGGTGTCAATCCATTTAACCAGCCAGGGGTTGAAGCGTACAAAAAAAACATGTTTGCCCTGCTGGAAAAGCCTGGGTTCGAACAATTATCAAATCTCCTGAAAAAGAGATTATAAAATTGCAGGGAAAGTGCCTGTAAACCTGGCACCTTCCCGCAAATTAGTAAAAACCTCTTACTTCAAAATACCTTTATTACTGAGAAACTCGGTAATGATCTCTTCCAGGTCGGGTTTGCCTATCTCCTGTAAGTCATAGTATACCCTTGTATTGGGCTTCTTAATTTTGATAATACGGTTCAAGTCAATCGGAGTGGCAATAACCACACTGTCACATTCTGTCTTATTGATAGTAGCTTCCAGATCGGCAAGCTGCTGTTTTCCATATCCCATTGCAGGTAGCAAAGTCCCGATGCCAGGGTATGTAGCAAAAGTTTCCTTGAGCTTGCCGACGATATAAGGCCTTGGATCGACCAGTTCGGCAGCACCAAAACGCCTGGCCGCTACCACACCAGCGCCAATTTTCATTTCTCCATGAGTCAGTGTAGGTCCATCCTCAATCACCAAAACACGCTTCCCTTTTATCATTTCAGGATGATCTACCCGGATAGGTGAAGCACCGTCGATAACAACCGCCCTGGGATTCAGCATTTCTATATTTCGGCGCACAGTGAGAATATCCTGATGATCAGCCGTATCAATTTTGTTAATCACCACAACATCGGCAATCCGTAAGGTAACTTCGCCCGGATAATACAACACCTCATGACCGGCACGAAGAGGGTCAGCCACTGTAATCATCAAATCGGGCCTGTAAAAGGGAAAATCATTATTCCCTCCGTCCCAGAGCACAACATCACATCCCTGCGGATCATTTTCAGCCGCACGCAAAATAGCTTCATAATCAACACCGGCGTAAATAACATTCCCTCTGGTGATGTGAGGTTCATATTCTTCCATTTCCTCCACTGTGCAGTGATGCTTTTCAAGATCTTCCAGCACGGAAAAACGCTGAACTTTCTGCTCTGCCAGATTTCCATATGGCATAGGATGCCGCACTGCTACAACGCGCAGTCCTTTTCTCATCAAAATCTCAATAACCTTTCGGGAAGTCTGGCTCTTTCCACAACCTGTTCTCACCGCTCCAACAGCAATGACTGGTTTGAAAGAAGACAGCATGGTTTCTTTCCATCCGGCCAGCATAAAATCAGCACCGGCTGCATTGACAACAGCACCCAGCGACATAACTCTTGTATAGGGAACATCACTGTAGGAGAAAAGACATACATCGGTATCAAATTTCTTAATCAAATCAGGAAGTTCCGATTCATGAAAAATAGGAATCCCATCAGGATAGAGTTTTCCGGCCAGCTCAGCAGGATATTTGCGTCCGTCGATATCGGGAATCTGGGCTGCCGTAAATGCTTTGACCCTGTAAGCCTCATTGTCGCGGAATAATACATTGAAATTATGAAAATCACGACCCGCGGCTCCAATAATGATTACATTTCTTGCCTTCATATACTAAGCTCTTTTGAACAATCCTCAAAAATAGGTGTTCACCATTTAAGTTAACAATAACTCCTTCATGTTAAGAAACATATTATTGGACGCAACGTAAAAAGCAAAAAAGCAGTTTAATAAATAAACAGACAATGTTACCTTTGTTTAATACGGTATGATTTTTGTATGAGTAATTAAAACCACAGGTGAACTTCCTGGCACACATATACTTATCGGGCGACTCAGATGACGTAAAATTCGGAAACTTTATAGGGGATTACGTTAAGGGAGCCGACTATAATCATTACTCCAGCGAGGTAAGGAAAGGCATCTTATTGCATCGGGCAATTGACTTTTTTACCGACAACCATCCGGTAGTGCGCCGCAGTAAATTGCGCTTTGCAAATGCTTACCATAAATATGCAGGAGTCATTGTCGATATTCTCTACGATCACGTTCTTGCCGTAAACTGGAATAAATTTTATCCCGAAGAACTCACATGGTATACTGAACGTTTTTATTATCTGGTTGAATCCCGGTTTAATCAGCTGCCAAAAGGAATGCAGGGTTTTATTACTTCCCTCCTGAAAAATGACTGGTTGATGGCTTACAGTACTCTTTCCGGCATTGAACGGGTCCTGCGGGGAATGAGCCTAAAGACCTCATTGCCTGACGAAACCGATTTTGCCATGAACCTGTTGCGATCACAAAGTGAACAGATTGCCAGCGAATTCTTCGAATTTTTCCCCGATTTAATCAATCATGTTGAAGATAACTTTTCAGTAAGAATTATCTCTCAAAGAGAAAACCGTGCCTGAGTAACCTCAGCGCAGCATTTCCAGCCTGCTGGCATCCAGACGAAGAAAGATAAACAGCATCAGAGTGAACGCCCAAAGGGAAGATCCTCCATAGCTGATAAAGGGCAAAGGAATTCCTATTACAGGTAGCAAACCTATAGCCATTCCTATATTTACAATAACATGCATGAGGAAAACTGAAGCAACACTATATCCGAAAAAACGCCCAAAGCGCGATCTCTGCTTTTCTGCCATCTGAAAAAGACGAAAGATTAGTAATGCATATAAGCCAAGGACCACCAGTGATCCTAAAAAACCCCATTCCTCCCCTATGGTACAGAAAATAAAATCGGTGCTTTGCTCAGGAACAAATTCACCTTTATTTTGTGTACCCTTAAGAAATCCTTTACCGAAAAACCCACCCGACCCAATTGCTATTTTTGACTGGTTCTGGTTATACCCTATACCCTGCGGGTCCTGCTCAAGGTTCAGCATAATACGAACACGCTGCTTCTGGTAGGTATTCAAAAAATGGTCAAAAACATATTCAACAGAGAAAGTAAACAAGATAGATGCGACGAGGATGCCAAGGATCACAAAAACTTTTTTTAGACGATAGCGAAAGGCAAGAATGGCAATTATAATCAGTCCGGCTGTAAGACTTATTGTCCATTGCATAAAAGAAGAGAATCCAAGATCTATAATTCTGTTAATTATATTTATTATGATCCATAATGTGGCAGGGATAAATAAACCTATAACAATTTCTTTCCATTTTTTCTGCCAGAAATAATAACCGGCAGCCGAGAGAACAGTAAGAAGCAAAATAATTGTCAGCTTGTCCAGAATCAGACCCAGAAAAAAAAGAATTCCTGCAAGAATTCCAATGATTAATATAAACGGAGGCATACCTTCACGGTACATAGGAATGAGGAATGTCAGAAATACGATTGCCGAACCGGTATCGGGCTGCATAAGTATCAGCAGCATTGGAACGACTATCAAAGCTCCTGCAATCAGTGTTGTCTTCAGAGTGTCAGTTTTCAGGTTAAAGGTGCTGTAAAACTTTGCCAATCCAAAACACACCGCAAGTTTGGCAAACTCAGAAGGCTGAATGTTAAACCATCCGAACGAATACCATGCCCTGGCATTGTTGATTTCCTTTCCAACTACCAAAACACCTGCAAGTGCCAGTATCCCCAAACCATAAATAACATAGGCAAAAAACGTATAAAAGTTGACCTCAATCATTACTGCTGAGAATGCAAGAAACAGAGCCAGCAGGATAAACAGAAACTGCCGGGTGTAACGGGTGGAGATATCAAACAGCGGATGATAGCTCTCGGAGTATACGGCAGCATACAGATTCATCCATCCTATGATTAAAAGAATCAGATAAACAGCTACCGTCAGCCAGTCAATCTTCGACCATATTTTTCCTCTTTGGGGCATTGTAATAAAGTAGATTTGCGTTTAACACATGCTGTTCAAGCCACGGGCGGGTAATGGTATCAGTAAGAAATTTCTCTATCATAAGGCTTGCAACAGGAGCCGCGTAAGTTGCTCCAAACCCTCCGTTTTCAACATACACCGAAAGTGCAATTTTCGGATTATCCCTGGGAGCAAAGGCGATAAATATAGAATGGTCAGCTCCATGGGGATTTTGCGCAGTACCTGTTTTCCCGCAGATGATGATGTCAGGAAGCCTGGCAATCAGGGCCGTGCCTGTACCCGGACCATTCACTGCTCCCTGCATCCCGTCAATTATAGGTCCAAAATAAGATGAATCAATGGCAACATAGTGTCTTTCTCTGAATTTCCTGTTTAATGGTTTGTTTTCAATTGCCTTAACACTATGCGGAATGACATAATACCCTCGGTTGGCTATAATGGCAGCATAGTTTGCCATCTGCAGGGGAGTAATACCCAGTTCACCCTGACCAATTCCCAGAGAAATAATGGTATAGGCATTCCAGCGGTTTTTTCCGTAGTACCGGTTATAATAGTCTTCAGCCGGGACAAAACCACCCAGCTCATTAGGAAGATCGCTACCCAGAACATTCCCGAAACCGAAGGATGTTACATATCTTCGCCATGCATTATAGGCTTCGGTTGAATTATTATAATTCCTGTTTTCAATAATATTACGGAATGTTAAAAAGAAGTAGGAATTGCAGCTATTTTGAATGGCACCACGAAGAGCAAGAGGAGAAGCATGGCTGTGACATCGCTTAAACATCCCTCCAATCTGAATCCCCATATTACAACCAAATTCGGTCTGTGCACTTATCACCTCCTCCCTAAGTCCTATAAGAGCATTCATGATTTTAAATGTCGAACCGGGAGGATATTTGGCCATTAGAGCTCGATTAAATAGCGGTTTTAGGGTATCTTTTGCCAGCCGTGCATAGTTTCCAGCGCGAGCCCTTCCGACCAGTAGTGCCGGATTATATCCCGGCGATGATACCAGAGCCAGAATCTCACCTGTCTGCGGCTCAATAGCGACAATACTGCCCCGCATATTCTGCATAAGTTTTTCACCATATTCCTGAAGGGCAAGATCAATTGTAGCATACAGATCCTCCCCAACTACTGCTTCACGGTCAAACTTTCCGTCGGCAAACGACCCCTTTACACGTCCGTGCACATCCACCAGCAATACTTCCTGTCCTTTCCTGCCGCGAAGATCTTCTTCATAAGCCCTTTCAATTCCGCTGATGCCTATATAATCTCCCATCCGATAATATGGATCCTTTTTTATGATTGATTTGTCAACTTCACCAACATACCCCAGCAGATGGGCTGAACCGGAGGTATGGTATTTACGAAGTGTTCGCGGCTGAACGAAAAATCCCGGGAACTTATAAAGTTGCTCTTGCAGCACAGCATATTCCTGGACCGAAATTTGCCGCACAAATTCAGATGGCTGATAGCGGGAAAACCGAAAGGCACTGTCAATGGCACGCTTTGCAACATCAACCGTGATTCCCAGCATTTTGCATAAAGTCACCGTATCAAAAGCTTGCAATTGAGATGGATTAACCAGCACGTCATATGCTGCCTGGTTAGAAACAATCAGTCTGCCATTCCGGTCATAAATTAACCCGCGGGCAGGATACCTTGTAATGATTCGCTGGCTATTGCTTTCGGCTGAAACCTTGTAAGAACTGTCAATAATCTGTATATAAAATAGTTTACCGAATAGGGCAAGGAATCCGGCTGCTGCAAGAACGACTATGAACTTCTTCCTGTTACTGAACGGATCCATGATTATTTGCGGTAAGCCAATGTATCAATAATTAAAATCAGAAGGACAGTAAACAGGGAACTCAATAATACTCTGGCCAGGGTATAAAAAAAGTCTGTCAGCCGAAAAACTTCCAGATAAAAAAGTACGGAATGATGAAGCAGGACCATAATGACAACATACCTGATGTACCAGCTAAGGCCCATAAAGGATATATGCGGCCGCTGACTGCTGTCGTATCCGTCGCCCGGAGCAATAAGGGAAAGAACACCCG
>CAZJQN010000122.1:0-9859 GCA_964548125.1 uncultured Bacteroidales bacterium | reverse complement strand
CCAATCGTGGACGTCCGCCCCACAGGCTTGTTCAGAGCCAGAGCATGAGCAAGAGTTAAATTGCGTTTCAAAAATGGAATTTCCTCTAAAAATAATATTGCTTTAATCATGTTGGTTTTTACCCACAATACGCATTATACGATGCCTATTGTGCCTGTTAGGCCAATTTCACCCTGTTCCATCGAGGTTAGCCCGGTTGAATTTGTTAATTCATGGTACTTCGATTTACCAAAAACACATGCTGTGGGCTAAAGCAAATAAGATGGTTATGATAGAAAGCCAATATCAGGATGTTAGAGGAAAGTAAAAGCAACTTATAGATTTTATTTCTAATGGGAAAACACTTCCCAGGGCATCTTTGAAAAAAGGGTTCCAAAAGCAAATCCGATAATGGACAAATAAATGATTACAAAGACAAGATACAATCCTGAAAGGCTTGTTCCGATAATGGCACAAACTTTTCCGGCGTTCAGATTTTTTAATGAATATTCACTGTAAAGTGACGGATTTGCCAGATAGGCTGATTTTCCTCTGGATGCCAAAACCAGGGCAATGATACCCAGAATGAGTCCGACAAGGCCATAGCAAAAACATCCAACAATAGAAAGAATTCCAAGAACCAGAACGGCGGTTGAATTGGGTACCGGCTGTAATACCACCGGTTGACTCTGATTTTCCATAATAGTAAGTTTAGGATGGATGAATAGGCAAACTAGTAATCAGGATATAAATGTAATGAAAAATTACAATGGACACCGTGACGGCGAAAGAATATTTTATTATAGCTGCACCGTTGCGAAACTTAAAAATTAAATGGAGTAAAGTAAAAAGAAGAAGGAATAATATTGGCAACAGTGCAGGATATGTTTGAATGCTTTCAATGATTTTGCCCTGAAGGAGTGCTATGAATGCTCGTTGCATTCCACATCCGGGGCACGGAATACCAAGAAATTTCTGATATGGGCAGGGAAGGCTGTGTCGAATAAGCCAGTCTGCAAGATTACCTTTCAGCAAAAATATCATGATTCAAATGTACTGAAAAATGTTCCTGAATTATCAGTAAAGTTTCCGAACTTTAAGGCCAGATAAATAAACTAAATCTCTGTCTTATGCACGATCTGCTGCAGGATATGGTGGTGATTTTTGCTATTTCACTGGTAGTCATTCTTCTTCTGCGCAGAGTTCGGGTTCCGTCTGCTCTTGCTTTTCTTGCCTCAGGTATTGTGGCCGGTCCGCATGGACTAGGTCTGGTTAAAAATGTCGAAAGCATTGAACGTTTTGCTGAAGTCGGTGTTATATTTCTTCTTTTTACTATAGGTATCGAAATATCTCTAAAAAATTTATTCCGAACTCGCAGGATTGTATTTCTTGGAGGTTCTCTCCAACTTATATTGACTACGCTGGCAACGTCAGGAATATTGATGGTATTTGACTGGAGTCCCGGGAGGGCAGTTTTTGGTGGTTTTCTCACTGCACTCAGCAGTACAGCCATAGTTCTGAAAATGTTACAGGAACAGGCTGAGTTGAACCAGGCGCACGGACGGACTTCCATGGGAATCTTGATTTTTCAGGATATGGCCGTAATCCCGATGATGCTGCTGATACCGTTACTTTCTGGAAACGGAAAAACAGTTATGTTCGATATAACTGGTTTTTTAATACGGCTGGTTTTAATTATCACTGTTCTCATAATCCTTACAAAATGGTTTGTTCCCTGGCTTTTGCACACGGTGGCCTTACTCAAAAGAAGAGACCTTTTCCTTCTTACTATTCTCTTTCTCGCATTTGCGGTGGCATGGATGACATCAGGTCTCGGAATATCTCTTGCCCTGGGTGCTTTTTTTGCCGGTCTTGTTATTTCCGAATCTGACTACCACCACCATGCTTTTGGTGATATTCTCCCCTTCCGTGATATTTTTCTTAGTTTTTTCTTCGTATCGGTCGGTATGCTATTTGATCCTGCTTTTGCAAAGGAGCATCTGTTACTGATCGGATTGCTGACAATCGCAATTGTTGTCGGAAAAACAGTTTTGTCCACACTGGCTGTTTTTTTTACAGGATATTCCCTGCTTTCTGGTTTGCTCACAGGTTTATTTCTTTCGCAGGTTGGCGAGTTTTCATTTGTTTTAGCCCGTATCGGTTTTACGGAGAAGTTGCTGGACAGTTTTCATTATCAGTTATTTATCGCAGTAGCTGTTATCACAATGTCTGTCACTCCTTTTTTTATCGCCTCTTCGAAGCAGATTGCTGGTTGGATTCAGAATAAAAGTATAAAGTATCCCTGGATAACAGGGCGGACACGGTGGCAAGATCCTGGAAAGAAAGGTTTTTCACATCACTTGCTCATCATTGGATATGGCCGGAACGGTAAAAATATTGCACGGGCGGCTCGCGTAGCCGGAATCCCTTATCTGGCTGTTGATGTTGATCCGGATAATGTCCGGCAGGCAAAAAAGAAAAAGGAAAGCATAGTTTTCGGAGATGCTACCCATGAAGCTCTTTTACGTCAGGTTCAGGCTGACAAAGCGTTGGTGGTGGCCATTTCGGTTGCCGATCTGGTTACAACCTTCCTTATTCTTGAAACAGTTCGTTCCCTCAATCCGGGAGCATACATAATTGTTCGCACCCGATATACCGAGAATATGGAAGATCTTTACAATGCAGGAGCCGACGAAGTAATTCCTGAGGAAATTGAAACCTCTGTAAGAATTTTCGCCAGTGTTCTTGCCCGGTTTCATATTCCACGGGACGATATTGAGAGAATTGAAAATACGCTTAGGGCAAGAGGTTACGAAGTCTTTCTGGCTGAAAGCCGCAGGCGGAACCTTATTGGCGATACCCAAAGCTTCATTCCTGATCTGGAAATAGCTACCTACACGGTACAGGAGAATGCAAGAGCTGCTGGATTGTCTCTGCGGGATGCGGCACTGAGGCAGAACTGGGGTGTTACAGTACTGGCCATTGTCCGCGAAGGAGAATATTTTACTAACCCGGATGCTGATCTGGTCATGATTCCTGATGATAAGGTAATAGTCACCGGAACCCAGGAAAATATCACTAATGTTGGTCGGTTCTTCAGGATGAAGGCTTTGGAAGATAAAGAAGGAAATGGAAATTAGGAATCCTTTGTTCCGGCAAGTACATTTAAAGCTGCTCCGGCTTTGAACCAGGCTATCTGGTTTTGATTATAACTGTGTTGCACATTCAATTTTTCCGTTGAACCATCGGCGTGCCTTAGCAGTACATGTAGAGGTTTTCCGGGAGCAAATTCCTTAAGTCCAGTGATGCTGATCAGATCATCTTCCAGGATTTTTTCATAATCATCAGGATTTATAAAGGTCAGAGCAAGAACTCCCTGTTTTTTAAGATTCGTCTCATGAATCCGGGCAAATGATTTGACAAGTATCGCTTTAACATTCATGTATCTCGGTTCCATGGCGGCATGTTCACGCGAAGAGCCTTCTCCGTAATTTTCGTCGCCAACTACTATACTTCCGATCCCTTGTGCTTTATAGGTGCGGGCGGCTTCGGGTACGGTACCATATTTTCCAGTAAGCTGATTCTTAACCAGATTGATCTTGTCATTAAAAGCATTGACTGCTCCAGTCAGAAGGTTATCCGAAATACGGTCAAGATGTCCACGGTACCGCAACCATGGTCCGGCAGGAGAGATATGATCTGTGGTACATTTTCCCTTAACCTTAATCAGCAAACGTAAATCAATAAGATCGTTTCCGTCCCAGGCAGGAAATGGTTCCAGCAACTGAAGTCTCTCAGAATCAGGTCGAACATGAATTACTATATGGGAACCGTCTTCTGCAGGAGCAACATAACCGTTATCATTCACTGAAAATCCTTTTTCAGGCAGTTCGATCCCTTCCGGATCCCTGAAACGTAATTTCTTTCCATCCAATGTTTCTAAAGTATCTTTCAGGGGATTGAAAGTTAAATTACCGGCAATAGTAAGAGCTGTTACAATTTCCGGGGAAGCTACGAATGCATATGTATTCGGATTGCCGTCATTGCGTCTGGCAAAATTTCTGTTAAAGGAAGTAATAATTGAGTTTTTTTCTTCTCCACCTTTCCTGTGCCGTGCCCATTGGCCTATACACGGCCCGCAGGCGTTAGCCAGCACAACTCCACCCAGCTTTTCGAATATATTGAGCAATCCGTCCCTTTCCATGGTATAGCGGACCTGTTCTGAACCGGGTGTTATAGTAAATTCAGCCCGGGCTTTCAGTCCTGCTTCTAATGCCTGACGTGCGACTGAAGCAGCCCGGGTAATATCTTCGTAGGAAGAATTGGTGCAGGAGCCTATAAGTCCAACTTCCAGTTTTTCAGGATAGCCATTTTCCCGAACAGCACGGGCAAATTCTGATAGGGGCCATGCTTTATCGGGAGTGAATGGTCCATTAATATGCGGTTCCAGCATAGTGAGATCCAGTTCAATTACCTGGTCGAAAAACGCTTCGGGTGTTCTGTATACTTCAGGGTCGCCTCTAAGTTCCTCAGCTATTTTTTCTGCCATGTCAGCGACAATAGATCTTCCGGTTGACCTGAGGTACCGGCTCATTTTTTCATCAAAACCAAAAAGAGATGTGGTGGCACCCAGTTCGGCTCCCATATTGCAAATCGTTGCCTTACCGGTAGCTGACAGAGTGTTTGCTCCTGGTCCGAAATATTCGATAATTGATCCTGTCCCACCTTTAACGGTCAGAATTCCGGCAAGTTTAAGAATAATATCCTTTGCCGAAGTCCATCCGTTCAACTCACCAGTAAGTTTGACGCCAATAATTCTGGGAAACTTAAGTTCCCACGGCATACCTGCCAGCACATCCACCGCGTCAGCACCGCCAACCCCGATAGCTAACATTCCCAAACCTCCTGCATTAACGGTATGAGAATCAGTGCCAATCATCATTCCCCCGGGAAATGCATAGTTTTCGAGAATTACCTGATGAATGATCCCTGCACCTGGCTTCCAGAAACCTATACCGTACTTAGCCGATACACTTGCAAGGAAATCATAAACTTCTTTATTAGTGATCATTGATTCGGCCAGATCCTTATCTGCCCCCTGTTTTGCCAGAATAAGATGATCGCAGTGAACTGTTGCCGGCACAGCAACTTTTGAAATCCGCGCCTGCATAAACTGAAGCAGAGCCATCTGAGCAGTAGCATCTTGCATGGCAACACGGTCGGGACGAAATGAAGCATAATCAATACCCCGGCGATAAACAACCCTGTTTTCATGTTCAGCCAGGTGGGTATAAAGAATTTTTTCTGCCAGTGTCAGTGGTCTTTTTAATAGTGCACGTGTACTGGCAATGCGCTCAGAGTACGTGGAATATACTTTCTGAATCATGTCGAAATCAAATGGCCAGGATTGTCTATTTTCCATATCTGTCAAACAATTTAAATGGGGTGCAAAATAATAATTTTTTTGCGGGTATTTGGAACATATCACCGAATGGTCCAGTTAAATGCTTCTTTATCAATTTCTTTGGTCTTTGCCGCTCAAATGTCTTTATCTTTATTAAAACATCCTTTTGGTAGTAATTGTTTGCAGAATATACGGAGAAAGTTGAGGGAATTATTTGTACCTTTGAAAGCAGGTCTGGAAATCTTATTCCCGGCATAAAATATTTAACCGTTATATGGACTGGCTGACGAAAATAAGCCTTCCTCCTGTTGTGCTGGAAAGTTTAAGAATAGCTATTGGCTCTATTCGCACAAATATGGTGCGTTCTATCCTTACCATGTTTATTATAGCATTTGGAATCATGGCTCTTGTAGGAATTCTTACCTCTATTGATGCCATCAAGGGTGCAATAAATACGCAGTTTGCATTTATGGGAGCCAACACTTTTGCTATTCAGAGCAGAGGCGTTTTTATTCAGATTGGCAATGAACGTTACCGCTCACGAAATTACAGCTATATATCATATAAACAGGCGGAAGATTTTAAGAAGGCATATAATTTTCCGGCAACGGTATCCATTTCAGTATTTGCTACATCAACCGGTACAGTCAAGTTTTCCAACGAAAAAACCGATCCCAATATCCGTGTAATGGGGGTTGATGAGAATTATTTAATTACTGCCGGGTATGAAATCGATAAAGGCAGGTTTTTTCTGGCAGATGAGATATTGCGAAACGTTCCCTATGCTGTAATAGGAAAAAGCCTGGAACGGAAACTTTTTAAAAATCAGGATCCGATCGATAAGCTAATTACTGTTGGAGCCGGCAAGTACAGGGTTATTGGTGTACTGAAGGAAAAAGGATCAGGGTTTGGTGGAGGGAGCGATGAAGTGTGTTTGCTTGCCTATACCAACGTGCGACAGTATTTTTCGCGGCCAAGAATGAATTATTCCATAAATGTCAGGCCTGATAACCCGAATTTCATGGATGCCGCAATTGGTGAAGCAGAAGGTGTTTTCAGAATTGTGCGAAATCTGAATGTAAAGGATGAAAGTGATTTCAATATAGTGAAAAGTGATAACCTGGCCCGGATGCTCATTCAAAACCTAAAATATGTTACTCTGGCAGCCACTGTTATAGGAATTATTACATTGTTTGGAGCAGCTGTGGGATTGATGAATATCATGCTTGTTTCAGTTACTGAACGTACAACTGAAATAGGCATTAGAAAAGCAATTGGTGCGAAAGCATCAACAATTCGGCAGCAGTTTCTTATTGAGGCTATTCTGATTGGCCAGTTTGGAGGTCTGGCAGGAACATTGCTTGGCATAGTCATAGGAAATCTTGTTTCTATGTCAATGAAATCACCGTTTATTGTTCCGTGGGAATGGATCATATCAGGCGTTTTACTTTGTTTTCTTGTCGGCCTTATTTCTGGATATTTCCCGGCACAGAAAGCAGCAAAAGTTGACCCTATTGTTTCTCTGCACTATGAGTAATACTAAAGGAATATGGACGATTTAATCCTAAAGGGCAGTTCGGTAACTCCTTATGTTCGCCTAACTACTTCAGGTGTTATGACGATTGAAGGACGTTGTATTCCTGAAAATCCACAGGAGTTCTTTGATCAGCTTGTCAATTGGTTTAACGAATATGCCATATCTCCCGCAGCTAAGACCATTCTTACTTTTCGTTTCGAATACCTTAACAGTGCTTCAGTGAAGAATGTCCTTCATCTTTTAAAAACACTGATACAGCTTCTTGGGCATGCATCTGATTTAATGATTCGCTGGGTATATGAAGAGGATGATGAGATAATTCTTGAAGCCGGGGAGTCACTACAAATGCTGGTGAAGATCCCGTTTGAGTTTGTTTCTATACCTGGAGAATAGTGATATTTCCTTCTAGTCCTTCTTTATCTGGATCTTGATATATTATAATCTTTGTTGACCTGAATTTATGAAAAAAGCCGGTAAAGAGCTTACCGGCTTTCAATATAAAAAATACGGTTTTACTTTACTGTATCCATGTACTCAATCATGTCAACGATCTTGGCTGAGTAACCCCATTCATTGTCGTACCAGGAAACAACTTTGACAAAATTCGGATTCAGCATGATCCCTGCTTCTGCATCAAAGATAGAGGTTCTGGGATCGCCGATAAAGTCTGAAGACACAACGGCATCTTCGGTATAACCGAGAACACCTTTCAGTTCCCCTTCAGAGGCAGCTTTCATAGCAGCCTTGATTTCATCATAGGTCGTTGCTTTTTCAAGCCGACAGGTAAGGTCAACAACAGACACATTAATGGTAGGAACACGGAAAGCCATACCGGTAAGTTTCCCTTTTAGTTCGGGAATAACTTTGGTAACAGCTTTTGCAGCACCAGTAGAGGAAGGGATGATATTGGCTGCAGCAGCACGTCCACCTCTCCAGTCTTTCTTGGAAGGACCATCAACAGTCTTCTGAGTGGCTGTAGTTGCATGTACGGTTGTCATGAGACCTTCCACAATGCCGAAATTGTCATGCAATACCTTGGCAATCGGGGCAAGGCAGTTTGTGGTGCACGATGCATTCGAAATAATGCTGAGGTCTTTGGTGTATTTTTTGTGGTTTACACCGTAAACAAACATAGGTGTGTCATCTTTGGAAGGTGCCGACATAATAACCCTTTTTGCACCAGCTTTAATATGAGCTTCTGCTTTTTCTTTGGTCAGGAATAATCCGGTTGATTCAACCACATATTCTGCGCCAACTTCATTCCACTTAAGATTTGCCGGATCTGCTTCAGCAGTAACACGTATAGGATGTCCATTTACAACCAGCTTTCCATCCTTGATATCAATTGTTCCTTTGAACTGCCCATGAACTGTGTCATACCGGAGCATATACGCCATGTAATCAACGTCGATCAGGTCGTTAATTCCTACGACTTCAATATTAGGACGAGCCATAGCAACACGGAAAACGAGGCGGCCGATGCGCCCGAAACCGTTAATTCCAATTTTAATTTTAGCCATAATGCAATCAGATTTATTTGACAATAAATTACCGTTTTAAAGAAGCACAAAGGTAACAATTAAACACGAATCATCAAAATGACAAGATTCCTTTAAAAAGATTGGAGTGTATCCTTTATCTATTCCTGGCTACCTTCTGGAGACGGGTTAACCCATTGTTCCCCTTTCAGCCGGTCAATGATTTTCCCAAAACGATAGCTTACAAACAGGGTCAGAAAAACCTGATTGTTTTGTTTTGTAGCCATGATAGGAATTTTTTTCGGAAAAACGTCTAATATAACACCTGCCTCCAAAGCATGAAGAGCAGCATCAACGGTGCTGTAATCGAAACTTACACCAAACCGCCCTGAAATACCCGGTAATGCTTTTATTTCATTGAATCCCTTGAAAAAGGATGAACGTCCTGCATATTGTGCCGGATGGTAGGAAGGATCAAACTTTAACGATTCAATTCGGTAATAGTCGCCCACCGGCATAACATAAATGTCATAATAGATCGGCTTGTAAACTGCTGCTGATAAACCTGCGCTGTAGTAATATTTGACCGATATTCCACCTTTATCCACTTTACGGTACATTTCGTATTGGTGACCGCGCATTACCCGGAAATTAAAAACAGTGTTCATTTTACCATAAATGAACGATCGGGCATTAGGATAAAGAAATGGATATCTTACCTCCTTAGGATGCTTAAGGGTTACGAAATCTCCTTCCCATAGTTTTTTATTTCTCGCATCCAGCCACCAACCATAGCGGTAACTTAAACCAAATCCGTTCGAATTAAGCAGAATACCAAGTGAACTTTCATCACGGTAAAAAATCTTTTTTTGGGTGTCAATTTCACCCTGGCCTATCGCGAATTGAACAGAAAATAGCCCTGCAACTACTAACACAAGAAACCGGAAAAATGCTCTGCCGATATAAGCCTGCATGGCTTCTTTTTTTTAGTAATTACATATCATGAAAAAAACCAGGAACCGAATGAAATGTCAAATAAACATAAGGAGCAGATTCCTCTGCTCCCTTATCAGCCATTTTAACCTGTTCTTTACAGGTACTATATTTTCTTATCGTTTAACCGGCTGGGTATCTGAATAAGCAGGACAAGCTTTTTCACTACAGCTTGTAAGTACAGTACCCCCAATAAACAGGCAAAGTAATACTACCGATACTAAACGAATAATTTTTGCTTTCATAGGCATTGTTTTTCATGTGTTAACCTGACATGGTTGTTCAGTAGCTGAATCTGCATAAGCAGGACAAACATGCTCATTGCATGAACAAACAGCGAAGAGGGTTATAAGTACAAAAAAAACCAGGATAACCAGCCGTTTCATAGCAACATCGACAATTTTTAAAATAACTCTGTAAATATAGTATTTTATCAGATAAAACAAATTTGTATAACAAAAAAATAAC
>CAZJQN010000121.1:0-9913 GCA_964548125.1 uncultured Bacteroidales bacterium | reverse complement strand
ACAGGCTTGTTCAGAGCCAGAGCATGAGCAAAAGCTAAATTGCGTTTCAAAAATGAAATTTCCTCAAATAATAATTCTGCTCTAATTCTAATCATGAAGGTTTTAACCCACAATACGCATTATACGATGCCTATTGTGCCTGTTAGGCCGATTTCACTTTGTTCCATCGGGGTTAACCCGGTTGAATTTGTTAATTCATGGTACTTCGGTTTAACAGGTCGAATCGCAACAGCTGCAGGCTGGTTATGAGGCTCAGACTATCAATCTCATTGAACAGGACAGTTACTGTCGATCCGGTTATACACCAGTACAAGATGAGTTTCCTTTCCGCGAAAACCCGTTGAAATTTGCCTGATAGTTAACGTATTCCCGTCACCGGAGAAGCTCCACGTTTCGGTTTTCTTCGTCATAAACTTATTTCTGCCTTCAGTATACGTTACCTGAGAGGTAATGACAGGCCCACAGGATTCTTTGTCCCAAACAGCTTTTGTTATATAGGATGAATTAAGAACAACAGATTGCCTTTCCGTTCCATCGAGTATATATTCCTCTAAGGTCACCTGATGGTTTTCGAATTCCGA
The DNA here is from genome assembly GCA_964548125.1 of uncultured Bacteroidales bacterium. GTDB lineage: Bacteria > Bacteroidota > Bacteroidia > Bacteroidales > JAAYUG01 > JAAYUG01. The sequence goes on along the minus strand of CAZJQN010000121.1, from coordinate 9,332 downwards.
GAGAACCAGTTTCTGAACGCGAAGCACTTCTTCATCATGATCGATGAAAAGCAAATATGATACATTACCGGCGCCGGTATCATCAAACGAACTTTTCTCTTCATTGAGTTTCCAATGTCCTGTATAATCAGGAAGGTAAAATTCCTTAACCGGCAAAGGAGAAAGATTGCATGTTCTCCGGAAAGCGGCAGAAACTTCTGACCAGACATGATCCTCCCTGCTCAGGATATCCGGTACGTTTACCAACCCGCAGTACTGAGGCCGGGAAAGATTCTGTGCCATTCCGGCCCATATGACCCAGTACGCCCATTTTGGCTGATCGCGAAGAACCTCCACGGAGGGAGGATTACCTACCTCACCCAGTGCAATCGGCTTCCCTTCCGACAAAGCCAGCAGGCTGTCGTAATAAGCCTTTTTAAAGTCTGATCCGTACACATCCAGAGAAAGAATATCGAGATACTGATTCCCGGGGTAGAAATTGGAGAATTTTCTGACAGGAGTGGTTGGCCTGTCAACATTCCAGACCCAGATCAGGTTGTTTAATTTGTGAAAATGAACCATGCGGTCAAACAATTGCCGATAAAGTTGTGCTGTGCTGTATTTGCCGGTTCTTCCTCCCCACCAGAACCAATCGCCGTTCATCTCATGGTAGGGGCGCCACAAAACAGGTACATGGGCATCCTGCAGTTGTTTCAAATAAAAGGCAATGGTATCGACCTGTGCAGCCCACTTTGCAAAAAGAACAGTACCAGGTGTAAGCAGTTCCTGAAATTGTCGATCAGTAAGCTGTCCCTGCACACTGGCAAGCGAGTCGCGATGATGAGGTCCGGCAGGCTGAAACGTCACCGGTTCATTGGCAGTAGGTGGAACAGCATGCCAGCAGATAGTGACAAGAGAACCTTTCCTGTGTTGCCTTATAGCTTCTTTAACAATCTGCGGTCGCGAAAGATAAGAATCCTTGTCCCCTTCCCGTGCGAATCCCATATCGGTGCTCCAGATAACCGGCGTCTGTCCGGAGTACCAGGTTACAAAATGAGAATTTCGGCTTCCTGAGGCCGGAAAATTATGCTGACCGGTAAGCGTATATTTGCCTGAAATGTTATAAATCAGGTCCAGTAATGCCCTGGCTTCAGGAGACGCGTTGGGATTGACCGGTACCTGGGCCGCTACTTCCAAAAACAAAGAAAAAAAACAAATTGCAGATACGTTATATTTGAGAATACTGATAGTAGACCAAATAAAGGAAAAAGGGTTCTTCAAAAGAAACCAATCCCTGAGTGAATGCCTATGTATCCTGAAGAAATCGGTTGACAGTTCTGTGATTTCGCTAGATTTTACACAAAATTCGGCTGGTGATTTCATGGTGGTATAATTTTATTTGTTAGGATTAACAGATGCGGGGCAACTGCTCTCCTGATATCATATCCACGATGCGGTTTGTTCCAATAGCCGTTTTCATTCTAACCATTCCCGGATATTCGGATGTAACGGTACCGATCAAAGAGGCCTGACGACCGAGAGGATGATTGCGAAGAATGTCCAGGGCTTTACCGGCGATATCGGCAGGAAGGATAACCACAAGCTTTCCTTCATTTGCAATATAGAGGGGATCAAGTCCCAGAATTTCGCACACGCCTTTCACTTCTTCCTTCACAGGAATCAGGTTTTCCTCAATGTGAATTCCCGCGCCGGAAGAACGTGCAATCTCGTTCAGGGCACTGGCCAGACCGCCTCTGGTAGGGTCACGCAAAACATGCACATCGGGTATTTCGTTCAACAATAGTTCAATCATATCATTCAGTGGAGCCGAATCACTCAGGATACTGGTCCGGAATTCCAGTCCGCTCCGCGCAGCCATAATAGCGATTCCGTGATCGGCAATGGTTCCGCTCAGCAGAACAGCATCGCCGGGTGCAGCCCTTCGGGGAGAAATATTTGCATTTGTGCGCACTAATCCAACTCCTGATGTATTAATAAAAATCTTATCGCCTTTTCCATGTCCTACCACTTTGGTATCTCCCGTAACAATTACAACTCCTGCCCTGTCGGCAGCCCGTTTTACCGATGCAATTATTGTTTCCAGCTGATCTACCGGCAACCCTTCCTCAATAATTAAAGAAAGAGAGAGGAACAGAGGTTTTGCACCGCAGCATGCAATATCATTCACCGTACCATATACAGCCAGTTCACCAATATTGCCCCCGGGGAAGAAAACAGGATCGATGACATACGAATCGGTTGAAAAAGCAATTTTCACTCCGTTAAGATCCATCACCGCACCATCGTGTTCCAAAGCCAATGGCTCTGAATTCAGATATTTGAAAACCAGTTCATGCAGGAGTTTGTATGAAAAAGATCCTCCTCCGCCATGGGCAAGGGTAATTTTATCGTAACCCGACAAGGGAATAGGACAGGAAAAGTTCAACTGGTCAGACATGAGATTCGGATTTTCTGAAACGGAAATAAGCGGCACACGCTCCTTCAGATGATACCATAGGTGCTCCCAGCGGATGGTCGGGAGAGCATTCCGTACCAAAAGCCGGACAGGAAGACGGTTTTATTTGTCCCTGCAATACTTTTCCTGCCAGGCACTTTTCCGATTCGGAAGCCAGGATAGTATCGACCCGGAAACGTTTTGCCGCATCAAATTCAGCGTATTTATCATGCAAGTCAAGGCCGCTGGAGGGAATGATTCCGATCCCTCTCCATTTTCTGTCGACTACCTGATAGACATCCCTGATAAGGCGCTGTGCCGGCAGGTTCCCTTCCCGGGTTACTGCCCGGGAATATTGATTGAGAACCCGGTAGGAACCAGATTCCAGTTCTTTGACTGCCATCAGAATACCCTGAAGAATATCAGCCGGTTCAAAACCTGTAACAACAATGGGTACTTTGTATTTTTCAGCCAGGGGCTCATATTCTGCATAACCCATAATGGTACAGACATGCCCTGCCGCCAGAAAGGCGTTGACCGAAGCATCACGGGACGATAAAATGGCTTCAATGGCAGGAGGTACCAGCACATGGGCTGAAAGAACCGAAACATTGGCAAGGTTTCTTCTCCTTGCCTCGGTAACAATCATAGCATTGGCAGGTGCTGTGGTTTCAAACCCTACGGCAAAGAAAACTACTTCTTTCCCCGGATTTTGTTGGGCAATCTGAAGAACATCTAAAGGAGAATAGACCATGCGCACATCGCCTCCCGAAGCTTTTACCCTGAGTAAATCGGACGAACTGCCCGGTACCCTGAGCATATCGCCATAGGACGTCATAATAACGCCGGGTAGTGATGCTATGGCAACAGCCCTGTCAATCAGCTCGATAGGAGTCACGCAAACGGGACAACCCGGACCATGAATCAGAGTAATTTCATGGGGAAGAAGCTCATCCAGACCATACCGCACGATGCTATGGGTTTGTCCTCCACAGATTTCCATGATATTCCACTGCCGGGTTGTAATTTTTCTGATCTCAGAAGCAATGGAATTAACCAATCCGGCATCTCTGTATTCGTCAACGAATTTCATCTGCCTGATTGAAATTATCGAGTTCTTTAAAGAGGCGTAATGTTTCGAGGGCCTCTTCTTCGTCAATTTTATTCAGGGCAACACCCACATGGGCGAGTACATAATCACCAACTTTTATATCGGGAAGCCACTGAATGCATATATCCTTTTCCACACCGGCAAAATTTACTTTTGCCATCCTCATCTCCGGGTTGGAGTCATCGACTGATACAATTTTCCCTGGTACAGCTAGGCACATATTGATCCTTTTAGAAGGTGCTAAAGTAAGGAAATTCATGAAAAAATGCCGAAGCATTTGTTATACTAACTGCAATGAGGTAAAGATTCCAGAATCAGAAAGCTGGTTATATGCAAAACTTCATTCCTTCCAGTATTTGATAAGAAGATCCGATAGCAGGCAGTATTTATGGTACACTTCATTATAGGTATTGATGAAAGCAGGATTGGGAGTAAATGATTCTCTTATCCTGACAAGCTGTCTGGTGGCTTTTTTCAGGTCGGGGAATAATCCGGACCCTGTGCCAGCCAGCACTGCAGCTCCGACAGCGGGGGTATCATCATTTTCAACAGTTAGAATCGGGACAGAAGTCATGTCGGCTTTGATCTGGTTCCAGAGCGGGCTGCGTGCTCCCCCTCCAAGGGCCCGCATTTCGCACACAGAAATCCCATAATTTTTTAGAGCTTCAATGTTCCTTCTGATCATGGCTGCAACACCTTCGAGGATGGAGCGAATCATATGGGCCTTATTGGTTTCGAGTGACATTCCTGCCCAGACAGCTCTTGCAGAAGGATTGAATTCAGGAGACCCAGTCCCCATAAGATGGGGCAGCATAATAACACCACCGGAACCCGGCGGAACCTGAGAAGCCATGGCTGTGAGCAGATCATACGGATCCAGGTCGTATTCACGCGAAAGGTCTCTGATCTGTGAAGCAAACTGATCACGAAACCATTTCAGAACAATTCCTGCAGTTTGTCCATAGGGAAGGAGAAAATACTTATCCGGTACCGCATGGCATTGACATGGCAAATGAAGCAACAGGTCAAGAACCGGTTTATCGGAAGTAACTACCATAGCCATGGAAGCACCTGTGGTTTCGGTAATCATCCCATCATCTATATTGCCTGCACCTACAGCACCTGCAGCATGATCGTAAGCCCCTGTAACCACCAATGTTGCAGGATCAAGTCCTGTCAAACGGGCTGCGTCGGCAGTAAGCGTTCCTACCGGAGTTGCAGAAGGAAGGATTTCGGGAAAACGGGCCGATGTTAGTCCCAGAAATTCAAGCATTTCTGACCAGAGCACCTTTTGCGTAATATGAAAATATAATGAGGAAGATATAACTGAGTATTCGGTACAAAACCGGCCGCTGAGGCAATGCATGAGGTAATCTTCCACCAGGAGAAACTTATCCGTACGCACATATGTTTCGGGTTCATGTTTCCGCAGCCAGAGAAGTTTTGTTGCCGGCCAGGTTGGTAGAATTTCGGGCTGACCTGTGGCTTCAAGGATAATCTTCTGACCGAATTCTTTTCTCAGGATGTCAGCTTCACGAACCGAGCGGTTATCGAGCCACACGATGGCATTCCGCAAGGGCCGTCCTGAAGCATCGGTACATATGAGCGTTTCTCCCTGACTGGAAATAGCAAGAGCACGTATGGAAGAAGGACGGACTGCCGATTCGCGCATTAATTGACGGATACAGTGGATCGAGGATTCCCAGTACACGGCAGGATTAACTTCGCACTGGTTTGGCTGGGAAGTATCGAGAGTAAATTCCTTTCCGGCAGAAGCAAGAATCTGTCCATCGGGCTGCATCAGCACCGCTTTGACAGAATTGGTTCCTGCATCAAGTCCTATAAGTAATTCACCGGAATGACTCATTCATCACATCATTTAAGAACATATAACGACATTCCTGATCAGAAAAACTAATAAAGAACACATGCAAATTACACCGCATCATGATATTGGCTCCCTGTTCCATAAAATTTGCATCTCGTGAAGGAGGGCAGGATAAACTTTCCCTGCTGCAACAATTTCGTATGCTTCCAGATGGCGGTTCCCTCCGTTAAAGTCAGAAACAGTTCCTCCTGCTTCCTGCACCAGTAATATACCTGCTGCAATATCCCACAGGTAAAGGTTAAATTCGAAATAGGCATCAGCACGACCAGTGGCAACATGCACAAGATCGACTGCTGATGCTCCGGAAGAACGGATACCATGGCAACGAGAAAGCAGCTGGCGTATCAAATGAAAATAATTCTCATCTCTGCCTGCAAGATCATATGGAAAACCAGGAATAAGAAGGGATTTGTCCAGATCTGCAGTATCAGATACATGAAGTCTCTGGTTCTCACACCAGGCTCCATTGCCTTTTACAGCATGATAGATAGCATCCTCATACAACAAATAAGTCATACCAAGCAAAATATCATTGTTTTCTTTCAGAGCAAGAGTAACTGCCGTGGCGGGATAGCCATGCAGAAAATTCGTGGTTCCATCCAGCGGGTCAATTATCCAGTTCAGAGTTTCTGCAGAAGATCCGGTTGTGTTTTCTTCCGTTATAAACCCAGCTCCCGGCAGAATTTTGGAAAGACCTTCAACCAGTATTTCTTCTGAAGTATGGTCAACGTATGACGAAAAATTGTTATATGATTTAAAACGAAGTTTTTGCGGATTAAATGATTGAGATTCCTTCCGAATAAAGTCGGCCGCTTTCCGCACAATGGTCTGAATTTCTGGAATGATTCCGGTTAGTTCGCGATACATCAGGTTAATTAATTAAACTATACACTTTTACCATCAAATGGAATTTCATTTTTTTCTAAACGTCAAACTAATATAAGTAACTGCATGGTTCCATTTATATGAACAGTACTACAGCAGAATGATTCTTCCGAAGATTCATAACATAGAAAGAAGCATCTACCGTCACTAAGTCAAAAATATAGAATGTTTTTGATAATTCCACTCCTGCATGTTACGAACCGTGCCAACGGGAAAAAGCCTTCATAGTTCAAAAAAAGCTTTCTTTTCCATCACTTTCCAGGCCATTTAATTGTTTATGATAAATATGATTTTATGATAAATATGATCTATTTCAATCAAAATTTTATTCAATTAATCAATCAACATTAGGAAAATAATATTATTTTGGTATTATTGTATTCGTTTGGATCGGATTTACAATTAGTTTATCCTGGTTATTTTTATATTAAGCAGCCTATGGCCCGTAAAAATGCGATACAACCAGAAGTACGCAAGAAGATGATTCTGAAGCATCTTGATAAATTTGAATCCATCAGCATAAAGGAAGCAGCACGGATATGCAATGTTTCGGAAATCACGGCCCGCAGGGATCTTGATGAACTGGAATCAGATGGGTTGCTTATACGGACATTTGGCGGTGCGGTAAAATCGAAACTCATTCCTTATCTTTTCAGTTATGAAAATAAGGAATTACATAACCGGGAAAAGAAGGTAGAAATTGCAAAGTTAGCGGCCACATTTATTAGAGATAATGATATTTTGTTTATGGGATGCGGAACCACGGTAGTACATCTGGCAAAATTTATAACAGGGTTTAAAAATCTGAGGGTTATTACCAATTCATTACCGGCAGTTTCGGAACTGGTTCATTATCCCAATATCAAAATAAACCTGCTTGGCGGGGATCTGGACCATGAGCGAAAGGCATGTTACGGACCAACAACCGAAAAAATAATTCAATCATACAAAGCAAATAAAGCTTTTCTGGGTGCAGCAGGCATTTCGCTTAGAAACGGCCTGAGCTCGAACGATGAAAAGGAAGGAACTATAGCACGAATTATGGCTGAGTCGGCTGAACAGGTTTTCATATTATGTGATTCATCGAAAATTGAAAAAGATGCATATGTAAATTACGCTCAGCTTTCTATTGCCGATTATCTGATTACCGACAAAGACATACACCCAGAAATTATTCGAATGTATAAGAAAAACAACATTAATGTTATTTTGACCAAATAAAACATTAAGGTTAACCTTCCTAACTAAAAATCATTGCTATGAAGTGCTTTCATATGTCCCTGGTTCTGCTAGCCACACTGGCAGCCTGCAATCCCATGCAAAAGAATACCAATGGGCTGGGTGGAACAGTTTTGTACTCCGATACCATTCAGTATCATCCGGTCAGGATTGATGAAGGGGGAGCAATTCTTCCCTGGTTTTCTTCCAACCCTGGACAATCATATGATACTTGTCTTCAGCTGGTCTGGAATTTCTGGAAAAACATGGAAACTGATTCCAATGGGCTGAAATATTATATGAACCATCAGGTCTGGGCTCCGTATCATGACATGCGTGGTTTGGGAGGTGACCAGATGGCTATGGCTCTCTCATCGTGGAGATTGCTGTATGCTTACACCGGCGACCCGGCATTAATTGAAGATATGCGGTATATCGCTGATGAATACCTGGCCCGCGGGCTGTCAAAAGCTACTGATCAGTGGGCTTTTATTCCCTATCCGTACAATACCGCTGTTCATTCAGGTTTTTATGATGGAGATATGCGCAACGGAAAAGGGTATACCCAGCCCGACAAGGCAGGATCGTTTGGTATTGAACTGGTGAATCTTTACAAGATGACCGGTGAACAAAAGTACCTTGATGCAGCCATCAGGATTGGGAAGACACTTGCCTCCAAAACCCGACCGGGCGATAATGACCGCTCTCCCCTTCCCTTCCGTGTTAATGCAGCTACCGGCGAACCCGGAGCTTTTTTCAGTAACCAGGGAACAGGTCAGGTAGAAATGCCAGCGGTTTATACATCCAACTGGACTGGTACTCTAAATCTATTTGAACAATTGCAGAACTTTGATCCACAAAATGCATGCCTTTACAGAAAAGCATTTGATACAATTCTTGACTGGATGAAAAACTACCCGCTAAAAACCAACAAATGGGGACCATTTTTTGAAGATATACCGGGCTGGAGCGATACACAAATCAATGCCATTACCTTTGCCATGTTCATCATGGAGCACAGAAATCTTTTTCCCGACTGGAAAAAAGACGTTAAGGGTATATTTGACTGGACATACAAGGAACTTGGCAACCACGAATATGAGAAGTATAAGGTAACCGTGATGAATGAACAAACGGTTTACAGGGTACCCGGCAATTCGCATTCATCGAGGCAGGCTTCCATGGAATTGTGGTATACTGCATTGACTGGTGACACTGCATATAAAACCAATGCAATCCGAACTCTCAACTGGGCAACTTATACTGTAGCTGACGACGGGCGCAACAGGTACATCAGGGACGATGTATGGCTTACCGACGGATATGGCGATTATGTGAGACATTATCTTCGTGCCATGGCTGCTTTTCCTGAACTGGCCCCCGACAATAAGAACCGGATGATAAGTACCACCTCCGTTATTAAAAATATTACCTATGAACAAGGAAGAATCCTTTATGAAACCTACGATGCTAAATCTACTGAAAAACTCCGCCTTCTGAAAAGACCCGCCCGGATTATGGCCGGTGGAGAACGCCTGCCTGAAATGATTTCTCCTGAGGTTGACGGTTACACTTGGACACCTTTGTCAAAAGGAGGTATTCTGAAAATCACCAAGTCTGTCCACAACATTGAAATTCAGCTCTAAATCCAGGAAAATGGATAAGCCTGACTTTTTGAAGTGAATACATCCAATATCAGGAAGAAAATATTTGAGCAGAAGGACATAAAAAAATAAGCTTTACCCCAAATCCGTCAATTGAACCCATCGACTAACAAAATGAAAGATTTTGATAAG
>CAZJQN010000120.1:0-9947 GCA_964548125.1 uncultured Bacteroidales bacterium | reverse complement strand
TTGAATGATTCCTGATGCATCGGTCAGGTAATTCAATGTATTCACAACAAATTCCCTGTTGCCAAAAATCTGGTTGGTGTACCGGTCAAATCCGGCCGGGGAAATCAGCGGACCGCGGGCGTCAAACCGCACGTCGTTCCTTATAATATCAGCATCAGATACCACGACAATTGCACCTGATTGCCCGGATGGTCTGAACTGATAAGACCCTTTAATTCCCAGTCCATCAAGTATCCTGTTGCGGAATACGGAAGGAAAGTTCCCTTCAATCATTACCGCCACAGCCAGATTTTGTCTGTTGAATTCTTCCTTACGGGGTGTGTTGCGGACCTGTTCAAGAGAAACATAATTGGGCAGGTTGGTAACTTTTGTATATGGAGAGGTTGTTAGCAGTATGGTTTTTTTCAGGCCAGATGCTGCAAGGGTGTCAATTGAACTAACAAACTCTGAGCGTACCAGATTGATGGTACGGGTAACCGGATGATCCTGCCGTGGTGTAAGCAACGGAAAATAATACCAGGGGAAGGGAGCAAAACGGGGAGACTGCCCCTCAACAGCAATATTTACCGGGATCAGGGCACACTGAATATCTTGAATCAGATTGGGGTTAATTCTGACTCCATAACGAAATAACTGATCGTCAAGATTAACATCATTGATCAGGGCAACTGATGCGGATTCGTGAAGGCTGTCCAGACTGATGCGGGCTCCATCGATAAAAAAGAGGATCTTTCCGCCCTGCATAAGATACTGGTCGAGAACAAACTTGTCGGCTTCACTGAAGCGCTGTGTGGGGCCGGCAATGATAACGGCAACATACTGGTCAAGGCAACCGGCAACTCCGTTGATTTTTCCGCGATCTATCTGAAAGAAAATCGACAATTCCTTTGATATATCGGCTGTCTGATACTGATCAAATTCGCCGTGTCCTTCAATAAAGGCCACCTTCTTTACTGTGTCAGAAGCAAGGGTATGGAGGGTGCTGATTAACCTGTATTCAATCAGTTGCAGAGAATTGTTCAGATTTTCTTCCGCGCTCAGTCCCGGATTGTTTTGCAGAAGATTGATAGGAACTTCAGTGTTTTTGTACGTGATGATGGCTCCGGGAAAAATATATTTTTCTGATTTACCGCCTTCTTCGTCGGTAGCCTGAATATTAGTGACCTGGAGGCCTTTATTGACGAGTTCCTGCATCATGTTTTTTCTCACCTGGGGTGTTTTTCCTGCCATTGGATTAACAAACTGATACTGGATACGATCGCCTGCATATACCCGGAACTCGTCAAGCATTTCGCGGATACTGTTTCGCATTTTTATAAACTCGGGAGGAAGATCCCCGTCGAGGTATACCCTGATAAATGCCTGGTCGGGCATGTTTTTTAGTGTGGCTTTTGTAACGGGCGAAAGGGTGTACCTTTTTTCTGATGTAAGATCCAGGCGTACAAAATATATCTGCGAAAGAAACATCAGCATAATGATGATTCCTCCGATCAGGTAAGACGTAAGATCTGATTTGCCTGACAGTTTTTCTTCCTGTAACTGTAACTTTTTACCACGCATTACCATTTGCGGTTTTTAATTGATTCATAGGTAAATACCATAAAAAGCGCAATGATTCCAAGAAAATAGACAAGATCCCTGGAATCAAGCACTCCGCGGCTCATACTCCTGTAATGTACGGCAATGCCAAGATATTGTATGACGCTTTGCAATGATACGGGGAGGCGCATCTGAGAAACAAGATCCAGTCCTGTATATACAAAAAAACATAAAGCAGCAGATATGAGGAAGGCAATTATCTGATTATCGGTGAGTGAGGAGGAGAATATCCCTATTGCTGCATATACCGACGCAAGCAAAAAGAGACCGATGAAGGATCCCCAGGTTCCGCCCATATCAATATTTCCAGGAGGATTGCCCAGGTGATATACTGAAAAGAAGAATACAAGTGCTGGCAGAAGGGAAAGGATGATCACCATAAGGGAAGCGGAATACTTTGCCAGGATTATCTGCCAGAGACTCAGGGGGCGGGTAATAAGCAATTCGATGGTACCTGTCTTTCTTTCTTCTGCTATCGTGCGCATGGTGATGGCCGGAATCAGTATCAGAAACACCCAGGGTGCCAGCATAAAAAAACTGTCGAGGGTGGCAAAACCCCCGTCCATGATATTCGTGCTTCCCGGGAAGACCCATAACAACAGCCCGTTGGTCAGAAGGAAAACAATGATGGCAATGTACCCGGTGAGGGAACTGAAAAAACTTCGTAATTCTTTTCCGATTAAGGCATTCATAGCGGGTTCGTTAATCTTCCGATTTCAGTTTTATAATTTTCTGTTCTAAAACCGGTCGGAAATTTTCTTCAGGTGTGCAAATATAAAAGAACTATTGACTCCATTTTTTTAAGGAAATACCGGTAAAATAAAAAAACAGGATTTCGCGGTAATCAAATCCTTTTAAGGCCATTTGCATTGCCCCTTCCTGGCAGAGACCTATACCATGGCCGTAGCCACGGCCGTCGAGAACAATCTTGTCGGGAGGCACAAAGCTGACGGAGAAGAAGGAAGAACGCAGGCCAAGATCATTGCGGATTTTGCGAAGGGGCACGGAATCGTTTCCCACCGGATAATAGCGTTTTCTTTGCAGCTGAACGAATTTAAACCGAGAAGGAGGGAAACTATCGGAAAGAGAAATACCTGCTCCGGTAAGATATTGTCTCCATTCGGTGAGGGTAAATGTTTTTTGCCATCGTGCATTCCGTGATTCCCGGCAATAGGGGTCTCTGACGGGCTGAAGATAGGGCATATTAAGAACCCATTCTGCTGTACTGCTCTGGGTTTCACCGCCGCAGTTGGAGTGAAAAGCTGCAGTAATCAGTATAGTATCGTTCCATACAGCAACCTCTCCATGCGTTTGCCTGACGGCATTCAGTATTTCCCCGTTTTTATCGCTCCGGCTCAGATAGGCCTGACAATGCACACCGTCACAAAGATCGAAGCCTTCTTCCAGATGACGAGTGATATTGGCCAGCGCATAGGTGCGACATAATACTGCTTGTGCTTTATAATATTCAGGATGCGCTTTTGATCCTCCTTCTGACTCTATTACACCTGCAATATATTTATCGAACTGCACCCGGTTTATAGCCAGAATGCGGTTTACGTCGGCTCTGAAAAAAATGTTGTCGTCGTAGAGTCGTTTTTCTTTTGCCGGAAATGCCGGCCTGATACTAAAGATACCATTAGTGTCCAGGGCTATCAGTTCAATTGTTTGACAACCTTCCGGCGGATTGTCTGGCCGCTGAAGCATGAGTTTGTCATTCATAAGGCTGATATACACTATGTTACCAGGGCGCAGGGTGTCAGATGGTATGCTGTCAATGAGAAGAACATATCTACTGCGTACAGGAGAAACCGTAAATGACTGCACGGCATCGGAATAAAAGAGCCCGATTCGGACTTCCTGTGCTGTCAGATGGAGCGATAGAAAAAAAAGAAGAAAACGAATAACTTTCATCAGTGCTGTAGTTTCTCCTTAACGAAGTTTATAATTCTACCGGCAACTCGTTCTGAAACTCCAGGTGGACCTATTTTTTCCTTAAGTCGGGCATAGTTCCCAAGCATCCGGTTGCGGTAGTCATTATTGTTAAGAAGCAGATTAAGTTCTCTGACAATTTTTTCCGACAGATCAAACTGGAGAAGTTCTTTAACGATTTCTTCCTCCATGATGATATTGGGCAGTGAGAAGAATCTGACTTTGACAAAATGCTTTCCTACATGGTATGTCAGGTTTCCCGTTTTATAAATCACTACCTGAGGTGTTCCTATCAGGGCGGTTTCAAGTGTTGCTGTGCCTGATACAACCACCGTGGCAGAAGAATGATGCACCAGATCATAGGTTTGACCCGAGATGAGAGGCAGAGTCTGACAACCTTTAATAGTCCTGTAAAATTCTGTATCAATACCCGGGGCTGCGGAAACGACGATCTGGTAACCGGTGAAGTGCCTGGCTGCAGCTATCATTTCAGGAAGACAAAGCGCAATTTCCTGTTTCCTGCTGCCGGGTAACAAGGAAATTATTTGCTTGTTTTCCAGGTTGTTACGGGAAATAAAATCAGTCCATGACGTTTTATGGGCTTCCCATGCGTATACTGCGTCGGCTACGGGATTCCCAAGGTACTCCACTTCGTAACCCCGCTCCCTGTAATAGGATGTTTCAAAAGGAAGTATAACAAACATCCTGTCTACAAAACGCTTAATCTGATGTATGCGGGATTTCTTCCATGCCCATATTTTTGGTGAGATATAGTAAACAACAGGTATACCATTTTTTTGTGCAAATTCTGCCATGCGAAGATTGAAGCCGGGGAAGTCGATCAGGATCAGGACATCTGGACCATACAAGAGCAAATCTTTTTTACAGAGTGACATGTTTCTCATAACCTTTCCCAGGTTTGCCGCAACGGCTGCCACTCCCATAAAAGCTGTATCGCGGTAGTGTTTTACAAGGGTACCGCCTTCCTGTTGCATCAGATCTCCGCCAAAGAAACGAAAAATGCCATCAGGATCATTTTTTTTCAAAGCTTTTATCAGGTTTGCTCCGTGCAGATCGCCTGATGCCTCTCCGGCAATGAGGTAGTATTTCATGTTCAGTTCAGGGAATTTAAGATGTAACGATCAGGCAATGGCGAATTTAATTATCATAATAATTAATGCGGCTACAATGGTAGCTCCCAGAACACCTCTTGCTGCATACAGGTGGTTGGTCCAGATAAAAACAAAAAAGACCAGCAGGTTGGGGATTACTGTCAGACTGAGCAGGGCGGGCAGTGCATGGAGGGCAACAAGAGTGCGAATGAAAGAAGGAAATGTGTAGGTTTCAAAACGAGCAAAATATACTACTATCAGTGTGATAATGGGTACAATGATTCCAAGAAAGAAACCCAGGCTGAGCCGGTCAAATTTCGATTTCATGGTGTATGATTTTCCCAGTGTTTGATTTTGTTGATAAACTGATAATCAGTAAGATCAATCTTAACAGGAACAACAGATACATAGCGATGGGCGAGGGCCCATTCATCAGTATCGGTTGCCTCCGGCTCCAGGTTATGAAATTCTCCGGTAAGCCAGAAATATTCCTGATTTTGCGGATCAAGACGGCGGTCAAATTCTTCCCTCCAGAGCCCCCTGTTTTGCCGGCAAACTTTTATTCCTTTTACTGGTTCTCCATTGTTACGGGGAACATTTACATTCAGACAGGTACCTGAAGGCAGACCTTCTTCTAGTACATTTGAAACAATAAGCTTTGCATAATCGATAGCTGTGTTAAAATCAGCTTCTTTCGAAAAGTCAAGCAAGGAAAAACCAATAGAGGGTATACCGTTAATGCATCCTTCCAATACGGCTCCCATAGTTCCTGAATAGACAATACTGGAGGAAGAATTTGCTCCGTGATTGATTCCGGAAAGAACCATGCTTAGCGGTCTGCCGGCCAGCCGGTTAATAGCCAGTTTTACGCCGTCCACAGGAGTTCCTGTGCAGGAGTAAACCGTAATATTTTTTTCTTCGGAAATTTTTTCAATCCGTATAGGATACTTTACAGTTATAGCATGTGACATCCCGCTTTGCCCTTCATGCGGGGCAATGACAAGAACCCTGCCAAACATGCGTGCAACGCGAATCAATGCCTGAAGCCCCGGTGCATGAATCCCGTCATCGTTTGTTACAAGTATTAGTCGTTCTGACATATCCTCAAGCTAACATTAGTAGTTTTACAGGCTGAACTTCTGGTTTATAATGTTGAGATCTGGTTCTGGCCTGTTTACTTCATCACCGGCAAATATAGGTATTCTGCTGTTAACCGGAAGAGAGTTTTTCAACCAGATCTGGTTAAATAACAGCCATTTTTCTTAGATTTGCGGCTGTTAATAAAAAATTTACAGGAAAGGAATTTGCAATGAAGATCTCCTACAATTGGCTTCGTGATTATCTTCCCATTGATCTTGATCCGGCTCATCTGGCTGAAGTTCTTACAGATCTGGGTCTGGAAGTGGAATCAATGGAAACATGGGAATCAGTCAAAGGCGGTTTGCAGAATTTTGTGATTGGCGAAGTATTGACCTGTGTCAAACATCCCAATGCCGACAAATTATCGCTTACAACGGTAAGCATTGGTTCAGGTATGCCTCTGAAAATCGTTTGCGGGGCTCCCAATGTGGCGGCAGGGCAGAAAGTTCTTGTCGCTCTGCCCGGGGCAAAAATATTTTCAGGAAATGAGACATTTGAGATAAAGAAAACAAGAATCCGTGGTGAAGAATCCGAAGGGATGATCTGTGCCGAGGATGAAGCCGGTATGGGAACATCCCATGAAGGTATTATGGTGCTGGATCAGAAAGCGGTTCCTGGCACTCCGGCTTCGGAATATTTTGGTGTTACCACTGACACGGTATATGAGATCGGCTTAACACCGAACCGGATTGATGCGGCTTCGCATTATGGCATTGCACGTGATCTGGCAGCCCGGCTGAGTTTATCATCGCCCAGGAAGGCAGATCTTCCGGAATTACCTCATCTGCCGGTTTCCGGAGCCGAACCGCCTGTTAAAGTGATCATTGAAAACACAGAAGGATGCCGCAGGTATGCCGGTTGGTACATCCGTAATGTAAAAGTTGGCCCTTCACCCCTATGGCTTCAGAACAGATTAAGAGCAGTGGGCCTGAATCCAATCAGTAATGTGGTTGATGTGACCAACTATGTTTTATACGAAACTGGTCAGCCGCTCCATGCATTTGATGCGGATAAAATCAAGGGACATACAGTTGTGGTGAAGAATCTGTCTGCCGGAACAAAATTCATTACACTTGATGGTGTTGAGCGTACCCTTGAAGCAAACGATCTTTTGATTTGCAATACAGAAGAACCTATGGCTCTGGCTGGTATTTTTGGTGGCCTTCAGTCTGGAATAAGCGAAGAAACGACGAATATCTTTCTTGAAAGCGCATGGTTTGATCCAAGAACCATACGGCGAACGGCCCGTCGGCTTGGACTGGCAACCGATGCATCTTTCCGTTTCGAAAGAGGTACTGACCCCAACATGGTTCCCTATGCTCTGCAACGGGCAGCATGGCTTATAACGAGTATTGCAGGCGGAACCATCATTGGTCCTGTCGTTGATGAATACCCTGCTCCGGCTATAAATGCTGAAGTCGCTGTTAACCTTAAAAGGATCAATAGCCTAATTGGTAAGGATATTCCTGAAGAAACAGTTCGTCAAATTCTCTCTTCTCTTGATATTGAAATTTTGTCAGAAAAAGGGAACGACATGCTGCTGAGGATTCCCCCGTACAGGGTCGATGTGCATCGTGAAGCGGATGTAGTAGAAGAAATACTTCGCATTTACGGCTTCAACAATGTTGAAATTCCGGAACGTATCCATGCTACTTTATCCTATGTAACTAAGCCGGACAAGGAAAAAATTACTCACACTATTTGCGATTATCTTACAGGGGCTGGTTTTACTGAAATTATGTCCAACTCTCTCACCCGATCAGCATACTACGAAAAGAATAAAACCTTTCCGGCAGAAAACCTCGTCCGCATCCTGAATCCTTTAAGCAGCGATCTCGACTGTATGAGACAGAGTCTTCTTTATGGCGGACTCGAGGCAATACAGTACAACCGGAACAGAAAGAACCCGAATTTACTCCTTTATGAGGTCGGAAAAGTGTATTTCTGCCATCCCAAGGCGAAAACTGATAATCCCCTTTCAAAATATTCGGAATATTTGCATCTGGCTCTCTTTGCCACCGGTAACCGGAACGAGAAAAACTGGACTACTGAGGAACAACCTGTTGATTTCTTTTTCCTGAAAGGCTGGGTTGCGGCCATTCTTAAAAGGTTGGGCTTTGATCCGGAACAATTGGTTTATGAAGAGGTTCACAGCGATCTGTTTGAATATGGTCTGAAATACGTAATGAACGAGACGGTGGTAGTTGAGTTTGGCGAAGTTAACACCCATCTGACCGCAGAATTTGACTGTAAGGTCCCTGTTTTTTATGCCGATTTCCATTGGGATGCCCTGATGAATCTGGCTAAGGATCATTTTGTGGTGTACCGTGAGATTCCCCGTTTTCCCGAAGTGCGCCGTGATTTATCAATGGTGCTCGACGAAAAGGTAACGTATGCACAGTTGAGGGAACTTGCCTTCAGAACAGAAAAGAAGCTTCTGCAGAAGATGAATCTTTTCGACGTCTATAAAGGTGAAAAAATTGGTGCCGGGAAAAAATCATATGCTATCACTTATGTACTCCAGGATTCGTCAAAGACACTTACCGATGAAGAAATTGATGCGGTGATGAAGAAGCTTATGACGGCTTATGAAAAGGAACTCGGTGCAGTAATCAGGCAGTAAGCAATGAAAATAAGTTTGTTTAAGGGTGATATTACAAAAGTTTCTGCCGATGCCATCGTCAATGCAGCCAATACAAGCCTGCTCGGCGGAGGAGGAGTTGACGGAGCCATCCATCGTGCCGCTGGTCCGCAGCTTTTGGAAGAATGTCGCACTATAGGAGGTTGTCCTGTGGGTGAAGCACGTATTACCAAAGGGTATAACCTGCCTGCACGGTTTGTTATTCACACGGTAGGCCCTGTCTGGAATGGCGGTTCTTATGGAGAACCGGATAAACTGGCATCCTGTTACCGGAACAGCCTTCTTCTTGCAAACAAGCATCGCATCAGAACTATTGCTTTTCCTGGTATTAGCACAGGGGTATACGGATATCCAAAAGATAAAGCCGCTGCCATTGCGGTAAGGGAAGTGCAACAGTTTGCAGAGAAGTATGATCTTCCCGAAGAGGTAATTTTTGTTGCCTTTGATGACGAAAGTTACCGGATTTATGAGCAACTTCTTCAGCAGAGACTATGAATCAGAGACCAGTACTGCTTAACTATCTTTCGCTGGTAAAGTTCAGCCACACAATTTTTGCCATGCCCTTCGCCCTCATCGGATTCTTTCTGGCAGTGCGGCACGATCAGTATCCATTTTCCTGGAGTATTTTTATTGCTGTTATTCTTTGTATGGTCTTTGCCCGAACGGCTGCCATGGCATTTAACCGCTATGTTGACAGAGAGATTGACGGAAAGAATCCACGGACAGCACTTCGTGAAATCCCTGCCGGGATTATCCACCCCAAATCGGCGCTGCATCTTACCGTAATTTCATCACTCCTTTTTATCGCAGCAACGTGGTTTATCAATCCGTTGGTATTTAAATTGTCTCCGGTTGCTCTATTGATTATCCTGGGTTATAGCTTTACAAAAACATTCACCAACTGGAGTCATCTGATACTGGGATTGGGTCTTTCCCTTGCTCCTGTGGGAGCTTACCTGGCCGTAACCTCGAGATTTGCTTTATTGCCGGTTCTTTATTCATTGGTTGTTATTTTCTGGGTCAGTGGCTTTGACATACTGTATGCATTACAGGATGAATGGTTTGACAGAAAAGAAAATCTGCGCTCAGTGCCGGTCCGTTTCGGACGGAAGAAATCCCTGATCATTTCGGGTATATTTCATCTGGTGAGCGGAGGAATTGTTATACTGGCAGGATTTTACGGCCATTTTGGCCTTTGGTACTGGTTAGGATCTCTGGTCTTCCTGGGTCTCCTTGCATACCAGCATATTATATTGAGTTCAGACGACATTTCACGGCTTAATACGGCTTTTTTTACTACCAATGGAATTGCCAGTGTTCTTTTTGCTCTCTTCTTTCTTCTTGAGTTGTATCTGTAGTTTTGTTCACGATTTGCTTTCTGATGGTGAAGCAGCTGAAGAATGTCATCTCAGGGCATGATTATAGTAAACCGAAGTACCGTGAATTAACAAATTCAATCGGGCTAATAAAATTTTTGTTAAACCCGGATTATGCATTAGGAGTTTAAGCGAACTAATGCATAG
>CAZJQN010000119.1:0-10005 GCA_964548125.1 uncultured Bacteroidales bacterium | reverse complement strand
TACTTCGTCGCTCCTCCTCGTATTCCCGCTTCGATCGAACTTTTTAGACACCCTCTTAGATTATTTGGGCTTAATGAGATTTTTGTCAGAAATGAACTATTCTATAACCACACAGGCGGTCTTGTGGACGGTTCGTCCTTTTCGGTCTTTCCCGTAAATGCATATAAAATATGTGCCCGGGATAATGCCTGCCCTGAAAGCACCATGGAAAATACCGTTACTGCCGTTCAAAAAAGGTTGCCAGTATATACGTCGACTAATTTCAGAGTATTCAGGGAATTGTTTTTTCTGATTATCATCATACCCAAGGTATTCCTTCATCATGTATTCGGAGTATAGCCCTTGATTCTTTTTTCTGAGTTCAATATCAATAATACCGTCAAAACGGGAGTTTCTGTAAAAATACCTTCCGGCAACAACTGAAATCCGCTTAACGTTTGAAGGTTTAATAGACAGAACCTTCTGATGATCGTCCATTGGTATTCCATCAATCATTATCAGCGGAATGTTTCCTGTTATGCGATTGGTATACTTGTCAAGAACCTGGATGTGGATATTTTTCCCACTCCCCGTCAATATTATATACCGGCTAAGCTCTCTGAATACTTCTTCCATTTGTGGCAGTTCAATATAGTCGTTCATTTCAATTATTTCATCAGCTTTTCCGTAAAATGTCCAATGATCTTTTTCTGATTGAAATGATTCACTATTTCCAGCATAATTTCGTTCCACAAAGAAAATTTTTGCAAGTTCATTGATTTCATCAACTTTGCTTTCTGGAAAAGTGAGTTTTGGCAAATCAAATGAGACATAATCGTCGGAAAACTGAGGTAAGGGAATAATATCAATTTCCTGATCTGATCCTATTTTTATCGGCTGGAAATTGGCAATAATTTGTCCCGTTATTTCTTTTAACACTAGATGAAATATCCCTGAAGTATCAGTACAAACATTGTATATGTCTTTTCTGCTGTTTGTTATAGCGATTCGTACAGGCACATTGGCAGCAGGTTTACCCGTGGAGCGGTATTTTGCATGTCCCGTTATTATCAATCCTTTACCGTCAGAAGGGATTTCATAATATTTTTCCGTATAAGAGCTGACAGACTGTCGGGAACGGAAAGACTGGAAATTTTGGACACCGTATCCGGCATCTGCATTGTGTTCCAGAACGTCAGGTCTGCAACCTGTGCTTACCGTAATCCATTCAGGTGCTGATTCTGCATCTCGAAAACGGATTTCAAAACGGATACTGTCACCTCTTTTGTAAGACCCGCGGGGTATCAGTACATCTGGTTCATTTAGCCTTTCAAGATAGAGGGATATTTGATTCATTACTTGTTTCTTTTCGTCCATAAGTTGCAGTTCATATAAGCCATCTGCCATAGTCTCTATTGTAAACGGGAGAACAGTGTCCTTGCTATTCAATTGAAATGTCAAATTGTTTAACGTTTTTCTAGAATCTTTTAGCCAGAGCGTAAATTTCTTTTTTTGTGGTATAGTTGTGTTGTGTCCCATTTTTACATATAAGCTGTCGTGAGTAATTCGATTCACAAACAGAGTTGTTCCTGTCTTTTCAGCATGGGGGAACAAAAAATCTTTCCGGATGGAATCATTTATGGTGATGAGGAGTTTCATTAGGGAATCCTGATGAGGAATCATTATCAGCGAAGCGGTTCCGTTTTGGTCAAAGTACAATGTATCAAGAATGCGCTTGTTTTGAATTACTAATGCCTGACAATTGAGCGCCTGTCCAGCAAAATTACGGCACTTAATCATCATTTTGTTTTCCAGTCCGCTGACCCAATGATTCCCTTCAGCATGAAATTCAATGTGCAATCCTTCATATTTGTCTTTATCCCTGACTACAGGAATACCTTTTTCAGGATTCAGTACCGGAATGATTTTATATTGATATGTTTGGGGACCCTGAATCATCATCCTGTAGGTATAAAAACGGAGTATGTAATAACCGGATGATGCTGAGGCAGGTATGGTTATTGCCCCCCGCGAATAGCCTTCTGCATTAATTCTGTTACAGGCTGATGCCAGCTTGTAATTTACCGAATCGAGCAATTCGGCAAATACAGTTATTCCTTCCGGGTTCAGGTCATGTCTTTCAGAGTAATAACCTATCGTATAATATACCGTCTCGCCGGTAAGATAATAGCTATTGTCCAGGATTATTTCCAGATGTTCATCTGGAGACGTATTGAGCCGTTCCGTTGTCTGGCCATTGATGGCTGTAAAGGTGGTCAGAATCAAGATGCCAAGAAAGTACCTCTGCTTCATAAATTCATTTTAATAAGGCCAGAATGATGGTTTGACATTTGTCCCGTCAATGGTACAATCAATACAGTTTGCTTCCGATACAAGGATGACCATCCACTTGTCAAGCTGTGAATTGAAGTATCTCAGGTAGTACTGATACCCCTGGCGATAATACGAATTGAGTTGTTCCTTGTCCTGTTCCGGAATTTCGACCAGACGACAAAAATCATATCCATTGGTTGTGTAAAATGAACCGGGAAGGTCTTCCCGCTTAACAAAAAATCGATATGTTTTGACTTCGGAAGCATCAAAAAAACCAAAAACAGGTATTCGGTTATCTGTCGTACAGAATATGTTTCCTGCAGCCTGGCTTGGCGGCGTATCAAAAAGAGTTCCCGTTGCCTGATTATTTTCGACAAGCGTTTTATAAAATTGATATCCCTTGGCATCAAGTGAATACTGACGGATCAGAATACTATATGCTATGGCCAGCCGGTTGGAATTGTTATCAATAAATACTATCGGCTGACGATGCAGAAGATTGCTCGATAAACCAATGGTTGAACCAATAAAAATATTCCGGCTTGAATCATTTCTCCAGCAAACATCAGCATTGGGTTTTACGAGCGAGGTATATGGAACGTGAAATTCCCAGGTTTCGGTGTATCTCCAGCGGTAATAAAAAGTTTTGTTTAAAGGATCGTGTGTATTTATATAAAACTGAATGCCCTGCAAACGAGTGTAATCGGTTTGCAACTCACCTTCCTTATATTCATAATATACACTGTCAATTTCAGGTGTGGAGCGCATAGTAACCCAATCTGACATATAATGCTGTCCATTGCTGGTGGTGATGTGGAGACGGTATGATTTTCCTGTTTTACCAGTAAAGTCCTCTGGAGAGCTTTCATATAACCCCTTCTTTTTTTCATGGCAGGGAAATTTATTCCCTTCGTTGTCTTCTATTTCAACGATGGCACCGCTCTCTTTCTCTGCACGGTAATCGTCAAACGGGAAACTGTGGCTCAAAAAAAACTGGTAGGGTCTATGCTCCTGTGTAATGTACCCTTCCACAACGAGCATGTTTTCGTAGTCCTTTATATCAGGATAGTACCGTTCGATACAGCCGCTGAACGGAATGAGTATAAATAATATCAGTGCTGATACGGGCTTCATTGAAATCTGAAATTATAAGATATAGTGACTACCGGACGGGGGAAAACCGACATTCTGTATCCCCTTATAACTTTATCGGTACTGACAAAATAAACGGAGTAGACATTGTACCTTCCGGTGAGGTTGTAAACCGACAACGACCAGCTTCCGTGGGCGAGTTTTCTTGAACGCAGATTTCCGTCAAGATTTACCGACATATCACAACGGAACTGATCAGGAATCCGAAACTCATTGCGTTTTGAATACACCGGAAGCAAAGCGTTTTCATAAATAACTTTTCCCACGGGAAAGGTGATCGGCCGGCCTGTATTATAAACGAGGGTAAATGAAGCACTAAGCCTCCGGGAAAAGCGATAGTTGGTTGCCATGGTGAAATCATGAGGTCTGTCGTAATTGGCAGGGAAATACTTTCCCCGGTTAATCTGCTCGATAACATCTTCACCGGTTACCCTGTGCAATATCCTGGAATAAGTATAGGAAACCCAGCCATTCAATTTTCCACTGCTTTTACGAACCATAAGCTCTATCCCATATGCCTTTCCTGATCCATCGAGCAATTCTGTTTCTATATGTTCATTTAAAAGCAGACGTGCTGCCCCCTTGTACTCAATAATATGTTTCAGATCCCTGTAATACATTTCCGCCGAGGTTTCATAAACATGACCTGCCAGATCAGCATAAATACCAAAAGAGTACTGATTACCTGTAACTGGCTGAAGGTAATTATCACATAACTTCCAGGTATCAGTGGGCGACATAGCTGTAGTATTTGACATCATGTTAATATACTGAGTAAGCCGGTTATACCCAGCCTTGAGAGAAAGAGACGGTGAGAGAAGGTAACGTAATGAAAGCCTGACTTCTGGCTTAAAATAGGCTTTCACCAGTTCATTGTTCATGTAAAATATTGTATCCTGAATACTGAAAACACTTCTGGGAAGTCCTGCTTCGTATTTATAAGCAGTTTTGGGGCCAAGACCAAAAAAGGCTGTCTGACGGATTCCGGCGTAAAAAGTAAGGCGCTGATTGATAGTCCATTCATCACTAATATATAGAGCAGATTCAATGGCTTTCTCCTCAGGAATTATCATTCGCTCAATTACTGATTCAGCTTTTATCGGTTTTCGTGAAGCAGGACGCAACCGGTAAAGGTTAAATTCTGCTCCGGCTTTGATCAGATGGTAAGGTGATGCAACCCAGTTGATTGATCCGCTTACTTGATTCTGCTGAATATTGTAGAAAAGATTGAATGCATAAACAGGTTGCGAAATACTGGAAATTTCATATCGGTATTCTGACGTTACAGCTTTCAGGCTCAATGTAATCCTGTCATTTGGACGATGCTGAAAGAAAAGGGATGCTCCTGTATTCCTGTAAGTATATGAGGTGTCAGAATGAAGTTGAAACGCATCTGCGCTATGATAGAAACTTACCGAAAAATTGTTTTTCTCATTAATATCATAGTTCGACTTTATAAAAACATCATAAAATGATGCTTTGCTGTTCCTTAGGGCATCAACCCGAATCCGTCTTAACAACCAGTCTGAATAGGTACTTCTGAAAGACGCCAGTGCCGATCCTTTATTGCCTGGTAGAGGCGATTCAATCACGAGCTTGCCTGTCACTGGACTGATTCCTCCTGCTACTGAGAATTTTTTCCTGTTTCCGTTTCGTGTTGATATATCAAAAACCGATGACACTCTTCCTCCATATTCTGCAGGAATGCTGCTTTTATATAACCTGAAATCACGGATAATATCAGGATTAAAGGAGGAGAAAAACCCGAAAAGATGGGCTGTATTATAAACAGGAATACCGTCCAGAAGAATAAGATTCTGATCGGTATTGCCACCACGTACATTAAACCCGTTTGCTCCTTCACCGACTGTCTGAACTCCGGGCAGCAATAATGCTGCTTTCATAATATCGGTCTCTCCAAGCAGTACGGGTAACTGCCTGATTGTTTTAGCATCCAGCTTTTCAATACCCATTTGCAGTCCTGTGATGTTTTTCCCTCTTTCTGCAACAATAACAATGTCTTTTAATTCAGTTACTGATTCTTCCATTTGTATGTCCAGTCTTCCGTCAGAATATACCTGCAGACTGATTACCACATCGTTCATGCCAAGCGAGTGGAAACGGATGGTGTGAACTCCTGGTTTTACAGGAATGGTATAGACACCATTCACATCTGTTGTAACCGGGTTTTTCGCATCATCTACGGTAATAACCCCTCCTATTACAGGTTCTCCGGTCGCTCCCGAACGAACAATTCCTGTGATAATGGCATTCTCTCCCTTTATTCGCAATCCGGGTCTTCCAATAACCACAGTTTTACCCTGACCATTATTTTTTTCCTGAGCCTCTCCTCCAAAATTTTCGGTTAATAGCTCTTTTTTAGGTAATTGGTAATCAGAAGGGTCAACATAGGTAATATTTAGTCTTGCTTTTTTTTCTGACTCCTGAAATATGAAAATCCGGCCGGACCATAATTCTTCATACACCAGGCCCGCTTTGTTTAAAGTTTTCTGAAGAATACTATCCAGAGGCATCTTTTCATCAGAAAAAACAAGAGTGAGAGTATCTGCCCAGGGAGTTGAAAAATAAAGGTTGCACCCGGCTTTAGCTAATACATTACGATTCAAATCACCTAACGTCTTGATTTCTTTCGTCCTTGTCACCTCATACTGCAGGCATTGCGAATGAATAAGCTCTGGATGAAGGAAAAAGAAAATAATCAGACAATGGAAATACCGGTACATACCTAATCTTTTAAACTTTCATAATAAGCAACTATTCGCGACAGGTTCTCACTGTTGTTAATATGTACCATGTTACTTTGACGAATATAATGCCTGATCTCCTTTTTTTTATCCTTTAATGCTTCCAGCAGATTTTTTCGGGTTTTTAACAAATATAAATAGTTGTCCTTTTTTAGCCAGAATCTGTCTGTCTCAACAAATTCATCAGGAATTCCCGGACTGCCTTTTCTGAGATGTTTGGAATAACCGCCCAGAAGCATTATTCTATTATTGTACAAAATTTCAACGTATTTGGGTAGATCAGTTAAATATTTCTGATCTACTCCGGTTTTTTCCACCGGAACAAATTGGTGGCCCGAAAGAAAAATTTGGTCATATTCATATGGATTGAGGCTGATGACACACGGTTCTCCTTCTGAAAGGATCTGGATCAGCATTACGTCAAGGTAAATATCATAGCGTATCTGAGCTTCAGAACAGACCAATTCCCCCGAAATGATTTTTCCTTGAATCCAGTTTTTTGTAAGGAAAAAAGGATGTCCTTCTGCTGCTGGATATAAGTATGTGTGCAGTCGTCCATTCACTATCAGCATACAGGGATTTGTGTTTTCAGTACACTCGAATTGTTGCCCGAAACCTATGGATAATCTGAGTATAATGAGACTACTGAAACAAATGAGAAAACGTTTCATGCAATCGTAAAGTTGGTTGGTTCAAAATGCAATGTTACATAATATTTTCATTTTTAAAAGTTAAGGGGAAACATCACATTGATTGTATGTTTATTTGTTAAAATCATATAAAACGAATGGTTAACGAAATATGTTCTGAAATTCAAACATTTTGTATTTTTATAAACAGCTAACCTGATTACTAACATTAATAAAGCCTAAATGAAGATGAAGAAATGCAAATCTGCTGGAAACAGGTTACTATGCGGATTGATTCTGTGGTTAACCTGTGGTAATTTATTGTTTGGGCAGCAATTGGTTACCGGAACTGTAACCGATGCTCAGGACAATTCTCCCCTGATTGGTGCTTCCGTATATTTGAAGGGTACCACAATTGGAACAACAACCGATATGGATGGGAAGTATTCAATTCAAACAACTTCGCCTTCTGATGTCATTGTTTTCCAATATGTTGGATATCAGCCTCAGGAGGTGCAGGTAAGGGATCAGAAGGTTATCAATGTAGCACTTGTCGTTGAAACGAAACTTCTTGATGAACTGGTGGTCATTGGTTATGGAACCGTGAAAAAGAAAGATCTTACCGGTTCAGTATCAGTTGTTTCAGCTGCTGAGCTAAAGAAGTCGAACATGACAAGTCTGGGGTCGGCATTGCAGGGCAGGGCAGCCGGTGTTGTCATTTCTAACACAAGCGGTAATCCGGGCGCGAGTGTATCTATTCGTGTGCGCGGGGTGGGCTCCATCAACCGGGGTGCCCAGCCTTTGGTAGTCATCGATGGCATTCCCGTGGGAACTGGTGGGGGAGCTCTCACCGGCCTTAATCCGGAAGATATAGAATCTGTACAGGTACTGAAAGATGCCTCTGCTGCTGCCATATATGGTACCGAAGGAGCTAACGGTGTTATCCTCATTCAGACCAAAAAAGGAAGTTCGGGGGCTCCCGTCGTTACTTTCCGCGTACAGGCTGGTTTTGCTCAATTGCCTAAAAGAATGGATATTCTCAATGCCGATGAATATTGTAACTACTATCAGGCTGCCTATGAGGAGTATAACCGTACCCATCCCCAGGCACCACGAACTATGCCGCTGGCATATACTCCGGAAAGAAGGGCTGAGTTCGGAAATATATCAACCGATTGGCAGGATCTCATTACTGTAAAACAGGCATGGAATCAGAATTATTATCTGAGTGCTTCGGGCGGAAGTGAGAAAGCAACCTATATGCTCTCTGGAAACTACCTCGAAGAGAACGGTGTTCTTATTACTACATGGAGAAGAGCATTAAGCCTGAAGGCCAATACAGATTTTAAAATAACTGATAAATTCCGTATAGGCGAAAATATTTCGTTCGGAACATCTCAGAACCGGAATCAGGCCGACCAGCAGGGTAACCCATGGGTCACAGCTGCTATCGCTTCGCCGCTTATGCCGGTTTATAATCCTGATGCCCGTGGCGGATATCAGGGCCCGGATGAATATATTACCGGTACAAACGAAAGAACCAATACATATGCCGAATTAATGCTCAATAAAAATACCGGTCGCGGAAACAGCTTCTTTTCAAGCCTGTATGCAGAACTGGATCTTTTGAAAGGATTGACTTTCAAAAATACTCTGGGACTCATGTACAACAATTCCAGAGGAACTACCTGGAGACCGGTTTACGACCTTGCGCAGAGAAGCAATCCAACCAACTTTCTCCAGGAATCCAGCTACGAAGGAACCAAGATTGTATGGGATGAACAGTTAACGTATACTAATCAGTTTGGTTTACACAATATTACTGCAACGGCAGTGCATTCCATGCAGAAATCACACAGTGATTATATTCAGGCTTCAAATTCCAATTTCCAGTATGAGAATTTACAGGTACTGGGACAGGGAGATCCTCTTTCTGCAGCTGCTTCACAGTATAAAGGAGATGTGCGGTTCGAATCATACCTTGCACGACTTATTTATGACTATAATTCCCGATACTTTCTCACTGCCAGTGTTCGCAGAGATGGTTCGTCCCGTTTCGGTAAAAATAACCGCTGGGGAACCTTTCCGTCAGTATCGGTAGCCTGGAAATTCAATGAGGATCTTTTAAAGAATCTTACATGGCTTGATATGGCCAAGGTCCGTTTCGGATATGGTCAGACAGGAAATGCTGACATCGGTGATTATCTCTACGATGCTTACATCAGTGGGTCAATGGAGCATGTCTATACCCTTGGTATCCCTGAAAGAGCTGTTTTTGGAGCAGCACCGTTCTATAATATTCCTTCTCCCAATGTGAAATGGGAATCAGTAAATATGACCAATTTCGGAATCGATGTGAATATGTTCGGCAATAAAATCCAGGCATCGATTGAGTACTATAATAAATTACAGGACAACCTTCTGGTTCAGTTACCCCTGCCTCTGATTTCAGGAATGTCGGGTGATGCCACACCCCCCTGGGTTAACCTTGGTAAAATGCATAATCGTGGATTGGAAGCCCTTATTACTTATAAACATTCTGCCGGTAACTTTCGGTACGAGATTACCGGTAACCTGACAACAATTTCAAATAAAGTGGACTATCTCCCGGCCGGAGATATCATAGAAGATTATAATACCGCCCTTGTTGGGCATGCAATTGGGGGAATTTACGGATACGTGGCAGAAAGAATACTCCAGGAGAGTGATTTCGTAACCGATGAAAATGGCCACGCTGTTATGAATGCCGACGGTACATACACACCTTTGTTCCCGAAACAGCAGGACAGAACATCTCCCGGGGATATTAAATTCAAAGATCTGAACAAAGACGGTACTGTTAATGAACTGGACAGAACCCTTATTGGAAAAGTAATTCCTGATCTGGTGTATGGCCTTACCTTTAACGCTACTTACAAGGCCTTCGATTTTTCATTTGCTTTTCTGGGAGAACAGGGTGTTGACGTGTACAATTATTACCGGTCCCGGGCTGGCCTTGCTTCAGGGGATAATACTTCAAAGGATGAAAATAAATTGCGGGAAGTGCTCAACTACTGGACACCCGACAACCCCGTCAAGAATCAGACGCGAATCTCAATTACTGATGAAAATAACAACGGAAGAACTTCTTCCTGGTGGATTGAAGA
>CAZJQN010000118.1:0-10007 GCA_964548125.1 uncultured Bacteroidales bacterium | reverse complement strand
TTAGATTTTGTTAGTCGATTCGTCAATTGATTTTTTCAATTGACGGATTCCTCTAAAAATAATTTTACTCTAATCCTATAAGTTCTGACATAAATTTTTATTAGCCCGGTTGAATTTGCAAATTTATGTTACTTGTGTTTATGGCATCATCGCTCGTACTACCCTTGACAAATTCGGAACGTGAACTACCTTAGCTAAACCAGGATGCCAATGAAAGCGTCCCAAATCATTTTAATTAAATCTGTCCAAAAAATAGGGGGTTAAACCAGTAGAAATTAATTACTAGTGGTAAATAAAATTTCTTTTCTGGCTGGTAATAATTAATTTACAAAGAATCCCGGCACTGGTAAACGCCGGGATTTTATCATGCGACATGATTTTTTCTGTCGTCGGGTAATACTTTATAAAAATTACTTGCCTAAAGATTCCAAAACCTTTTCTTTTGGCAATTTTTTTGTGCAGAAGAACCAGTCATAGCACTTCATTTCTTCCGATTTTGTTTCCATACGTTCTTTGGCTGTGCCACAAGAACCGGCAGGAGGAACAATCACGTCGTCTCCCGGCCTCCAGTCAGCGGGCATGGCTACTCCAAATTTATCGGCTGTTTGAAGAGCAATCAGCACCCGTTTCAGTTCATCAAAATTTCGTCCAAGTGATAGAGGGTAGTAAATGATAGTGCGAATAATCCCTTTGGGATCAACGAAAAATACCGCTCTAACCGCCTTGGTATTGCTTTCCCCTGGTTGTATCATTCCGTATTTTTTTGCAACTTCCATAGTAATGTCCTCAATAAGAGGAAATTTCACTTCCACGTTCTTCATGCCCTTGTATTCAATTTTTTCCTTTATGGTCCTCAGCCAGGCAATATGGCTGTATAATCCGTCAACCGATAACCCCACAAGAGAGCAGTTCAGTTTATTAAACTCCTCTTCCATGGAAGCAAAGGTGATAAATTCCGATGTGCAGACCGGGGTAAAATCAGCAGGATGGCTGAAGAGAATAACCCATTTCCCTTTGTAATCGTTGGGGAAATGAATTTCACCCTGTGTGGTCACTGCTTTGAATTCAGGCGCCGGATCACCGATTCTCGGCATAGGTGTGAATTCACGAATTTCTGTGTTTTCCATAACGTATTGGTTTTTAAGTTTAACAATATAATTTACTTAATTTTTTTCTTTGGTTCTGATGGTATCGACTTTTTTTTCTTCCCTTTAATATGAAGTTCTATATCTTCAAAAAAGAAATCAGAAATCCCTTTATTCCTGAAATAACTCAGTAATATCCGATCCAGTTCCGGATCAGAATAATCTTTTATTTCACCTGAATCTGTAAAATGAAGATGATGATGTTTTTCTACCGCAAACTCAAACCGTTGAGGAATCCCGTCGCTCATAACATTTCTGGCTAACCCTTTATCCAGAAATACACCCAGAATATGATATATCGTGCCTTGTGCAATTTCAGGGTGTTCTTTATGAATATATCCTATCAGTTCATCAGCTGTAGGATGATTATTAAGGTGAATCAATGCTTCCAGAACAATGCGCCGTTGAGCAGTGCATTTCAGACCAGCTTTTTTTAAAAGATCTGAAAAATTCATAAGAAAAATTCCTATCTAAGAATCATTCAAAATTAAATAAAATATTTGTAATTCCAAACAAAAAATTTTGTTGTTGAGCATAACAAATAAATCAGCCGGCTAACATATAGTCAACCGGCTGATTTTAACTTAGTACGGGGTCTTTCAGAAGCTGTTTACTATTTGCTTTTGTCAGGAGCCGGGGGGATAGGAGGAATTCCTTTATAGCCCTTAATTTGTTCAAGAATCACCTCAATGGCTTTATTCAGCTGAGCATCTTCCCCCATATATTCCTGGTAAGGATCATTGTCTACTTCAATATCAGGATCTACTCCATATCCTTCGATAATCCATTCGCTTTTTTCAGCCGAATACGAAGCAAATTGAGGAATGCGGAGATCAGCGCCATCAATAAAAGGAAGCGGGCCAGTAATTCCTACAACGCCACCCCAGGTACGCTTTCCGATGATGGTACCAAGTTTATGTTTCCTGAAGGCGTAGGGGAATAAATCGCCGTCAGATGCTGAATAATTATCGATCAGAAGGACTTTCGGACCCAGAAATGCTTCTCCGGGCGTGTAGCGGGGGACAGTAACATTACGCGTCATATTGGATCGGGTAACCTGCCGGCTCAAGCGATCAATGATCATGGGTGAAACATTGCCTCCTCCGTTTCCGCGATCATCAATAATTAACCCCTTTTTGGTAAGCTGGGGATAGAAGTATTTGACAAATTCATTCAGTCCTTCAACTCCCATGTCGGGAATATGCAGATATCCTACCTGCCCGTTGGTTTTCTCATTCACCATCCTGATATTTCTCTGAACCCAGTTGTAATAATACAATGATGCTTCATCATCGATAGGTGTTACAAGTACTTTTCTGCTTCCTTCGGCAGAAGGTCTGGTGTTTACCGTCAGTTCTATGACGGCACCGGATTTGCCAACAAGTAAGGAAAACAGGTCATTCGTATTGCGTACATCATTTCCATCAACAGCAAGAATATATTCGCCTTCTTTCACCTCATTTCCCGGTTCTGTAAGCGGTGATCGCAGTTCCTTGCTCCAGTTGGCTCCTTCCAGAATCCGGTCAACCCGGAAATATCCTGATGGATCTTTACTGAGTTTTGCACCGAGAAGCCCTGTTTTGATACGCGGCGGTTTGGGCATTTCTCCGCTATTGACGTAAGCATGGCCTACTGTTAGTTCACCGATCATTTCTCCAATGATGTATGTAAGATCAGCTCTGTGACGTACATAGGGAACCAGAACAGCATATTTATCATGCATTTTTTGCCAGTCAACACCGTGCATATTTTCCACATAGAAGAAATCCCTCATTTGTCTCCAGCTTTCGTCGAATATTTGCTTCCATTCCTGAGCATAGTCGGTGACTACTTTCATGTTGGAAAGATCAACAGTTTCTTTTAATGCAATGGGTCCTTTGGGCAGGTCAATAACAGCATACCTATTCCCCTGGGCAACGAGCATTTTTTTGTTATTGGCAGAAAGTGTGTACCGGTAATTGCCTAGGTCTGTTTCCTTTTGTTCTTTCAAATCAAACATTTTCAATTTAATTCCGTCCTGACTTCTTCTTTCACCGTATTCGTTGTAATACACAACCCCGTCAATACATGATACATTGCCATAATTACTGGGATCAATCGGTAATGAAAGGATGCGCTTTCCGATGCCGTCAAAGTCAATCTTGACAGTTACTGCGGTTTTTGTTTCTTCTGATTTGGTTTCTTCCGTTTTGACTTTTCCTTTGCCTTTCCCTTTTTCAGGTTCTTTAGCGGTAGTCGACGGTTGTGTTTCCTGAATTTTTACTTCGTCATTCTTCGGAGCAAAAGGATTGGGTGTATCACGTGAAAGCAGCACCAAATAAACTCTGGTCATGTCGGTATAGGCATGGTTCCATTCTGTTTGGCTATAAATTGGATTGAAGTCACGGGCCGAAGTAAACACAAGATACTTCCCGTCGTTCGAAAATTCAGGCGAGGAAGAACTAAACCAGTTATCAGTAACATCATACGTTTTGCTCGTTTGCGTATCGAATATACGAATAACTGAGTTGTCATTGTCTGTCTGCTCAGCATAAGTAATATAACGACTATCAGGCGACCAGGCAAACTGATAGATAGTTCCATATACGGCTTGTCGCACAGGGACAATTTCGCGTGTATCTATATTTACATAACGAAGTCGAAGCTTGCGGTCGTTAAACAATATTTTTTTACTGTCTGGCGACCAGCTAATGTTAAAATAATACGTATCTGCTCCTTTTGTGAGCTGAACTGGTTTTTCTGATCCATCCGACCGGCGGATGTATATCTCGAATTCTCCGCTTTCATCAGATATCCAGGCTATATATTTTCCGTCGGGTGACCAGTTGGGATTGCGTTCATGCACACCTGGGGTTTGTGTGAGGTTGCGGGTGATTCCTTTTTTGGCAGGTACAGAAAATACTTCACCTCGTGCGCCGAAAAGAACTCTTTCACCGTCGGGAGAAAGATCAGCAGTACGAATATTCTGTGAAGCATCTTTGAACTCACTTCTTGCATAGAGAGCATCATCGGCAATGACTATCGGTATTTTTTCGGTATTTCGGGTCTTGATATCAAATGTGTACAGGTAGCCTCCTTTTTCAAATACGATATAATTTCCTCCGATACTTGGAAATTTAATATCGTAGTCGGTGAAGTCGGTCACTTTTGTTGTTTGTTTTGTGTCCAGATTGTACACAAAAAGGTTCATTGTCCGGTCCCTGTCAGAGAGGAAAAATATTTCCCTTCCTGCCCACATGGGTATAATGTCCTGGTGCGGATTGTTGGTGATATTTTCAATCTGATGGGTTTCCGTATCATAAATCCATATATCGTCGGCCATACCTCCCTGATAATATTTCCAGGTGCGAAATTCTCTGAATACTCGGTTAAGAGCAAGCTTTTTACCATCAGGAGACCATGAGCAGAATCCGCCATTAACCAGGGGCAATTCTTCCGATAATCCTCCATTGACTGGTACATTGAATAAAGCGCCCCGGAAAGAATTGAAGGATTGTTTCCGGGAGCGGTAGGTTATATATTTCCCGTCGGGTGTCCATCCGAAAACAATATTGTTCGGACCCATGCGGTCGGAAACATCATCCCGGTCTAACGTTGCAGTGAAAGTCAATCGTTTGGGTATCCCCCCTGCAGATGGGATTATGAACACTTCGGTATTTCCATCATATTGCCCTGTAAAAGCTATCGTCTTTCCGTCAGGGGAAAAGCGGGGAAACATTTCATAACCGACAAAACTGGTCAATTTCCGGGCAATTCCACCTGTGCGGGCAACTGTGTACAAGTCACCTCCGGCGGAAAATACAACCTGATCTCCATGAATGGCCGGAAAACGCAATAACCTTGCTTCATCCTGAGCCAGCAGCTGAGAAATACAAACTCCAGAAATTAGGAAAAAAAACACAAAGAGACGCTTCATATGGTAAAGTTTAAGGATTATTTGTTTTAAAAGTACATTGAAATTTTAATTCGACATATGACAAATGTTTTAATTAACGGATTTTAACTTTTTTTGTTCAGGGAGCAGAGTGTTTTGACGTAAAAGGGAAACCCTTTTTTATCAGTAACAACTTTCCCTCATTCTGTTATATTTGCAGAATTAGCGGTGAAGTATGAATATTCTGGTACGCTCTCTGGCAAGTCTTTTTTTGGTATTTCCATTCTTTCTCAATACATTCGGTAAAACCGGGAATGCTGATATCCTGTTGCCGTATCAGCGACATAATCCTCCTTTTCTTGATATGAAATCAACCTGGGTTGATTCTCTTATGTTGCGCATGTCGATGGAGGAAAAGATTGCCCAATTGTTCATGATAGCGGCATATCCGGCCCGGGATTCAGCAGAGGCCAGCAGAGTAGAACAGCTGATAAGAAAGTACAAACCGGGTGGTATTATTTTCTTCAAGGGAAATCCGGAAACACAGGCAATTTTCACAAACCGGTTCCAGGCAGCTGCTTCTGTGCCTCTTCTTATTGCTATGGATGCCGAATGGGGTCTGGCTATGCGTCTTGATGGTACAATTCAATATCCCTACCAGCTGATGCTGGGTGCCGTGGAAAATGATCACCTGATTTATGAAATGGGTCGGCAGATAGCTTCCCAGCTAAGGCGCCTGGGAGTACATATCAGTTTTTCTCCTGTAGTTGATGTCAATGTTAATCCCGATAATCCTGTCATCAGCATGCGCTCTTTTGGGGAGGATCCCTTTAAGACAACAATGAAAGGAATCGCATATGCCTACGGTTTACAGACCGGAGGCATCCTGGCCGTAGGAAAACACTTCCCGGGCCATGGTGATACCTTTCTTGACTCGCATCTTACTCTTCCTGTGATTCCTCATTCTCGTCAGCGACTCGATAGTATTGAGCTGTTTCCGTTCAGGTATCTTATTCAGGCAGGAATATCGGGTATCATGACAGCACACCTTTCTGTACCCGCACTCGATACAGCAATAGACAAACCTGCCAGTGTTTCTCCCATGATAATAGACAACTTCTTGCGGAGAGAACTGGAATTCAAAGGTCTTATTTTTACTGATGCCCTTAATATGAAGGGGGTAGCAGATAAATATGCGCCTGGTGAACTGGAAGTGAAAGCTTTAAAAGCAGGGAACGATATTCTTCTCATGCCTTCCGATATTAAGGTGGCTCTGGATGCCATTATGAAAGCTGTTGCTGACAGTCTTATTACAGAAAAAGAGATTAACGAGCACTGTCGTCGGGTACTCATGGCAAAAGCCTGGGCAGGCCTGGACACTTATCTCCCTGTTGACACATTCCATCTGATGGCTGATCTTAATAAGCCAATCTATGAGGTTCTGGGCCGCAAAATTTTCCGCGAAGGTATGGTACTGCTGAAAAATGCAGATTCTCTTCTGCCTTTAAAAGCGCTCGATACCTTTCGGATAGCGGCTGTAAATATTGGAGCAAAAGATACATCAACCTTCCAGAAGACGCTTGCTTTATATGCTCCGGTTGATTTTATTTCCGTAGCTCCTGATGATTCAGTACTCAGCATGGATTCCATGTTTGCAAAGGTAAGTCCATACAATCTTGTTGTTCTTTCCTTTTCAAATTCCGATATCCGTCCGGCCCGTAACTTTGGGTTCAGCAGTTTCCTGATCCGTTTTACCGATTCCTTGTTCATCCGCAAGCCTTGTGTCGTTTCATTTACGGCTAATCCTTATGCTCTGAGATTGTTCAGAAATATAGACAAGGCAAAATCAATTCTGCTTGCATTTGACGACCATCCTATTATTCAAGACTTGTCCGCCCAGGCAATTTTTGGAGGCGTAAAGGTGAACGGCCGGTTGCCTGTTACAATCAATGATTCTTTGAGGTACGGTTATGGACAAGACACTCCGGAACCTGTAAGGTTTTCCTATATAATCCCTGAAGAAATCGGGATTTCGCGCGACAGTTTAGCTCGTATCGACAGCCTGGCAGTTGATTTAATCCGTCAGCAGGCTGCTCCTGGATGCCAGATATTTTGTGCTGTAAATGGGAAGGTTTTTTACCGGAAATCCTTCGGTTTCCAAACCTACGATTCTGTAAGGCTGGTCAGCAATGACGATTTGTACGATCTTGCATCCGTAACAAAAATTTCTGCTACTCTGCCTGTTGTAATGCAATTAACTGGAAGAAACGTCATCAGTTTAAAGGGATATCTCGGAAATTATCTTCCTGATGTCAGAGGAACCAACAAGGAAAAGCTTATCCTTGAAGATATACTTGCCCATCAGGCAGGGCTGGAAGCCTGGATTCCCTTCTATACTCTTACATTACAGCCATTGATACCTCAAAAACCTTTGTTCTCCAGAACATGGTCAGAAGAGTATCCTTTCCGGATTGAGAAAAACGTTTACCTTTTTTCGCATGTCGGGTATAAAGCCGGTATTTACCGGCATGATTCCACCTCTGCATTCGGTATCAGGGTTGCGGACCACCTCTGGCTAAAAAATTCCTGGAGAGATACAATTTTCAGGCGGATCTATGAATCTCCAGTAAGCAAAAAGAAAACTTATCTTTATAGTGACCTTGGGTTTATTCTTCTTGGCAGGATGGTTGAGTCGGTTACCGGAAAGCCTCTGCAGAATATTGCCCGTGAGAATTTCTATCAGCCATTGGGAGCTTCAAAACTATTATTCAACCCTTTGACAAAATTTCCATCTGATCAGATTGTTCCTACCGAAAATGACATATTCTGGAGAAGACAGCTTGTTCATGGATATGTGCATGATATGGCATCGGCTATGCTGGGAGGAGTGGCCGGACATGCTGGTCTTTTCGGAAATTCCAATGATCTGGCCAAACTGATGCAGATGTACCTGAATAAGGGAACTTATGGTGGCATCCGTTACATAGATTCAACAACTGTTAATTTGTTCACCTCCTGCGCATTCTGTAAAACAGGTAACCGGCGGGGGTTAGGGTTTGACAAGCCTTTGATCCGTCCGAACGGAAATGGCGGCCCAGCTTGTCCGGAGGCCTCTCCCCGGAGTTTCGGGCATAGCGGTTTTACCGGAACTTATACCTGGGCTGATCCGGATAACGGAATGCTCTATGTTTTCCTGTCAAACCGCGTATATCCATCAATGGACAACGGAAAACTTATTGATATGGGGTACCGGACCCGTATTCATTCTGAATTCTACAGAGCTCTGAAGAATGCTTCTCTACCTTCGTTTTGAGGTCGACATGGGGCCTGTACCTGCATTTTTTTATTGCTTACTTTTCACTACATTTGCTCTTCAATATTCAAATGAATGAAACCAACCCACATTGAACATATTGGTATAGCTGTCGAAAGTATCGAAACCGCAAGGAAATTTTATGAACAGGTTCTGGGCCTGGAATGCTATGCTTTCGAGGAAGTCTCTGACCAGAAAGTTAAAACTGCCTTTTTTCGCCTTGGCGATACAAAAATCGAGTTGCTGGAATCTACTGACCCCGATGGCCCAATTGCTAAATTTATTGCACGTAAAGGACCGGGTCTCCATCATATTGCCCTGGCCGTTGAAAATACAGATGAAGCACTTGATGAAGCAGCGTCTGCCGGTATCGAACTTATCGACAAAACGGCCCGGAAAGGAGCAGAAAATTTGAACATCGGTTTCATTCACCCACGCTCCGCCGGAGGCGTTCTTATCGAATTCTGCAGTAAATAAGCTGAAAGAATTTTTGGTATACTTTTTGCAACTTTCAGGCTAAAAATTCGTAAATACTTTAAGTTGTTTCAATCTGAATGATATTGTTAAACTAAATCTTATACCTATGAGAAAAAACAGTTATTTTCTTTTTGCTGCTTTTACAGGTCTGATTGCATTTGCTGTTAATTCCTGTTCTGATGATTCAACTGGCACAGGTCCTGTGATTACTTTTCTTAACAACCAGACCGAGGTTACTCTTAGTGCCGGTCAAAGCAGTTATACGGTTGCCGGAACAGTTTCTTCCGATGCCGGTCTCAAAGAAGTAAAATTTTTTAAGGTGATTGGTGATAATGAAACCCAGGACGGGCAGGCTGTTACAAGCTTCTCCGACAAGAACAATTATCCTTTCCAGCATGAGGTTACTGGAATTACTCAGGATATGAAGCTGAAGGTTCAGGCTACAGATAAAGATGACATTACCAATTCAGCCAGCTTCACTATACATATCCCTGCTGCACCGGCTATCCAGACATGGACCGGTAAAACACTTGGTGCTCAGAGCAGCAGTACCGGCAGTTTCTTTGCATCAGTCGATGGTACGGTAATGACCCTCACCCAGGCAACATCCAATCAGGCTAAGGCCGATTTTGCCTATTATTATGGAGATGTTAACCTGGCTACCCTTGCAGCACCTGATGATGCTAGCTTGAACGGTGGAACCGGAAACTTTACATGGTGCCAGAGTTGGACTACCAGGAATCAGACCCGTTTTACTCTGACAACCTTAACAACCGCCGAATTTGATGCTGCAACTGCCGCAACCATCAATGCACTGGCCGATCCTGCAGAATCTAAGGTTTCTTCTCTTGCCCAGGGTAAAGTGATCGCATTTAAAACAGCTTCCGGTAAGAAAGGATTGATTAAGGTGACTTCCATTACTACTGGTGCCAGTGGCTCCATTACATTGGACGTAAAAGTTCAGCAATAGGAAGAATCCTGTTGTATAATTAATGTCAGCCGGCGGATACAGATTTCCTGCCGGCTGATTTATTTTTATAAAGTGTTATCGAAGAAAGATTTACCCGAAGTACCATGAATTAACAAATTCAACCGGGCAAATAAAAATTTTTATTAAAACCTTCATGATTAGAATTAGAGCAGAATTATTTTTAGAGGAAATTCCATTTTTGAAACGCAATTTAGCTCTTGCTCATAC
>CAZJQN010000117.1:0-10196 GCA_964548125.1 uncultured Bacteroidales bacterium | reverse complement strand
AGCAAGAGCTAAATTGCGTTTCAAAAATGGAATTCCCTCTAAAAATAATTTTGCTGTAATTCTAATCATGAAAGTTTTAACCCACAATACGCATTATGCGATGCTTATTGTGCCTGTTAGGCCGATTTCACTTTGTTCCATCGGGGTTAGCCCGGTTGAATTTGTTAATTCATGGTACTTCGGATAAAAAAATTATTTATTTTTGAACAAACTCGAAAATATTGCGTTATAACAAGCGATGAAAAAGGGAGTATCCATATTGCTAATCTTTATCATCCTTGCAACTGGAATGCATCCTTTCCTGTCAGCGCATTTGTGTTCGGGGCAGGTTGCAGCCATAAAAGTGTCATTTTCGGGCGAAAAAGCAACATGTGGAATGCCTCAGGAAGCTCCTCCTGACTCTTTGGGCCCTTCCATCCAATCAGATTGCTGTAAAGACGTCCTTGCCGAATTTTCGCTACCCAGCAAATTTGTTGTTCCGGAATTTGATTATCTGAAGATATTTCAAGGCTTTCTGATCTTTTTTTTCTCTTCCGACAGGGTAATTTCACCCATAACGTCTTCGGGGGAAATAATGGCTTTTTCATCCCCACCTGAATCTATACTGAAAACGGGTATAAAACTTGCGTTCCTCTGTGTTCTCAGGAGATGAGATTTTGCTCACTCCCATTTCTGTTTTCTATCCCTACTGAATGATTATGTATCGCATAAAATAGAAAAGAAGAAGAAAACAGCTTTTCTTCTTCTTCAAAAACAAAGGATTGATAGCTGAATGTCCATATGCCTTCTGAGTAATCTTTCAAGCAGAGTGTGCAATGCTTCAAGATAATGCGAACATCATTTAAATGGCTTAGAAAGCTTGTCTTCATTTCAATTTAAATATTTATTAACTAATAATTATTCCTGTTATGAAAAAAACATTCATCATAATAATTATGGCAGTAATTGCCATTTTCGTTACTTCTTGCGGCTCGCAGCCGAAAACAGGTAACGAAAAAAACGGTACAGTAACTGTACAGAGCAATGTGTACTACACCTGTCCTATGCATCCGGAGGTCAGAAGTGATAAACCCGGTACGTGTCCCAAGTGTGGTATGGAACTTGTAAAAAAAGAAATCCCAATGTCTGATAGCGGGCAGGCAATTCAGCAGGCTGACACGATAAAATTACAATAGGAAAGTTCACTCTGTCCGTAACAATTTTGAAACCAGATCCACCCGGGTAAAACCGGGGGTTCTGGTTGACTGATTTGTTGATTTATACATTAAATAACAGAATAATGCTTAACCGAATTATCCGATATTTTCTTGAAAACAGGTATTTAGCGATCATTCTACTCGTCATATTTATCGTATGGGGTATTATTACTGCTCCATTTGACTGGAAGACTGGTTTTTTGCCACGTGATCCGGTTCCTGTTGACGCAATTCCCGACATAGGAGATAATCAGCAAATTGTAGCCACTGAATGGATGGGTCGCTCGCCGCGTGATATAGAGGATCAGATAACGTATCCACTCACTGCGGCACTTCTTGGAATTCCTGGAGTAAAGACGATCCGCAGTACATCGATGTTTGGAATGTCATTTATCTATATCATCTTTAACGATAAGGTCGATTTTTATTGGAGCCGATCGCGAATTCTTGAGAAACTGAACTCTCTTCCACCGGGTACATTGCCACCCGGAGTACAACCAACACTCGGTCCTGATGCTACAGCACTCGGTCAGATTTTCTGGTATACTCTGGAAGGAAGAAATCCTGAGAACGGAAAACCGGCCGGAGGTTGGGACCCTCAGGAACTTCGTACCATTCAGGATTTTAATGTTCGATATGCACTTGCTTCAGTCGAAGGAGTATCTGAAGTGGCTTCTGTCGGAGGTTATGTTAAAGAATATCAGGTTGATATGGACCCCGATGCTATGAAAGCGTTTGGCGTTAGCATCATGGATGTAATGAATGCTGTAAAGAAAAGTAACCTTGACATTGGAGCAGAAACCGTTGAGCTGAACAGGGTGGAATATGTGATCAGGGGACTCGGATATATTAAAAACTTAGATGATTTGCGCAATACCGTGATTACGGTTCGGAACAACGTGCCTGTACGGATACAAGATGTGGCGAAAGTGAATTTTGGCCCTGCTACCCGACGGGGAGGATTGGACAAAAGCGGAGCAGAAGCTGTGGGCGCTGTAGTTGTTGCACGTTATGGTTCTAATCCTATGCAGGTAATTCAAAACGTAAAGGAAAAAATCACGGAAATTGAGACTGGACTGCCAAGTAAAACCCTAAAGGATGGCACCGTTTCTAAAGTAACAGTGGTTCCCTTTTACGACCGGACAGGTCTCATCCAGGAAACTATCGGAACACTCGAATCAGCGCTTACACATGAAGTACTTATCAGTATTATTGTCATCATTGTGCTGGTTTTTAATCTCAGGGCTTCCCTTCTTATTTCCGGTTTGCTACCTGTTGCCGTATTGATGACCTTCATCGTAATGCGACTGACAGGAGTGGAAGCCAATATAGTCGCTCTCTCAGGAATAGCTATTGCCATTGGTGTAATGGTAGATATAGGTATCGTCTTCATAGAAAACACAATACGGCATCTTGAAATACCAGAAAATCAGGAAGCAAAAGGAGAAAAACTTCGTGAGATTATATACCGGGCTACCACAGAAGTGTCTTCTGCCATAACTACCGCATTATTGACAACCGTGGTCAGCTTTTTACCGATTTTTGCAATGGAAGCAGCAGAAGGGAAATTGTTTAAGCCGCTTGCCTTCACGAAAACATTTGCCCTTCTTGCCTCCTTTGTGTTAGGTATAATTGTACTTCCTGTGCTTTCGCAAATTATTTTTTCGATACGTTTCAATAAGCGCAAGACGAGCATAATATGGAATACCATCCTCATCGTTGCAGGTTTGGTTTTTATTATTGTATGGAAAACATGGCCTGCCCTGGCTTTGATATTAATCGGAGTGAATAATCTATTAAAAGAAAGGTGGCATTCCCGCTATAAACGTTTGCCCAACCTGATCAATATCGGTGTTGCGATACTTGTAGCAGTTTATTATTTGACCCATGAATGGCTGCCGCTGGGTGCTCATAATTCATTTTTCGTGAATTTTCTATTTGTTGTGGCAATAGTATCATTTGTACTGATCCTGCTGATGTTAATGATTCATTTTTATGAACCGGTATTGAGATGGTGCCTGCGTAACAAATGGAAATTTATGATTCTTCCTGTGGTGACAGTTTTGCTTGGTATTACAATATGGTTGGGTTTTGACAGAACATTTGGATTTGCAGCTACCATTATTGAAAAAGCAGGCTGGAAAAATTTCAGGCAGAATGAATTGTGGCAAAGTGCTTCCAAGGCATTTCCCGGGGCAGGAAAAGAATTTATGCCATCCCTTGATGAGGGATCTTTTTTGTTAATGCCCACCAGCATGCCTCACACAGGGATACAACAGAATATTGATTACATCAGAACACTCGATAAAAGGCTTTCCTCCATTCCTGAAATTGAGGTTGCTGTTGGAAAATGGGGAAGAGTAAATTCAGCCCTTGACCCGGCGCCGGTACAGATGTTTGAGAATACCATCAACTATATGCCGGAATATATTCTCGATGCCGACGGACACAGGATCCGTTTTAAAACCGATAAAAAGGGTAATTTTTTACTATCGGACGGGTCGAAATTTGATCCAACGAAAGATAAACTTAAAGACCTGGATACAAAGCTTCTGATTCAGGATAATAACGGGGAGTACTTTCGTCAATGGAGATCCAATATAAAAAGGCCCGACGATATCTGGAATGAAATTGTGAAAGTGACCAATCTGCCCGGACTTACTTCGGCTCCGCGGTTGCAACCAATCCAGACACGTCTGGTGATGCTTTCCACAGGTATGAGGGCTCCTATGGGACTGAAAGTCTATGGCCCTGACCTTGAGAGTATTGAAAGAGCCGGACTCGAATTTGAAAAGGTACTGAAAGAAGTTCCGGGTATTGTGCCAACATCTGTTTTCTATGACCGTGCCGTAGGTGCACCTTATATTGAAATCAAGCTGAACCGTGAAGCCCTTGCCCGCTATGGGATGACCATAAGTGACGTTCAGGAAATATTACAAAGCGCTTTAGGAGGGATGGAGTTGACCACAACGGTTGAAGGGCGTGAGCGATTTCCGGTACGTATAAGGTATGCACGCGAGCTAAGAAATACGCCTGAGGAATTGAAAAAAATTCTTATTCCTGCGATGACGGGAGCCCAGATCCCTCTTGGAGAACTGGCTGATTTACAGTATACAAAAGGACCCCAGATGATACGAAGCGAAAACACCTTTCTTACAGGTTACGTAATATTCGACAAGCAACCTGGTATTGCTGAGGTGGACGTGGTTGAAAATGCTAATGCCTACCTGCAGCAGAAAATCGCCTCCGGAGTCCTGAAATTACCATATGGAGTGACTTATAAATTTGCCGGCAACTATGAACAACAGGTCAGGGCTACCAAGCGCCTTGCCATTGTTATACCCGTCAGCCTCCTGATAGTATTTATGCTGTTGTTTTTTCAGTTTCGGACAATTACTGCTTCTTCCATTCACTTTTCCGGGGTATTTGTTGCATTTGCCGGAGGGTTTATTATGCTGTGGTTGTACGGTCAACCGTGGTTTATGAATTTTTCTGTTGCAGGGATAAATATGCGCGATCTGTTTCAGATGCATACCATCAACCTCAGCGTTGCTGTATGGGTTGGTTTCATTGCCTTGTTTGGCATTGCAACCGACGATGGGGTAATTATGGGAACATACATTCATCAGGTGTTTGAAGAAAGGAAGCCAGCTACTATACATGATGTCCGCGAAGCGGTTGTAATTGCCGGGAAAAAAAGAGTACGGCCGGCTGTTATGACCTCTGCAGTAGCCATTATAGCCCTTCTTCCAGTACTCACATCAACTGGTAAAGGTTCTGATATTATGGTTCCAATGGCTATTCCTACATTCGGAGGAATGATAATCCAGATTATGACCATGTTTGTGGTACCCATACTTCAAAGCATATGGAGGGAACGGGAAGTTAAAAAAACAATAAGATTTTCAAAAAATCTCAGTAATTCCAGAGATAAACAAGATTGATAAATGAAAACTTGTTGATTATAGTGTCGCTTAGTCAATAATGAATTGAAAAAACAGAAAAGATGTATGAAA
Organism: uncultured Bacteroidales bacterium; assembly: GCA_964548125.1. GTDB lineage: Bacteria > Bacteroidota > Bacteroidia > Bacteroidales > JAAYUG01 > JAAYUG01. Next base: position 4,984 of record CAZJQN010000117.1, on the reverse strand, counting down.
TCATTTTTTAGAATATTCTTTTTGCTTTTTACCCTTGGAGTCTTGAGTTCTTCCGGATTTTCACAGGATTCTCTATTGTACTATCTCAAACTGTCGGAATTGAATAACCCCGGGGTACGTTCCAGATTACTGGAATACTCTGCCTCGTTGGAAAAAGTTCCGCAAGCCTCTTCTTTACCCGATCCTGAGATTCAACTAGGTTTTTTTGTTAAGCCTATGGAACTGCTGAGCGGAAATCAGATATCCGACATCCGGTTTATGCAAATGCTCCCATGGTTTGGTACGCTAAAAGCTGCCAAGGATGAAGCCTTTAAAATGGCAATTACAAAACTTGAAAGTTACAGAAATGCGCGGAATGAACTGCATTATCAGGTAAAAGCTTCCTATTATAAGATATACCGAACAATGAAAGAGGTCGAAACAACAGAAAAGAACTTAAAAATCCTGCACACATTGGAACAGCTTGCCCTGATAAAATACCGTAGCGGGGGAACGGGTTCTGCGGGGAGCGCAGGCGGTTCCATGTCATCAGGAAAAAATATGCTCCCAATCCCAACATCCCCAATGAACGCAAACAGTATGACGGGCCAGAATGGAATGGGAACAGAGACTATGTCGTCATCAAATAGTCCCCCTCCCATATCCAATACAGGTTCAATGATTGGTACAGCAGGGAATTCAATGAACAGTAACAATCAAAGCAACATGGTAGACCTTCTACGTGTTCAGATGGAAATTCGTGCACTTGAAAACCGGATAGCCTTTCTGAAAGATCAGCTTCTGACCGATAAGGCCGACTTTAACAGGTTTTTGAACCGGCCTCCATTATCGGAAGTATATGTCGGTGATTCATTGTCAGAGATACCTAATCCAAGAGAAATTTCCTTTCTGTCAGACAGCCTAGGAAACCATCCTATGGTAAAAATGTATATTGCCGAATCAGAAGCAAATAGTGCAAAATCACGAATGGCTGACCGTATGGGTTACCCAATGATAGGATTAGGATTGAATTATTCAGTAATACAAAAACGTGCAGGAAATAATAGCATGATGAACGGGAAAGATATGATAATGCCCATGGTATCGCTTACCCTGCCTGTTTACAGGAAGAAATACAAAGCCATGCGCAATGAAGCAGAACTTATGAAAGAGGCAGCCATGGCATCAGCTGAGAATACACAGAACGACCTGCGCGTAAGTTTTCAGCAGGCTGTACAAAATCTTTATGACGCTGACCGCCGAATAAAGCTTTATGCCAATCAGGCTATGCTTGCTGACAAAAGCCTGAACTTATTAATAGCATCTTATTCAGCCAGAATGGTAGATTTTGAGGAAGTATTAAGAATGCAGCAACAATTGCTTAATTATCAGCTCAATCAAATAGAAGCCGTTGTCGATAAGTTGACTTTTGTTGCTCAGATTACTTATCTAACCGGCAACTAAAACTAAAGATGAATAAAATTAAATAAGAGTAATATGAATATCAGAACTTTTTATTCAAATACATATATCCGGAGTATTTTATTTGTACTTGCGGGAATTTTTCTGGGCTGGCTCATATTTCACAATCCTCATGAAGGAAAATTCCATCAGGAGACAGGTACCGAGGAAAGGAAAAATACCATCTGGACCTGTGCGATGCATCCTCAGATCAGAATGGATCATCCTGGGAAATGCCCCATCTGTGGTATGGACTTGATCCCGCTGGAACCTGGAACTTCCACAATTGATTCCGGTGCTGTTGTTATGACTGAGGAAGCCTTGAAACTTGCAGAAGTTCAAACAAGCATTGTAACACGTGAGAAACCGGTGAAAAATGTGCGTCTTTTTGGGAAGATTCAGGCTGATGAACGCCTGATACAGACCCAACCCGCCCACATACCGGGACGTATTGAGAAACTTCTTGTGAATTTTACAGGTGAAGAGGTAAAGAAAGGTCAAATCATAGCTCACATTTATTCGCCTGAATTGGTTACTGCCCAGAAAGAACTCCTGGAAGCTCTTAAAATGAAAGATTTGCAACCGCAGATTCTTGACGCTGTGCGGGAAAAATTACGCCAATGGAAACTTACTGATCAACAGATAACTGAAATAGAGAAAAGTGATTCAATAAAACCGGTGTTTGACGTTACTGCAACTGTTTCAGGCTATGTAATCAACAAACTTGTTAATGTTGGCGATTACGTCTCTGCTGGCGCCCCATTATTTGAAGTGGCTGATTTATCGCATGTATGGGCTTCTTTTGATGCTTATGAGAGCGATCTGCCATGGATAAAAGCAGGTGACAGAATTTCATTCTCATTAACTTCACGACCCGGAAAAGAATATTCCGGTACTGTTTCATATATCGATCCGGTAATAAATCCTCTAACCCGGGTAGCAAGAGTCAGGATTGAAGTCGATAACCCGGGGCATTTTCTTAAACCTGAAATGTTTATAACAGGAATTGCTGAATCAACGCTTTCCACATATGAGAATAATCTGATAATTCCTCAATCGGCTGTATTATGGACCGGCACCCGCTCGTTGGTGTATGTAAAAATACCAGGTACCGAGGAACCAAGTTTTAAGATGAGAGAAATAATTTTAGGTCCTGAGTTAAACGAAAATTATGTCGTATTGAAAGGTCTTAATGAGGGTGACGAGATTGTAACCAACGGCACCTTTGTTATTGATGCCGCTGCCCAGTTATCAGGCAAACCCAGCATGATGAATACGGATGGAGGAAAATTGTCAACAGGGCACAATCATACCGGGATGGAAACACATGGTGGTCATACGTCAGATGCCGGAAAATCAATCCACAAACAGACAAAGCTGACACAGAAATCCACCGATATTGCCCTGGGATTCAAAAACCAATTGACAGCAGTATACAGGAATTATCTTGCTATGAAAAACGCTTTTGTTGAGTCAGATCCAAAAGCAATTGCGAAAACTGCGGAAGAAACAAAAAGCAGCCTGGAAAAGGTGGATATGAACCTGCTAACAGGGAACGCTCATATGCAATGGATGGATTTAGAGGGGTCCTTAACTGAGAGCATAAAAAAGATAATAAATTCCGGAGATATCGGCGGGCAGCGGTCGGCCTTTGCTGAATTTGGTAAGGTACTATACCAGACTATTCAGCATTTTGGTCTTAACAATGAGACAGTTTACTATCAATTCTGTCCGATGGCATTCGAAGGCAAAGGGGCATACTGGTTAAGTGAATCTGAAAAGATCAGCAATCCCTATTTCGGGAAGAAAATGCTTACCTGTGGAGAAACGAGAGAAATACTAAGTTATTAAAACTTTGAATTGCTTACAAATGCTATATATCTGCCATCGGGGCTCCAGGACGGAACGTTCATGGTGCCCTGACCACCATATAAATGTGTAAGTACTCTGGGTGCCCCCCCAGTTGACGGCATCATGCGTATAATAACGTCCTTGTAATACGGATGATCACCGGACGGAACCGTTACAGGAAAGGAAACCCATACAATCCATTTTCCGTCTGGTGAAATATGGGGGAACCAGTCGTTCCACTCATCGAATGTCATCTGTTCCTGGGCCGTACCATCCGGTTTCATACGGTATAACTGCATGGTGCCGGTCCGGTTTGAATTGAACCAGATATATTTGCCGTCGGGTGTATATTCCGGACCATCATCAAGACCACGGGCTGTGGTAAGTCTGGTTTCTTTTCCGCCGCTAACCGGAACACTGTAAATATCATATTCTCCGTTTCTTTCACCTACAAAAACAACCGATTTTCCGTCAGGAGCCCAACCGTGCCAATAGGAAGGTCCACTTTCGGTAACTAAGGTTGGTTCTCCCCCATCGATCGGAAGTATATATACATGGGATTTGCCTCCTCTTTCAGGTGGCATATTGCTGATTGCCAGCCATTTGCCATCAAATGAGATTCCGTGATCATTGTTGTTGTATCGTGCAGAACCTGTATTCAGTTCGGATGGATTTCCGCCCGCTACAGGAATTTTTATCAACAGCCCCTTCTGGTTAACAATCAGATATTTCCCGTCCTTTGTCCAGTTGGGTGCTTCAAAAGGAACCTCTGATTCATAAATTACTTTTCTGAGGCCGGTTTGCACATCCATGATTTCAAGCCGGGAACCAATAAAATCGCGATAGGGAACAAACCCATCGGGGGCTGGAACAGTGAGCCTGAGATTACTGAAAACAGCTTTTTCGGTTCGGTCAGGGTCATGTGAACAAACAAAAATGCCGGCATAAAACTCTTTCCCTTTGTCTTCCATCTCAATCTGGCCAATTTTTTGAAGCGGTTCGCCATCGTGAGCGGCCGAGGCAATAATTGTTGTTCCTGCACGCCGTAACTGAAGGATAGTAAAATGCTGCTGGATGCTTTTAATTTCGGATGTTTCAGCTCCATATGAGGGACGGTATTGCAAAGAAGTAAGCCCATCACCGTGGAGCACTGCATCGGCATAAGGTGAAGAAGGATCAAGGCTTTCACGCAGCATTAGACCGGCCTTCCTGTGAGCATTGCCTCCTTCTTCCGGAAATTCCAATCTGGCATACAGGATAAAGTCACCCGATATTTTTACCCACGCAAAATGAAATTCATCTGAGGTTCCCCAGATGTTTGCGCCAGCAGCAAAAATGGTATACTGGTCGAAGGAAGCATCATAGATAGTTTTTCCAGGTGTTTTCAGTGATCCGATATCGGCAGATCCTTTAAAAATCCCGGTCTGACAAACTAACTCAATGGTACTCAAAGCAAACAAGAACAATAGTGATATAAACCATTTCATAACCCAGTTTTTTCCAAAGATAATGAACCTGTACATTACGTTGCACAAAAATGAGATTTTTGACTGTAGCTCGGTTGTTAAACCCAATTCGTCAATTGAAAAAATCAATTGACGAATCGACTAACAAAATCTAATCATTCCGAAAATTCGGAATGTAAGATTTTGATAAGTCGGGGTTACCTTGAAAGGTTTAATATTTATTGTGT
>CAZJQN010000116.1:0-10270 GCA_964548125.1 uncultured Bacteroidales bacterium | reverse complement strand
ACAATGACAGTGAAACTAAATAACAATAGTTCACAGATACGGTGGACAAGAACGCCAGCTGGTAACAGCGTGTTGCCTCAATTGGCGGTGACGTGCAAAATTGAAGCTGAGTGCTACTATCAAACATTTGTGCTGGGTGACAGTGAAGTGCTCCGAAATCGCCAACTGCGGCAACACGCAAAACGTTAGGCAAAATTGTTGTGCTTTGACACTCAATTAACATATGAAGAAAGAACATCGCCTTACATTGATTGTCATTACTACCACATTCGGAGTTTTTAGTCTCTCATGCCAAAACAAGAATCAATTTGTTAATCAATATTTCAATCAGGTCTATCAGCCTGTTCAGATTACTCAATCCCTGAATGATCCTATTCCAGAAGAATTCTTCATCCTTGATGTACCGTGGTACTGCTATCAAAATAACAATTGTCAGGCTGTATCACTTCAGATGATTTCAGCAAAATATGGTATAAACCTGACAATTGATCATTTCAACTTTCTCGTCGGTAACACTTTTGGGGCTATGTATACCAAGGGTGCAGGTACTTTCATACCAAACAGCGACCCTGAACCAGGGCTAATAGTTGCAGCTCAATATCTTGGACTGTCAAGAAAGTATTTACATACTGATGATCCGGTATTATTTTTGAAAGCATTACGATATTATATCTCTCAAGGACTACCAGTTAGAATCCCCTGGAATGCAGCACCTGCAATGAAATACGCAATTCAATCAGGATATTTCGAATCTCCTGCGGATTGGAAAGAACCTTCAAAAGGATCCTTCATACCTCATAGCGTGGTTTTTATTGGTTATGACTCGTTGTTTTTTTATTACTACGAGACTATTGCAAACAAAGAATTTGTGGTTCATGGACAAAAGGGGATCCAGATTCCAGATCAAGTTGTTCTTGAAGCTATAAATTCACTTAGCTCAAGATATAGACTCCCTTGGAAATATATGTTCACCGTTTTCAGCAAGGATTCTTCCATAACATCGTTAGAAAAAGTCTGGGAAAGAAATGGAACAGAGTTAATAGGAAATGAATTTGGATTTACTTTTACAGGAAGTCTTGGACTAGTTGCCTTTTCTGATGCCATAAGAAAAGAGGGTATCAAAATGAATAATCCAGTCAAAAAAAATGCACTCTTAAATATTACTAGAACTCTACAAAATGAAAGACTAAAAAACGCTAACTTCTTAAAAAATGTGTTCAGCGAGGTAGCTGAAATACAAAATGCTGCAGAGTATCTTCTTGAATCATCCAACAACTATAAAGAAATCGAAACAATACTTGACAGCCCGTATCTTGATGAAAAAACAATTAATAATATCGCCGACCTGCTCACAAAGGCTGCTGATCATGAGAGAAAAGCAGGAGACATCTTCCTGACAGTAAGCAAAATGGTACATTTTTTTAATAATTAACTTTGCCTGACACTGACAATAGGGGTAAGTTGTTTGTCACATTTTTGCTTTGCCCCTGCCCTCAAGATAAATCTGTAATTATTCATGCGCCCGGACACGCGCATCTGCCCGCAATTAAAATCCTGTACTGTGAATGATTTCTGGCTTCAAGACAAATTGTACCGCGACACTGCGCCAATGCAATAACCAGCTTTGTAACAGGAGATAAGTTCGCAATGTCGATCATCCCGATAGCTATCGGGATCTCACCCCGCTTCCGCTTCGCTTCTTCGGGGCGCAGCGCGACACCCGTTTAATTCAAAAAACTTGTACCCGGCCCCTTTCGTCCAGGGCCTGCGCCAAGGCTTTTGCCCTTAAAGAGTTACGGGGAATATGAGATAGCAAAAGGTGCGCCATACCCTCCTTGCACCGCCGACTTCGCTCCGCTTCGCCGGGGCACGGCGTGACAGTTTTCTGCCCCGCCCGAGTACTCGGGACGGGGTACCAGGATTCTGCCTGGTGCTGTCGTCAGTTTACGCCTACCAAAACATACTGCCGAACGTTATGTGCAACCATATTGAGACAACAGTGCAACAATCTACCGAAACATTTTGATATACTGAATGAATGTCCCCCGGTAGCACTTTTTTCGGCTGACTTTGACGACTTTCCAGCTTTTGTACTTCTTCTCTGCTTTCGGTTTCGTGAATCAGTAATTCAAGTGTTTAAGAACTTAATAAACGGTCGGACAGACAACTCACTAATAACTAACCCTTCGTAACAGAAAAGATTTTTCTTAAATTTGACAGGTAGTAATAAAATATGAACAACAAGACAGCAGAGATCATAAAAGAAATTGCAGAGCAACTTGACTGCGGTTTTCGTGCATTCATACACAAAACAACAGGACAACTACTTTTTGTGCCAGACGAAAACTGCTTTCCCTATATTGACCTTGACTGCTGGGCCGAAGATTTTGAAGAATTGGATAACAACTTCACCGACTATTATGAAATTGACAAGTGGACTTCAAGCGAAGTATTTGAAGCAATGAGTGAGTTTGCCAGCCAGATTAGCGACAAAAATTTGCAAAGGCGGCTGTTTAACGCATTAAGGAAGAATAAACCATTTAGAGCATTTAAGTTCGTAATTGACAACTCTGGCCACTTCAGACAGAAATGGTTTGACTTTATCAACAAATGGCAGGAGGACTATGTAGCAAGACAACTTAACAGCCTAAAATCAACGGACGAATGAAAGGAATGGAAGTGCCTAAAACCCGTTTAGCGTAAGGCGAGACGACCCGATACTCACTTTGGTCGATCAGGGCAAACCTGGAGCTTTGTGGTGCTGGTTGCCGCATTTGCGGGATGCTGCGAAATCCCGCACGAAAGCCAAGCGACAAACCGTTTTGCTTATCCAGCCTGGCAAGAGTACTGCCCTCCACATCTGTTATTACCTGTCTGAATCTTTCTTTGTTTCCATCACATCATGTTGGCCGAGTAAGTCGGGTCTCAGTTTTTTCGTCCGTTCCAGGGCCTGTTCCATTTTCCATTGTTCTATCTGTTTGTCGTTTCCGCTCAGCAGAATTTCCGGCACTTTCCAGCCCATGTAATCAGCCGGACGCGTATAAACCGGAGGAGCAAGAAGATTATCCTGAAAAGAATCCGTCAGGGCCGAAGTTTCATCGGAAATAGCTCCGGGAATGAGCCGTACCAGGGCATCGGTAATTACTGCTGCCGGCAGTTCGCCGCCGCTGAGCACATAATCCCCTATGGATATTTCCATGGTTATGAGATGGTCGCGAACCCTCTGATCCACCCCTTTGTAATGTCCGCATAAAATAATGAGATTCTGACACATGGACAGACGGTTGGCCAGCGGCTGATTGAACGGAACCCCGTCAGGTGTTGTATAAATAACTTCATCGTACTGGCGTTCTGATTTCAAAAACTCAATGGCCCTGTGAATGGGTTCCACCATCATCACCATTCCCCCTCCCCCGCTGAAGGGATAATCATCAACCCGTTTATGCTTGTCGGTAGCAAAATCACGGATATTGTGAAGGTAAATCTCTACCAGGCCCTTCTCCCGCGCACGCTTAATAATTGATTCATCAAACGGCCCCCGAAACATGGAGGGAAATATGGTCAGAATGTCGATGCGCATGCTTCTATTTTTTGCAAAGGTATGAAATGAAAGGAAAAGAAGATTTATTCACAGAATTCAGGTTCTTAAATGCTAAGGACAATTACCTTACGAAGGAAAGGGGCCGCAAAGGAAGAAAAATAAATTTAATGTCATTTTGTCATTATACTTAAAAAATTGCTGTCATTTTGTCTTTTAGATCAAGAATTCGACTGTCCCGATGGCAAAAAAAGTTGCCGGAATGAAATTTGAGAATACAGTAACAGAAAAACAAATGTTTAACCTTTAAAATTACAACTATGACAATCGTTCGCTTCCGTCCCGATAGCCATCGTGCCATCAGGAATGATTTCCGCAGTCTGTCGGATATGATTGATTCGTTCTTCAACAATGCCCTTCTGCCTGAATTCACCCCGGATTACCGTCCTATGGTGAATGTACAGGAAACCGGATCAGAATATCAGCTTGAACTCAGTGTGCCAGGCTTCGACAAAAAAGATATTTCTTTGTCAGTTGAAGATCAGGTACTTGTTATTAAAGGCCAGCACAAAGAAGAAAAAACAGAGGATCTGGTTTACCACAGGAGAGAGTTTGGCATTGGGGAATTTTCCCGCTTTTTTGAACTGAGCGATGACATCGATACAGAAAAAATTAAAGCTATTCATGAAAATGGTATTCTGAAGATCCGGCTTCCCAAAAAGCCGGAAGCAGTTAAAAAGGCTCCAAGGGAGATTCATATCAACTGATCTTTCTGCAAGATATTCATCTGGAAAAACCATCTGCAGGCAGGGAAAAAAATAACGCTTCTTTCCCTGCCTCTTTTTTTTTGCGTAAATTTGCCGCTTAATTGACGAAAATTCTTTGAGGATTAAAGCTCAAATGTATATTTTCGCAACGGAATTTGTGGAAGCACATTTATGGATGAAGTAAGAATGAATAACGATCCTCATCAGGATCATGAGACGAAACCAGAGGAGCCGCTTATGAATCCTGATGATACTGCAGATCCGGTTTCTTCAGAATCCGGACCTGATTCTGTCTCTTCGGCTACCGAAAACGAAGAGCTTACAGCCGTTATTACGGACGATCATTCAGATGCCGTAGATGACACAATAACGGATGAAGTCTTATTAACAGAGCAGGAAGGCTTATTGCCGGAACATGCCGACGAATTTGAAGGCGTACACGAAGACCTGGCAAAGGCTGCTGAATCGGCTGATTTTTCTCGACTCGAGAGGCCGGAACTTTTACAGGCGCTCAAAAATCTGATTGCTAATACTCCCATACATCAAATTGGAGATGAAGCGGATCTGATCAAGATAAACTTTTACAAAAAACACAAGATCGAAAATGAACGCCGCCGGAAGAAATTCATCGAAGAAGGCGGCAGAATGGAAGACTTCCGTCCTGAAGAAGATCAACTGGAAGCGGAATTCAAGGAAGTATTCCATCAATACCGTGAACTGCGGGCTGAATACAACCGGAAACAGGAAGAAGAAAAACAGGAAAACCTGAAAGCCAAGTACCAGATCATTGAAGAAATCAAAGAGCTGGTGAACCGTAGCGAATCAATCAATGCTACCTTCCAGGAATTCAGGGAACTTCAGAAACGCTGGCGAAGCATTGGTCCCGTGCCCCAGCAGAACGTCAAGGATCTCTGGGAAACCTATAACCATCACGTAGAAATTTTCTATGATTACATTAAGCTGAACAAGGAACTGCGCGATCTGGACTTTAAAAAAAATCTGGAGACAAAGATCAGCTTATGTGAGCGTGCCGAAGAACTCCTGCTGGAACCGGATGTACCTAAGGCGTTCAGAATACTTCAGGAACTGCATGAAGAGTGGCGCGATACGGGTCCGGTACCCCATGAAATGCGTGAAGAAATCTGGAACCGTTTTAAGGAAATTACTTCCAAGATCAACAAACGGCATCATGAATATTATGAAAGCCTGAAATCACAGCAGGTTAAGAATCTGGAACAGAAGACAGCTCTCTGTGAAAAGGCGGAAGAAATTGCTGCCGCGGGTATCAGCACTATGAAAGAATGGGAAAAACGCTACCGCGAGATACTTGAACTGCAGCAGGTGTGGAAGACAATAGGCTTTGCCCCGAGGAAGGAAAATCAGAAGATATATCAGCGTTTTCGTGCTGCCTGCGATGATTTTTTCCGCCGTCGCCGTGAGTTTTTTCAGAAAATGAAGGAAGAACAGCACAACAACCTGCAGCTGAAAACTGAACTCTGCCTGCAGGCTGAGGCTCTTAAAGACAGTACCGAGTGGAAAAAGACTACTGAAGACCTGATTAACATTCAGAAACGGTGGAAGGAAATCGGGCCGGTTCCGCGGAGATATGCCGATGCCATCTGGAAACGTTTTCGCGCTGCCTGCGATGAATTCTTCAATCGGAAAGCAGCATATTACGCCGGAATTGATAATCAGTACGAAGAAAACCTGAAGAAAAAGATTGAACTGATTGAAGAAATCGAAAAGTACCAACCTGTTGAAAGCGTAGAGGAAAACTTCCGAAACCTGAAGGAATTCCAGAGGCGATGGGCAGAAATAGGTTTTGTTCCGCTGAAAGAAAAAGAACAAATTCAGCAGCGTTATAAAGAGGCCATCACCCGGCATTTTGAGGGACTTAAAATGGATGATGAACGAAAGAACCTGCTTCGCTTCCGCAACCGCCTCGATGCACTCCAGCAGAAACCTAGAGGAACCCAGAAAATAAAAGCCGAGCGCGAACGCCTGATTGGAAAACTCAAGCAGCTGGAAAACGAAATTTCTCTGTGGGAAAACAACATAGGCTTCTTCATCAAATCAAAAAATGCCGAGTCAATGATCAGTGAAGTGCAGAAAAAAATTGATGATGCAAAGGCTCGGATTGTTGAGCTCGAAGAAAAAATCCGCATCATCGACATGCATATTTCTGAATCATGACAACCTGGTTACAGCTGAGACTGTGCAAAAAAATATAAAACAGTGGCAACAAAATACATATTTGTAACCGGAGGAGTGACCTCCTCGCTTGGTAAAGGAATTATTTCCGCTTCGCTGGGCAGGCTTCTTCAGGCCCATGGGTACAATGTCACTATACAGAAGCTTGATCCTTATATCAATGTGGATCCGGGAACCCTCAATCCCTATGAACACGGAGAATGCTATGTTACTGAAGACGGAGCAGAAACAGACCTCGATCTGGGCCATTATGAACGTTTTACCGGCATTCACACTACCCAGGCCAACAATGTTACCACCGGTCGTATATACCAGAGTGTCATCAATAAAGAACGCAGGGGAGATTTTCTGGGTAAAACCGTGCAGATAATCCCTCATATAACTGACGAAATCAAACGCCGTATCAAACTTCTGGGAGGCAATAACAAATACGATGTTGTAATTACTGAAATAGGTGGTACTGTAGGAGATATAGAATCTCTTCCCTTTATTGAAGCGGTTCGTCAGCTGAAATGGGACCTTGGCCCGGGAAATTGCCTTGTGGTGCATCTTACCCTGGTCCCTTATCTATCCGCTACCGGTGAACTGAAAACAAAACCTACCCAGCACTCGGTGAAAGCACTGCTCGAAAACGGAATACAGCCTGATATACTTGTATTGCGCACCGAAAGAAACCTGACCACTGATATCCGGAAAAAAGTGGCTCTTTTCTGTAACGTGGAGATGGAAGCCGTTATGCAAAGTATTGATGTTTCTACCATTTACGAAGTTCCCCTCCTTTTGCAGAAAGAGAAATTTGACCTGATTGTACTGAAAAAGCTGAACCTTCCTGCCAGAGAAAATCCTCAGCTTAAAGAATGGAAGGACTTTGTGAATCGTATCAAAAACCCAAATTCCACAGTCCGCATAGGACTTGTTGGAAAATATGTTGAACTGCACGATTCCTATAAATCAATCAATGAATCATTCGTTCACGCCGGGGCTATGAACCGCTGTAAGGTGGATTTGCAGTTTATTCATTCGGAAGATATAGAACGAGGTGATGTAAAGGAACTGTTAGGTTCGCTGAGCGGAATTCTGGTAGCACCTGGTTTCGGGGACCGTGGCATCGAAGGAAAGATAATCGCAGCACAATACGCCAGGGAAAACCGAATACCTTATTTTGGTGTTTGTCTGGGAATGCAATGTGCAGTGATTGAATTTGCCAGAAATGTACTCGGTTTAAAAGAAGCTCATTCAACCGAAATTGCACGGAATACGCCTTATCCGGTTATTGACCTGATGGAAGATCAGAAAGGAATTACCAACAAGGGTGGAACAATGCGACTGGGAGCTTACCCTTGCAATATTAAAAAAGGATCTCTTGCATGGGAAGCGTATGGTAAACTCAAGATAAGTGAACGCCACCGACATCGTTTTGAATTCAACAACCAGTTCCTGAAAGCTTTTGAAAAAGCTGGAATGGTGGCAACAGGAATCAATCCCGACACCAACCTGGTTGAAATCATGGAAATCTCTTCGCATCCATGGTTCGTCGGAGTTCAGTTTCATCCCGAATACAGATCAACCGTGAAGGAACCTCATCCCCTGTTCGTAGCTTTCGTAAAAGCCGCTCTGGAGTGCAAAGAAAAAAACGAACGTGAAAAATCAGCGAAAAAAGATACTGCCAGGATCTCGTCCTGATATATTTAAGTTGAAGTTATAAACTACGGGAAATATTCAGCATGGACAAAAACACAGTAATAGGACTCATTTTAATCGGTCTTATTTTTATAGTTTTCAGTATCATTAATAAACCTTCCAGAGAAGAAATGGAAGCAGCCCGGCGCAGGGCTGATTCCATTGCCGCCATCCAGCAAGCCCAGCAAGAGGAAAAAGCGAAGGCCTTTCAGGCTGATTCTGTTCTGGAAGCTTCTTCGCCGGAATTAATCCAGGAACAAGCTACAGAACGACAGGAAAAATTCGGTCCTTTTGCCTCCGCTACGGAAGGAACACCGGAATTCATCACACTGGAAAACGACCTGATACGGTTGGTAATTTCCACCAAAGGAGCACGCCCATATTCCGTTCAGATAAAAAAATACAGGAGGTACGATTCCCTGCCCCTGGTGCTATTTGATGGAGATTCCACTGTATTTTCGCTGGGTTTTTTTGCCCAGAACCGTAAAGTATCAACCCAGGATCTTATTTTTACACCACTGGTAAACCAAAGAACATTCCTTGCTACGAAAGATTCTGTCGTTCTTCCTCTGAGGGTAAGTATTGGAGAAAACAAGTATCTTGAATATGTATATTCCCTGAAGCCCGGATCGTACAGGGTCAATCTGGACATAAAAACTGTTGGCCTTCAGGATGTCATTGCCCAGAATATCAATTCACTGGATCTCGAATGGCAGGCCTATATACCGCAACTTGAAAAAGGCCGACAGAATGAAGACAATTATACAACCATTTTTTACAAATATGCCGGGGGTGATGTGGAGAGCCTCAATCCCCGGAGTAAAAAAGGCGAAAGCTCATCCGAGCTCAACGTTAAAGTAAAATGGGTGGCCTTTAAACAGCAGTTCTTTGCTTCTGTTCTCATTGCCGATGAAAGCTTTACCAATGGGCAGGTAACTTCCGTACATATTCCCGAACCAAGTCCTTATCTGAGAAAGTTTTCGTCTGTCCTGGGGGTACCTTATAACCCAAATACCGACAATTCCATTGGCATGTCGTTTTATTTCGGTCCCAATCACTTTAATACACTGAAAAAAGAAGGAGATGACCTCAAGGAACTGGTTATCCTGGGAAAGTGGATTGTCAAATGGATCAATCAGTTTGTGATTATTCCCATTTTCAATTTCCTGAACCGGTTTATTACGAATTACGGTGTCATTATCCTGATTCTGACCATCATTATCAAAACAGCTCTTCTGCCTCTCACCTACCGCAGTTATCTATCCATGGCCAAAATGCGGGTACTGAAGCCGATGATTGATGAAATCAATGCCAAAATCCCAAAAGAAAAAGCCATGGAACGCCAGCAGGCCACTATGAACCTTTATAAAAAAGCCGGCGTTAATCCTATGGGAGGGTGCCTGCCGATGTTGCTCCAGTTCCCTATACTTTTTGCCATGTTCCGGTTCTTCCCCACTTCCTTCGAATTGCGCCAGCAAGGCTTCCTGTGGGCTGATGACCTTTCAACCTATGATGCTATCATAAGCTGGTCAACCCACATTCCCATCCTCAGTAATATATACGGCAACCATGTCAGTCTTTTTACCATCCTGATGACAGTCACTACGATCATGTCTATCAAGATGAATAATCAGGCATCAGCATCATCAACGCAGTTACCGGGTATGCAAACCATGATGTACATTATGCCTGTTATGTTCATGTTCTTCCTGAATAACTTCTCCGCTGCTCTTACTTACTATTATTTCCTCACCAACGTTATCACATTCGGACAAAACTATCTATTCAAAAGGATGATCAATGAAGAGGAACTCTTAGCCAAAATCAATGAAAACAGGAAGAAGCCTGTAAAAAAATCACGATTCCAGATGGCACTGGAAGAAGCCGCCAAACGTCAGCAGGCGGGTAAACAGACTCCGACTGGAAGGAAAAAGAAATAGTGAACGGACAGAAAAAAAAAAAAATAACTGACATAATATAAAAAAAACGGTTGGTGATGATTACCAACCGTTTTTTTTAAAATTAAGATAATTTATATTATTTTTAACTGCCAGCATTTTCACGGCAGTTATTT
>CAZJQN010000115.1:0-10324 GCA_964548125.1 uncultured Bacteroidales bacterium | reverse complement strand
TGCCCGGTTCACGGAAGGCACTTCGCAGCATACTGCGCAGTCTGGCATTTTCTTCAGCCAACTGGCGATTTGTTTCGCGTAATGCAAAGTATTCGCGGAGTCTGTTCACCCTGGAATAATACTGATAAGACATTTTCTGCATTGCATTCACTGCCAGAGGCCGGTGATAATCATTTCTCTGAAAAAGAATTACAAGAGCTGCCGACTCAAACAAAATAAAGAGAAATACCTGCGAAAATCGTTTGATTATCAGGAAAAGCTCTCTCATTCTATCAGAACATAATATACCGGTTTATCTCATCAGAAAAGCAGAGAAACGTTCCAGGTTTTTGAGGGCAATACCCGAGCCACGGGCTACAGCATGCAGAGGATCTTCGGCAACATGGAACGGAATATTGATTTTATCAGTAAGACGTTTGTCAAGGCCGCGTAACAATGCTCCTCCCCCGGCCAGATAAATTCCTTTGCTAACGATGTCAGCATACAATTCCGGTGGAGTTCTTTCCAGCACAGAAATAATAGCTGATTCGACTTTGGAGAGCGACTTATCAAGGCAATGAGCTATTTCCTGGTAAGAGATAGGTATTTCAATGGGCATGGCAGTCATCAGGTTAGGCCCACGCACTACAAAATCAGGAGGTGGATTATCAAGATCAGGAAGGGCGGAACCGACATTGATCTTGATATCTTCGGCGGTGCGTTCACCTATTTTGATATTATGCTGGTGACGCATATAGGTTTGGATGTCAGCCGTAAATCCGTCACCTGCAATCCGTATGGATTCGTTGCATACAATTCCTCCCAGAGCAATTACGGCAATTTCAGTAGTTCCTCCACCAATATCCACTACCATACTTCCTTCAGGAGCTTCTACATCAAGGCCAATACCCAGAGCAGCCGCCATTGGTTCGTAGATCATGTAAACATCGCGGCCTCCGGCATGTTCCGACGAGTCACGAACAGCTCGTACTTCTACCTCAGTGCTTCCCGAGGGAATAGATACCACCATCCTCAGGGAGGGAGTAAAAAGACGTTGCCTGGGGTTGATCATTTTTATCATACCCCTGATCATCAGTTCGGCTGCATTGAAATCGGCAATAACTCCGTCCTTCAGCGGACGTATAGTTTTGATATTTTCATGCGTTTTGCCATGCATCTGACGTGCTTTCTCACCGATGGCAATCAACTTTCCGGTTGTCTGATCAATGGCAACAATACTCGGTTCGTCAACAACAATTTTGTCGTTGTGAATTATTATGGTATTCGCTGTTCCCAGGTCAATTGCAATCTCCTGAAATAAGGAAAGAAAACTCATATTAGCTCAATTTGGCTGTAATGTTAATAAAATTTTGATTTTTTCTGGTTCACAGAAAGATAAATTAGTGCTTAAAATGCCGGTATCCTGTAAAAACCATTGCCACCCCATGCGCATTGCAGAAATCAATAGAATCCTTGTCGCGTACCGATCCGCCTGGTTGTATAACAGCAGTAATACCTGCCTCATGGGCAATTTCTACCGAATCAGCGAAAGGGAAGAATGCATCGGAAGCCATGACAGCTCCCTTCAAATCGAACCCGAAAGAACGAGCCTTTGCAATAGCTTGCCGCAAAGCATCAACACGTGAAGTCTGGCCCACTCCACTGGCCAGCATCTGTCTGTTCCTGGCCAGCACAATAGCATTTGACTTGGTATGTTTTACCAGCTTATTAGCAAACAAAAGATCAATAATCTGATCGTCTGTTGGTCTTTTTTCGGTAACATATTTCAAATCTTCCCTGGATTCAATGTGTCTGTCTCTGTCTTGAACCAGAACTCCGTTCAGCACAGTTCTAAACTGCTTATCCTGCAAAAGAATACTTCGCATAGCCAGAATGATCCGGTTCTTTTTTTGTCGTAAAATAGTTAGTGCTTCCTCATCATAAGAAGGAGCTATGATAACTTCAAAAAAGATTTTATCAATTTCTGCAGCCGTAAGGCTATCGACACGCCGGTTGGCAATAATCACTCCGCCAAAAGCAGATACAGGATCTCCCGCCAATGCATCTTTCCATGCCTGCACCAGGTCGGTCCGGCTGGCAAAACCACAGGCATTGTTATGCTTGATAATGGCTACTGAAGTTTCTTCAAAATCGCTGATCAGATTCACGGCAGCATCAATATCGAGCAAATTATTGTGCGAAATTTCCTTTCCGTTAAGTTTTTCAAACATTCTTTCAAAATCCCCATAGAAATATCCTTTCTGATGAGGATTTTCTCCATACCGAAGGGAAATGCCCGCAGGAATACTCTGTTTGAAAGAAGGCAATTCAAGTTCCTTCGAAAAATACTGATAAATAGCAGTATCATAATGGGAACTAACATCAAATGCCCTGATGGCAAACCGTCTACGCTCTTCAAGCGTAACTTCCCCCTTTCCATTTTGCAAGATTTCAAGCAATTCTGCGTATTGGTTACGGGAAGAAACAACCAGTACATCCTGAAAATTCTTGGCTGCTGCCCGTATCAAAGAAATCCCTCCGATATCGATTTTTTCAATAATGTCTGCTTCGCTGGCACCTGATAAAACCGTTTCTTCAAAAGGATACAAATCAACAATCACCAGGTCAATATATGGCAACTGGTAATCACTCATCTCCCGCTGGTCGGAAAGGTTGTTTCTCCGGGCCAGTATACCCCCGAAAACCTTTGGATGCAGTGTTTTCACCCTACCACCGAGAATAGAAGGATAACCGGTAAGATTTTCCACCGCAGTAACAGGTACTCCGAGTTCCTGCAGAAACGTCTGGGTACCTCCGGTCGAATATATGGTGACACCAAGCTCTTTAAGGTACTGAACAATCGGTTCCAACCCGTCTTTATAGTATACTGAAATTAGGGCCGATCGGATTCTCTTCTTGTCATTCATGATTCTATATAATTAGTGTTGGCAAAAATAGCAATTCCCTGCAAAACTGTGAAAAGCAAATTTATGCATAGTTTTAGAAGGAGAAGAATAATGACGAGGTGCACATAAAAGGAAAAAATGACTTAAAAAATTAGAATGCCATCCAGTAGAACATTTACTTGCTGTCTGGATTTTACCAGGTGAGTATTATTTTATTGTTAATACTATTTTTGCGCTTAAGAAGGTCTCTATTTGAAAATAGAAAGTAACTTTACCACATGGCAGCCCGAAAATATATGTTATGAAAATACAGGAAAACCGATATACAAAAACTTTTAAGCTCATCAGGGAAAGCTTTCTTTTTGCGTGGCATGCCGTGGGCGTCAACCGACTTCGCACGCTACTGTCCCTTCTTGGTATTACCATCGGTATTTTTGCTATCATATCGGTTTTTACTATGATCGACTCGCTCGAATGGAATATAAGAAACAGTATCAGTTCTCTGGGTGACGATGTGATCTATATACAGAAATGGCCCTGGTCATTTGAATCGAATTACCGCTGGTGGGACTACCTGAAACGGCCTGTACCCAAATATTCTGAGTATGAAGAACTGAAGCGGAGGTCTAATACAGCACAAGCAGTGGGTATCTACGTTGCAGGACAGTTTACGGTTAAGTATATGAATAATTCCGCCAACGAGATTATTATATGGGCCAACAGTCATGAATTCAATCAGATACGACCAATTGAATTCGAAAAAGGCCGTTACTTCACAGAAGCTGAATCGCGCGCCGGACGAAACGTAGCAATTGTTGGTAATGAACTGGCTTCCAAACTATTTCAAGGACAAGATCCTTTAGGCAAAGAATTTAAAATCGGATCATTCAAATTCCGGGTAATTGGAGTACCCATCAGGGAAGGGAATAATATTTTTGGAGGGGGCAGTCTCGATAATATTGTGGTGATACCCCTGAATGCCGCCAGAAACATGATTGATTTGAGGAGTGACCGCAGTGAACCCACCATCATGGTAAAAGCCAAACCCGGAGTTGCCATTCAGGAGATGTTAGACGAAATGGAAGGCCTTATGCGCAGTATTCGCAGACTAAAACCCACACAGGAAAGTAACTTCGCACTTAACCGGGCCAGTATTCTGAACAAAGGACTTGACCAGATATTCAGCGTCATCAAAATTGCCGGATGGTTTATCGGCATATTTTCCATTATTGTGGGCGGATTTGGGATTGCCAACATCATGTTTGTTTCTGTAAAGGAACGTACCAATATCATTGGTATTCAGAAAGCATTGGGGGCAAAAAACTATTTTATTCTGACGCAATTTTTATTCGAAGCTGTACTTCTGGCTGTTGCCGGTGGGATTCTTGGCCTGGTTGTTGTTTTTCTCGGGGCCCTTTGGATCAGAACGACCTCAACCTTCCATGTATTTCTTTCCTTTGACAACATTCTGATGGGAGTAATGATTTCGGCCACTATCGGTATTCTTTCCGGAATCTTTCCTGCACGAAAAGCGGCTCTCCTCAATCCGGTGGAAGCCATTGCCACAACGTTCTGAGAAATCAGTTCGCTGTGCATGCAAACTAAAGTGCCTGTGCCAGAGAAATAAAATCCTCCACGCTCAGATTTTCAGGTCTCAGCTCAGCCACTGCAGGAAACCTTTCCAGTAATCCGGAATAAGCTGAGAGAGAGTTGCGTAGCATCTTACGTCGCTGATTGAATGCCGTCTTCACAAGATTTTTCAGCTTCCCATAATCACAGCCGGGAAGGGTTTCCTTACGGATAAGGCGAATTACGGCTGATTTTACTTTTGGCGGTGGGGAAAAAACTTTCTCGTTTACGGTAAAAAGGTATTCAACCGAATAATATGCCTGCAGCAAAACACTCAGAATGCCATAATCTTTGTTCCCTCCGGGCGAAGCAATCCGCTCGGCCACTTCTTTCTGCACCATACAGACCATAAAGGGAATTTTATGATAGTGATCGAGCAGCCGGAAAAAAATCTGGCTCGAAATATTGTAGGGCAGATTTCCGACCAGGCCAAACTGATGCGGAAACAACTCCTCAAGAGGAAGCATAAGAAAATCACCGATTATCAACCGTTCTCCAAGTTCAGGAAAACGTTCTTTCAACACTGCCGTGGCCTCCGGATCAATTTCAACAGCATAAAAATTCTTTCCAAATGCATCTAACAAATATTCCGTGAGAATTCCCTTTCCAGGACCTATTTCCAGCAGAGGCAGGGAAGAAACATTTGGAACCGAAACGGCAATTTTGCGGGCAATATTAGCGTCGGTCAGAAAATGCTGTCCCAGGAATTTTTTTGGACGGACATATACCATGCAGAAGTTTTTATGCTTCGCTTCAAAATTACTAACTTTGCCGCCTAAAAAACAGAACGGTGCGTATTTTTTATGATATTCAGGATTGCTGTTCCTTTCGTAACCCTGTGGTCACTATCGGCACATTCGACGGTGTTCATAGGGGGCATGAGGTTGTGCTCAGCTCTCTGAAAGAAATTGCCCGGAATATAAGTGGAGAATCGGTTGTTATTACACTCTGGCCCCATCCAAGAGCTGTTCTTCAGCCTGAAGGCGGAAACATACGCATTCTTTCCACTCTTAATGAAAAAACAATGCTATTGGAGCAAAAGGACATAGATAACCTCCTTGTTTTACCATTTACCCGGGAACTTGCTTCCCTGAGTCCGGAAGAATTTCTACGTTTTTACCTTGTCCAGAAAATAAAGGTTCATACCCTGGTTGTAGGTTTTGACCATCAGTTTGGAAAAGACCGCCAGGGCAACATTGAATTTCTGCGCAGCTTTGCTGCACAGAATTCCATTGACGTATTTCAGCCCGATGCACACCTTGTTGATGGACAAAAAGTAAGCTCAACATTAATCCGCAAGTTGCTGGAAGATGGACAAATTGAGCGGGCAAATGTATTTCTTGGGTATGCATATCCTCTCTCAGGCAAAGTTGTTGGTGGAAGCCGTATTGGTCGAACCATTGGATTCCCGACTGCCAATATTGAACCGGCAGATCCATTGAAACTGATTCCTGCCGGTGGAGTTTATGCAGTCACTGTCCTAGCTGAAGGAATATGGAGACAGGGTATGCTCAATATCGGCTGGCGTCCGACTATCAACGACAGTATATTGCACCAGACAATAGAAGTACATATCTTTGATTATGATCAGGATTTGTACGGCAAAAATCTTACCTTAGCATTCCATTTCAGACTGCGCGATGAAATGAAGTTCAGCAATGTGCAGGAACTGAAACAGCAACTCGAACGGGATGCCATGCATGCCCGTTCATTGCTTACGTCTGTTAAACTGAAACAATAGAAATCTTATGAATACTACAACCACACAAGAAATTAAATCTCTGCCTTATAAGGTCAAAGACATCAGTCTGGCTGATTTCGGGCGGAAAGAAATTGAAATTGCCGAAAAAGAAATGCCAGGATTAATGGCTATCAGGAGGAAATATGCTGATTCAAAACCATTGAAAGGGGCACGCATAACCGGTTCGCTTCACATGACCATACAGACAGCCGTGCTGATTGAAACATTACGTGAACTGGGTGCTGAAGTGCGCTGGGCCAGCTGCAACATTTTCTCCACCCAGGATCATGCAGCAGCAGCTATTGCCAGAGCAGGTATCCCTGTATTTGCATGGAAAGGTGAAACTCTAGAAGAATACTGGTGGTGCACCGAACAAGCTCTTACCTTTCCCGGAGGCCTGGGGCCAAATCTGATCGTTGACGACGGAGGGGATGCAACTCTGCTGGTCCACTGGGGCGTGCAGGCTGAGAAAGATCCGTCATTTCTTGACAAAATACCCGGAAACAAGGAAGAAAAAATTATTTTGAACAAACTCAGGGAAACCTATTCCCGTGAGCCGGGAAAATGGACACGTATGGCCAAAGAAATTAAAGGCGTTTCGGAAGAAACCACAACCGGTGTGCACCGCCTTTACCAGATGAAGGAAAAGGGTACACTGCTGTTCCCGGCAATTAACGTAAATGATTCTGTAACCAAATCAAAATTCGATAACCTCTACGGATGCAGGGAATCACTTGCCGATGGAATCAAGCGGGCTACCGACGTTATGATTGCCGGCAAGGTAGTAGTGGTCTGTGGTTACGGTGATGTAGGTAAGGGGTGTGCCCGGTCCATGAGGTCTTACGGAGCCAGAGTATTGGTTACCGAAATCGATCCCATCAATGCCCTGCAGGCTGCCATGGAAGGATTTGAAGTAACTACCATGGAAGACGCCGTAAAGGAAGGTAACATCTTTGTTACTGCTACCGGCAACTGTGATGTTATTACCATTGAGCACATGGAACAAATGAAAGATCAGGCTATTGTTTGCAACATTGGCCATTTTGACAGCGAAATCCAGGTTGACAAACTGGAAACATACCCCGGTATCCTAAAAACAAATATCAAACCGCAGGTCGATAAATATACTTTTCCCCAGGGTCATTCCATCTTTCTGCTGGCTGAAGGGCGCCTGGTCAATCTGGGTTGTGCTACGGGTCATCCATCTTTTGTCATGAGCAATTCCTTCTCCAATCAGGTGCTGGCGCAAATTGATCTTTGGACACATAATTACCCTGTTGACGTTTACAGACTTCCTAAAAAGCTTGATGAGGAGGTAGCCAGACTTCATCTCGAACAGCTAGGAGTCAAATTGACAAAACTCACCCCAAAACAGGCTGAATATATTGGGGTTCCTGTCGATGGTCCTTATAAACCTGAACACTATCGATATTAATCCTGCTTAATTTAATTGCCCCACATAAATGACAATCTGAGGCGATGTATCCTGAATTTACAGGATCTCTGTCGAATGCCAACAAGCGATCGCACATTCTGAAAGGGGTTTCTAAATCGATGTTCAGGGACACTCCTGTTAGAGTGCATATTAGTTGCTTACCAGCAAATAATTCCCGCTGAGGGTAGTTCGGTATTGTTTTAAGGGTTTGGATGCGGGGCCCTTTTGCGGAAATCCATCAAGAAAAAGTCCGAATTCTGAACCGCAGCAGGGGCAGGATGCAATCCATCCATCGCTGTCAACATTCAGCTTGCAACGCTGTTCAAAAGCTTTATATGTACAGGTAAGCTCAAATGCCTGATATTCATATATATCTTTCCGGATAATAATAATGCCATTCAGACCTTTGTCAGGAACAATATAATGCCCTCCTACCCCCACATTGGCAAGATCACCAGCCAGGGTGAGATAAAAATTGACATATACATACGGAACATATTCTTCCTGCTTATCGCAACCTGATACTGCATTCAACAGGAACCAGGTAACAAAAAAAATCGTTACCTTTGAGAAAATCCTCTTCACGTAAATACTTTTTGCAAAAGTACGCATATCTATGAAAATTGGCGAAAGGAATGCAGAGAAATACTCCTTAAGAAATCCGGGAAAACATTTCGTTCTGTTGCTTCTGGCTTTTGTGCTTTGTATTCCGTCAACGTACAGCCAGGAGAGCAGAAAAGTACGATCAGCTAAAAAGAAGGCTGATAAGGTGAGAGTGGAACAAAAGAAACAAGCCATCAAAGAACAGGAAGCCAAAAAGAAAAGGCATTTCAACCTTCAGAGCAAAGAAGTGCAACAACGGATGAAAGAAAACGAAAAATTGACAAAAAAGCATTATAATAATAAAACCAGGAGAAATCCCCTGGAAGGAATATTCAACCGAAAATCCAAACGTCGTCATGGAAGATAGTATTGTAACAGTCCTGATTACCATTCTTATTACCCTGTTTGCTATCATATCGCAGATCAGGAAGAAAGGAACAGGACCTGATTCAACAGGTAAGCCGGCAGGCAAACCGGCTAGAGACATCTTCTCCGAACCATTCCCAACGCAAATTCCTGATGATCCGGGAGAAGTGATACGGAAGTTTTTTGGCGAGGTACCCCCCGAACTGGAAGAAGCCCCCGACAAAGCTGCTGGAGCCGAGCCATTTTATGGAGAAGGAGAAACCAATCCTGAACCGGTTTATGAAACGTATCAGGGAGAAGACCTAACAGAACCCGAAGAAATCAGGCGGGAAAAAGAGAAACTTCTTTCTCAGGAGGGAATTCCGTCCACCATAACATATTCATCACAGGCCGAAAAGGAGGCATTTGCCGATATTTCTGTATCCATTGCCTCGGAAGAGATCAAGGGAAACAAAGCATTCGACGAGCAATTCCATACTATACACCCTTTACTGCAGGATGTTGACTGGAGAAAAGCTGTTATCTATTCCGAAATTCTTAAACGAAGAGACAATTTCTGATTTTTTCATATTCCAATAATCTGAAAAACAGACTATTTTTTCATTTTTCCTGTTGCATATTTTAAAATTTTTTATATTTTTGCATTGAAGGGTTCCGGGTAAACCGGAATTCTTTTTGTTTTTTTCAATCCCTGTAATTTTTCGGAGGAAGAAGTTATGAACAACACATCGTATGTTACAGCCGATGGTCTGCAAAAGCTGAAAGCAGAACTGGACCACCTGAAAAACGTGGAGCGTCCCGCTATCAGCCGTATGATTGCCGAAGCACGTGATAAGGGCGATCTGTCAGAAAACGCAGAGTATGCAGCTGCCAAAGAAGCTCAGGGAATGTTAGAACTGAAAATTAAGAAATTGGAAGATCTGATTGCCAATACCAGGATTATTGACGAAACCAAAATCAATACCAGCTATGTGCAGATTCTGAACAAGGTGAAAATTAAAAATACCCTGAACAACCAGATAATGGAATACACCCTTGTATCGGAAAGCGAAGCCAATCTTAAAGCCGGGAAAATTGCCATCAGTACTCCTATTGCCAGAGCGCTTCTCGGCAGAAAAGTTGGAGAAGTTGTGGAAGTCAAAGTCCCTTCCGGGGCACTTAAACTGGAAATACTCGACATTTCAATATAATCCGGATGCCATGGCAACCATTTTCAGCAGAATTATCAGCGGAGAAATTCCTTGCTACAAAATTGCAGAAAACGAAAAATTTTTCTCATTTCTTGACATTAATCCTCTGGCCAAAGGACACGTATTGGTAGTTCCCAAAAAGGAAACCGATTACCTTTTTGACCTGAACGATTCTGACCTTTCAGAAATCATGGTGTTTGCAAAACGGATTGCCCGGGCTATTGAGAAGGCTGTTCCCTGCAAGCGCATAGGGGTTGCCGTTATCGGGCTGGAGGTTCCCCATGCACATATTCATCTTGTACCAC
This sequence comes from uncultured Bacteroidales bacterium, assembly GCA_964548125.1. GTDB lineage: Bacteria > Bacteroidota > Bacteroidia > Bacteroidales > JAAYUG01 > JAAYUG01. Next base: position 170 of record CAZJQN010000115.1, on the reverse strand, counting down.
TGAATTCAATGGACGACATCAACTTTTCCAATCCGAAGCTTAAATTACCTCCTGAGGAAATGGAAGCAATTGCTTCAGCCATCAGAAAAAATCTGGTTTAACCCAAGTACCATGAATTAACAAATTCAACCGGACTAATAAAAATTTTTATTAAATCCGGATTATACATT
>CAZJQN010000114.1:0-10586 GCA_964548125.1 uncultured Bacteroidales bacterium | reverse complement strand
CATAATGCGTATTGTGGGTTAAAACCTACATGATTAGAACAAAATTATTTTTAGAAGAGATTAGTCAATAGAAACACAATAAATACATAAATAACTTGTTTCTATTGACTTATCGAGGTAACCCCGACTTATCAAAATTTTTCATTTTGTTAGTCGATAGTAAAAAAGCTACGAAAAGTTGCGGTATAAAAATATGCGTCAATTATCAACACAATACCCTGGCAATACTGTTCTGTAACGCCCTGCAAACGAAACAAGTGTTTTCTAATCCGGTAATACACCGGTTTTTTGTAGCTTAGCACTATAAAGTATCTAAACCAACCTTCTGATTAATCTTTAAAAAACAAGAAGAATGAAAGCCATGAAAACACAAGTAATTTTTCTCATATGTTTCCTGCCAGCTGTTCTGCTGAATGCCCAGGGACCCCAGCCTCGCCGGCCCGAGAATTTTAGCCCCTTTCATTTTCCATATACAGTGGAAAAATTGAGGAATGACGTCAGTGCTGATGTGATGAAAAAAGCTGCCGAAGCCATAAATCAAATGAAAGAAGTAATAAAACAGGGCCCTTATAAGCCCGATCCCGATTACAATAAACTGGACAGGCATCGTCTTCCTGAATGGTTCAAAGATGCCAAGTTTGGTATTTTCCTCGACTGGGGCGTGTGGTCTGTGCCAGGATATGGACGACAGGGATACCATGGGAATTATTACCCCGATACGTATCTTGGCTATATGTACAACGATGACGGAACAAAAATGGACTATCATATAAAATACTGGGGAAATGACTTCGAACGCGATGATTTTATTCCGTTGTTCACAGCCTCAAAGTTCAATGCAGAGGAATTTGCCCGGCAGTGCACACAATGGGGCGTGAAATATGTTGTTCCTTTTTGCAAACATGGTGACGGTTATTGCATCTGGAATAATTCCTACACCTTCCGCGATGCCACTGATATGCCGCCTCACCGCGATCTGCTGGGCGAAATGTACAGCGCTTTCCGGCGCTATGGAATCAAATGTGGATTTTATTATACTGTCTATGAATTTGAATATCCCCTTATAAGCAATAAAAAGATTTATATTGGCAATGTAACGGCACAAAATGCCCCTGATCCTTCGGTACAGGGATCCGTTCTCTATAATGCACAGAAACATGACCGAAGAATCTCCGGGAAAATACCAGTGGAAAATTATCTTACCGACTACTTTGTACCTTCCCTGAAAGAGGTGATTGATGTGTACGAACCTGATATTCTGTGGTTTGACAATGAATGGTATAATACCGGTGAAAAGAATAATACCATTTTCATCACATCGTACTTCTATAATAAAGCAGAAGGAACAAAGGAAGTAGCAGTAAATGATCGTTTCGGAACTGATTCACGGGAACTCCATGGTGACTTTTACACAAGTGAATATCATGTAATTATTGAGAACCGGGACCATTACTGGGAAGAAAATCGTCCGATGGGATATTCCTACGGATATAACTGGCAGGATAATGATTCATCCATGTTGAGTGCCGAACGGCTCATTGAAATGCTGGTCAGGATAGTAGCCCGCAATGGCAATCTCCTGCTGATGATATGTCCTGATGGTGAAGGACGGATACCTGGCGAACAGGTAGCCCGTATGAATGAAATAGGAGAATGGCTGAAAGTTAACGGAGAAGCGATATATAATACCCGGCCGGCTCCGAAAGCCTGCGATGAATCCAATACAGGGGATAATGTCTGGTATACTCAGAGCAAAGACGGGAAATATACATATGTTCATTTTTTTGAATGGCCGTCAAAAGGTTTTCTTATCTTTAAAAATGCCCGCCCGAAATGGGAAAAGAAAGTTTATTTGCTGGGATGCGATACACCGCTGGTCTGGTGGGCTACCGAAGGAAATGAACCATATATGTATGTTGAAACACCACCGGGAATGACTGAAAAATCAGCTCCCTGTAAACATGCCTGGGTAATACGGTATGAAAACTGGTAGAGATTTCATAAGTATAGTCAGGAGAAAATTATTGGAAAGCTTTCTGCATCAATATATACAATCAATGTACCTATAGCTCCTTTCATCATAATGCCTCAAAAGTGGGACGAACACGGGTTTATGATGAGAAACAGCAACCGCTACGACCTTCTGCAACATTCTGCAAGTTAAGCGTTTAAACTCTGTGAAAAATTTATGGCCATCGGTGGCCTTCCGTGGTGAATAAAATGCAAATACCACAGAATTCACAGAGGTTTTTTTTCTCTGTGTTCCTCCGTGTGCTCTGTGGTGATTTATTTTTTACACCACAGAGGGCACAGAGAGGCACAGAGTTTTTCTTTCCGAATGTTCTGTAGAGGGTGTTTATATTATCCATCGAACAATACCATCCTTCAGCATGGTTTCATTAAAGTTAATTAGCAAACCCACTTTTATATTGGACAATTTCATGTAAGTCATCAATTGAGCTTTATGTATTTCTGCAAGGGCATCTACAGATTTTATTTCAATGATGACTTTATTTTCAACCATTAAATCAATACGGTAACCCGCATCTAATTTAATTTCTTTATAAACCAATGGCAGTGCAAGTTGCTTTTTAACTTCGAGTCCGTTATTTATCAATTCGTAAAACAGGTATTCTTCATAAGCACTTTCGAGCAAGCCTGGACCTAATTGTTTATGTACTTCAATTGCGCATCCGATGATTTTTTCAGTAATTTGATTTATTTCCATAGGAATTTTTTATAGTGAATTTACTTTTTTTTACCACAGAGGGCGCAGAGAGGCACAGAGTTTTTTTTCTCCGTGTCTCTCCGTGTGCTCTGTGGTGAGATATTAAATTTGAATTATCTCTTCATCAGCGGGATTATCGCCTACTTAACTTATATTTACAAAAAAAGGTGCTCGTTAGCTACATTCAGTCGGTTGCAGCTCTTCTGCTCTTATAAGTTTTCAAGATGGGTTACGAGTATTCTTTTCCCAAAAATTCAGGACAGGCTGTGGACTTGTCTCAATAGCCATAGTGATACTGCAATGTGATTAGATTTCCCTTCTTCTTCTTTTAGAAAGTGATGAATAGACAAAATAAATTAAGCTCAACTGAGTTCCATTTCGTTCCAGTTACAGCAGATTTGCACTGCCTTGACAAAAAGCTAAATCCTTTTGTTATTAGTTTATTTATAACTATCATTTCTATCTTTTGTCGTTCCTATTAAAGTTGTTGCTGACGGTTAACTATATGAAACGGTTTGGTTTTCAGGCTACGCACTTGTCCAACGAAAAAATTGCTGAATTGGCAACAAAAACATCGCAAACCACTGAACCCCAACTGTTTTATATTGTGTGTTGCGGTATATGCTTTTATAAGGATATTTTTAATATATTTCATTCCTATTGATTGTTCTTTCAATTCTAATTTCATCTCTAATGTATCCTCTGAGTCTATATATCCTCATTCGTTGATAAACAGATGAATAAATAAAGCTATCCTTAATTACGCTATTGTTTTTTGCAAATAATGAATAAAGTTCTTGAAGCTCCTTTAAGTACTGCTTTTCTCCAAAAACAGATATATAAATCAATTCTGTAAGTCCACCAATGAAAAAAAGAATAAGTGATAGATTCTGGTCCAAAAATCCTTTATAACCCTCACCATAGAGGCTCAATAAGTTATCAATATCCAAATAATTTGCCCAAATTCTAAACTCAAGGAGAAAGTCAAACAAAGTGTAATGTATTGGCTTATTAAAGCTTTTTCCTCTTTTTCGAAAGTTTAAGTAGATGTGTTTTGTGATTTCAAGAGGAGAAAGGTTTGGCGTTCTTGGATAATAGCTGTATTGATACTTCAAGTGCTTTAAACGTCCTGCTAATGTTTTTAATGCAAAGTATTTCGTATTTGGTTTGTATTCAATGTCAAGTGGAAATTTCCATAATGTTTTTTTCAGACTATCTAATGCATTATTCTTGAATGAACTTAAAGTTGCCTTATGTTCCTGGATTCTAAAATTCGGATTTTTGTATTGAGTAATTGCTCGTAAATAAAAATAAGATGAATAGTAGCATTCTGTTATCTTCCAAGAAGGAAACGAAAATCTTTTTGCCGAAATTTTCGAGTTTTGGGTTATTTCTCTGAATGATATTCCGAGAGTATCCTTCTTCAAAGGATATATAAATGCTAACTCATTATACCAACCCCTTTTCAAATCGTCAGTTATACTTTTTGATTTTATTTTGCTTAAATTGAATTGTGATTTGACCTTTCTCAATTCAACCTTATGTAAAGTTAAGTAGTTTTCAAAAATATGTCGGATGCTAAAATTTTTCTTCTTTAAATCTTTGGGGTCTGTGTAACAGCATTTAAACAACCAGGAGAAATATTCAAGTGTTTGATGCCAGTCTCTATATCCTAATAATTTGTCAGGAAAATATGGTTCGGATTCAATCTCATCTTTTTTCTTAACAAACGCTGATAAAAATGAAGAGAACCGTTCATCTTGGGGGATTATCAATTTTTGATTAGTACGTTTAACTGTTAGTTTACCTTTCTTGATCCAAGCATAAATAGAAGAAGGTGATACTTTAAAAATTTGTGCTAGTTCCTTTACTGTATATTGGTCTTCTGTTTTCATTGTTTTTTATAGATGGAATTCCTTTATAGCATTACCGGCAATCAGTTTATATACTCAACATTATTTAAGTTACCTCCCTATTTCTGTTCGTATAACTCCTATCTGCTTTATGCCTATTTTCAATGATCATCAAAATATTCTTTATGCATTGCATACAATCAAAAATACATTATTCTGTTCATTGTTTTCCGCCAAATCCAATTTTTTTTTCGTAACTACCACATAATCAGTAATTATTTACTCATTTCCCAAAAATAAGCTCCTTCCGGTTCGGAGAATAGCGGTTTTACCACCTGTTGACAAGCTGAATAAAAAAGTATGAAACAATTCCGTGCAATAAAATCAGGAAACATGCAAAAGCAATTCAGAAATTAAACCCGGATTATGCATCAGGAGCTTCGGCAAACTACTACGTAGCGGGTTGGCGTAAGAGGTTGGCATCCGGGTTAATTTCGAATGTACGTCCAGCCATCCGACAAATTGAATTTCCGTATCTTTATCTATGCGTTTTTTTTCTTATGAACAAATTTTCAGCAGAGAGGCGAACTTTTGGGAATTCTCTTTTTCTTTTATTTTAGTCGTATACTAATGATCAAAAAAACGATTGTCATGAAGCGGATTTTTCTCCTGGTTCTTACCCTGGTCTGGGTAATTTCGTTTTCATTCGCTCAGAAGCAGAAAGTCATTTTCGACTGCGATCTGGGTGGCGACATTGATGATGCCTTTGCTCTGGGGCTCTTGCTCAACTGCAGGGAAGAATTTGACATACTTGGTATTACCATGGATCATGGGGAAACCATGGGCCGGGCACGTATTGCCTGTAAAATGCTTTATCTTACAGGACTGGAAGAAATACCGGTTTACGTTGGCCGTCCGACACCCGGCATAGTGGGTACCGATAAAGAAATCGCCGGCCCTTCCAATCAGTATATGTGGGCGCAGGATTTTACCCTGCTGAAACCTCAGGAAAAACCAGCTGCCGACTTCATTATTGAAAGCCTTGACAAATACCCGGGAGAAATCATCCTCTTTACCGTTGGTCCGGTTCCTACCATTGGCGATGTTCTTGACCGCCGGCCCGACATTCTGAAAAAAGCCAGGCGCGTGGTTTCTATGTTCGGCTCGTTTTATGTGGGATATGACGGAAGCAAACCCTGCCCGGAATGGAATGTAAAAGCCGATATTTCTTCGGCACGCAAACTTCTTGCCTCGGGGGCTGATCTGACATTCGCCGGTCTGGATGTGACCGACCACGTAATTCTTGAACAACCTCTGAGGGAATGGCTTTTGTGGCGACAGAGCCCTCTCACCATTTCACTTACCCAGCTGTTGTCATTCTGGTATAAACAGGCTGACTGGGCACAACGACCCAAGATGTTCGATCCGGTTGCCCTTGGAATGGTGCTCTGGCCCGACCTGTTCGAAACAAAAAAAGTTCACGTAACCATCAACGATGAAGGGATGACCCTGATTGATCCGCAGGGAAAACCCAACTGCACCATCGGCACTTCCATTAAAAAGGATGAATTCCTTGAGCGAATGATGAAAAAAATTATCTGGCAGACTCTGGAAGGAAAATGTGCCGCAGGCCTGCATCAGAAATGATCAGAAATTAGTACTTTTATCCTTCGATTAGCAACCAACCAATTTCCTGACTATGAAAAACTTTACTGCCGCCTTATCCGGCATTTCTTTGCTTTTCCTTTCGTTTTTTCCGGCATCTCCTCAAGAAACCAGCAACTGGTTCCCCTTCCGCGGGGATGATGATTTTTCTCCGTCGGTTATCGATATGAGCCACTGGCTGGATAAACCGGCCGGAAAACATGGGTTCGTAACAATGGACGGTGACCGGTTTGTGTTTGCAGACGGTACACCCGTTTCCTTCTGGGGAACCAATATTGCATCCGAACGTCCTTTCATGAGCAACTTGGAGGCGGAAACCTGGGTGAAGTTCCTTTCGAAATATGGTTTCAACGCCGTCCGTTTCCACAAATTCACGTGGGAGGCCACTGACGGAATAAATTCAACCGTAATTGTCCCTTCGGCCTGGGAGAAATTTGATTATCTGTGTTATACTCTGCGGAAGGCCGGCATATACTATGGATGGTCGCATATCTACGGGCACCGTGTGCTTCCGGGCGACAGCTCACGGCTCATTGCCTACCGTGAAATTGCCTCAACTCGTTTTCCCTGGTCGCACCTGAACGGAACCACTTCGGCCCTCGTAAACTTTGCTGAAGACTTGCAAAACATTAACATTGAGCTAACCGTAAATATGCTCAACCACGTTAATCCACATACCGGTCTGCGGTATGCCATGGATCCCGCCCTGAATTTTATCGAACTTCAAAATGAAGATGACATTTTCTGGTCGGCTATTGAAGAGTCGTTGAAACAGGCGCCATCCTACCGGAAGCTCCTTTGCCGCAAATTCAGCCAATGGCTCAGGGAAAAATACGGTACCCAGGAAAATCTTCTGAAAGCCTGGAATAACGAAGGACTGGGCGAAGGAGAAACTCTGGACCGGGAAAACATTTATCCTCAGCCAAACCATGGTCTGTTCTCATGGGAATATGAACAGGCCATAAAGGAAAACCGCAGGGTAAAACAGCACTTTCTTGACAAAGCCGAGTTCTTATACCAGGAACAGGTAAAATTCTATAAAAAGTTTGTTGAAGCTATCAGGAATACCGGCTACCGGGGTCCTATTGTGGGAAGCTGCTGGCAGGCCGGTACCGGATTGACCCATTTGCTGAACCTGCATGCTGACTACCTCACAGGATATATTGACCGGCACAACTATTTTGGCGGCGGCGAAGGGCATACCCTGAGACCGGGAAAGTTCAGCAATACAGCCATGGTATCACGCATCGGTTCGGGCTTGTTTGGCACCGGACTTCAGCAAGTCAGCGACCGGCCATTTGCTCTTTCAGAATGGATGAGCCTGATCCCGAATGAATGGACAGCCGAAAGCGCTCCCATCATTGCCGTGTATGGCATGGGGCTTCAGGGATGGGATGCTTCCTATGTATTTGCCACCGATCACCCCCATTATACCTCTACCATCCAAACACCCTTGGGAGGAATTTACAATGCCACCTCTCCCACCCAGCTTGCTCTGTATCCTGCCCTTACCAACATGATTTACCGGAAGGATGTGGCAGAAGGAGAAACTGCAGTCAACCGCAATGTTTGTTTAACAGACTTGCTGAAAGGCAATACTTCGTTCAGGGAAACGGTTACGCAGGACTGGGACCGGAAAAAAATCGAAGGAAGCTTCCCCTTGCAGGCAATGGCAGTTGGAAAAGTAACGATAACATTCACTGACCAGCCAGAACCGGATGAGATAACTGACCTTTCCCGCTACATACGTTCAGGAAATGTGTATTCCTCCACCGGCCAGCTGATGTGGTCGGAGCAGGGCCGCGGGTACTTTACCGTCAATACTCCCGGTACCAGAGCATTGGTGGGATTTCCGCCTGCGAAAGCGATTAAACTGGGCGAGGTGACTTTGCAGACATCAAATGAATTTGCCGTCATCTTTCTCAGCAGTCTCGACCCCGGCAAAGATATTGCCCATGCAGGCAGGCTGTTGCTCACTACCATGGCCCGTGCAAGGAATACAGGAATGGAATATAATACCAACCATAACGAATTGCTATCAACCGGCACCAGCCCTATTCTGATAGAACCTGTAAACGGTACCATCACCATTAACCGTAAGGAAAAACCCGTGGTTACCATACTGGATCACGTTGGAAAAAAGACGAATAAAACTATACCGGTTAAGAATAATACCTTTTCATTCAATGGCGCACTTTACCAGACTATGTACTATCTGATTGAATATAATCATTAATTATCTTGTATAGATTCAAGTTTTAATTTAATTAATACATTCTTTCAAATTGTTTTTCAATTTTCTATAAAAAATATTCTTCCATCAGGCTCATTATGATTTACAGAAAAAAAAATATATATCAGGATAGGTGAATAAATCTAAAGTTCTTATTTAATTTAAATAGTATATTATTTTGTATTTTAATTACTTAAATAATTCATCAAAATGAAAAAGCTCCTCATCGTTTTTTTGCTGTGCCTGTTTATTTTACCTCTTGTTGCACAAACCTATTTCAGTGAAAACGCCGGAATGTATGCCGGCCTGCTGAACGACCTGAAAAAAACGCTGTATGAAAGTCCGCGCTATCAACGTACGGTCGTTCTCGACGGAAAGGAACGCCGGATGTTTGTCTCGTGGATAAGGGATCATATTCACACCATGAAAGCATACAAGTACTGGGAAAAAGATATGGCCAGCTACCTGGAGTTTTTTCTTCAGCGACAGACAGCCTCAGGAATGTATTTCGATTACTGGGAATCATATAAAAACCGTAATGTAGGACAGCTCTATTTTACCAACTGTTTTGACCGTCAGTTTTACTACGTGGATGTTAATGAGCAGTTATTCTTCTTTCGCATGCCTATCGAAGCTGATCTGGAATACCTGCTGGTGGAAGGTGTTTATACCTACTGGCAGACTTCCGGCGACAAAGAATTTGTAAATAAATGGCTTCCTGTACTGGTAAAAGGCATGAAATATCTGATGACCGATCCGCTCAGATGGTCAAAGGAATACCTGCTGGTAAAGCGTCCATATTCGATTGATACATGGGATTTTACCTCCCAGCCGGATGGCATGACCGGAGTAGAATCACTGCTGTACCATATCGGAAACGATGACAAAACTCCCAAAGGAATTATGCATGGAGACAATAGCGGTATGTATCAGGCATGCAAACAGTTATCAGAATTATTTAAAGTAACAGGTCAGGAAAATGCGTCAACGGAATGGAACCTTCAGGCTGAACTTTTCCGTCACCGGTTGAATACAACCTGCTGGAACGGAAAATATTATGCTCATTTTATTCCTGTTGATCCGGTTCCGGCACATATCAAAACGGATCCGATTCATGCCCTGAGTTTATCGAACACGTATGATATGAACCGCGGTGCGCCAACCCGGGAAATGTCTGCTTCGATTATAAACGCATACAAGGAAGTGGAAAAGAAAACATCTTCCGAATCGGTGGCAGCATGGTTTGGCATATATCCTCCCATTGAACCGCATTTCGGCAGGTATAAATCCGGGGTGTATGTGAACGGCGCTGTGCTTCCGCTGGTAGGCGGAGAACTCACAAAAGCAGCCTTCCAGAACGGAGAGGAGGAATTTGCTGTTGAACAGCTGAAGAAGCTTGAACTGATTCTGAATAAGAACAACCGTGTTCTCCCGGGTTGTGTCAATACCGACGGAACTGCCCAGGAGGAAGCGATTCCCAATGAATGGGGGCAGGCAGCTTTTGTAAGCGCCCTTGTGGAAGGGTTGGCCGGAGTAGTAGATAAAAGCATACTTTTTCGCGAAGTGGAACTTTCTCCCCGCTGGCTGTTTGCAGGGATCAATGAAGTGGATGTTACTATAGGGTATGGAAATGAAGGAAATCAGGTAAGTTACAGTTACCGATACGATGCAGCTGCCCGTACCGTCGTGATACGTACCAGAGGATCATTTGAAAAGGGAATGGTCAGAATACCTTTACCTCGCAATTGCCGGCAGGCAACCATAACCATCGACGGGAAAAAAGTACCTTCCACAGAAGATAAAGTGAATGCATCCTGCTACATCACAGCCCCTATAAGAGGAAATGAGCATACAATTAAGGTTGTTTATCGTTAACCCTGCCAGATAATTCGGGTAACAGAAAGGAAATGATCAGCCGAAATCCTCTAAAAATAGTTTTACTCTAATCTTGTAGGTTTTAACCCACAATACGCATTATGCTATGCGTATTGTGCCTGTTAGGCCGATTTCACTTTGTTCCATCGGGGTTAGCCCGGTTGAATTTGTTAATTCATGGTACTTCGGTTTAACGTAAACTTTTGCCTATTAAACACCACTTCATTTCTTT
>CAZJQN010000113.1:0-10644 GCA_964548125.1 uncultured Bacteroidales bacterium | reverse complement strand
TGTATAAGGCGCATCAGATAAGGGTCTCTGCGTTTTTTCATTCTTTTGAAACGCAAAAAACCTCCCACTTTTTTCCATTGAATGAAATATTTGAATGCAAAAAGCCCCGCGACAGGTAAACTTATAAGGTATAACAGATTCATCCAGAAATGGGGCAGGATAAACAGGCTTGCCAGGAAAAACAACAGGTAAACAAGTGGAAACATGAGAAAGGCCAGTACAAATTTAAAGGAGCTATGAAACTGAGGATCTTTTACTCTTCGGATTCGGATGAAGCGTACCGGGAACCAGTAAGGTAGTATATTATGAATGAAGCCATAAAGAAAGAATGGAAAACCAAATGCTAGCAGAAGAATCGATGATATTATCGGAAAAGACTGGAAGGCTTTTTTTCTGAAAAGCCAATACCGCAGATTCAATTTATTGACACCTTCTTTTAGTTCTCTCACTTTTACTGCCAGAGGTTCAATCTTTTCAGGTTTATCCTGAGCGAAACGGTCAAGCAGGTTAGTAATATGTTTGTCGAAAAGGAATCCTGCGTATTGGTCTCTTTCCACGAAGTGAGGTGTATAGATAAACCGGAGTTCCTGGATAACATCATAAAAGGTATCATTCCGGATATCAATCATCAGCTGGCTGAGTTTTTCTGCCAGAGTATCCCGCATAGCATTGAATGCTTTGGGTTTATTTTCACGGTAGAGAGGAAGGAACTTTGAAACATCAATGGGATCACCAAACTGAATAAGAAGAGGTTTTCTGAAATTCTGGTAGTGATAATAATCGATTCCTACAGGTACCATTTGAACAGGAATCAATTCACCCAGTTCTTCCTGGGTGAGCATGGCAATACGGAAAATGCCTTTTACCAGAGGTCTAAGACGCCGTTTGTCACCATGATTTCCTTCAGGCATAAGGCATAATGAATGGCGGTCGCGCAGAACGCTCAGCGACGCCTGAAACGTTTCGTCGTTTTTACTCAAATTTTCTGCACCATCGCGAATGCGGAACACGGGCATGATTTTCAGAAAATGCAGCAGGCGGGCCTGGGTAGGATTATTGAAAATATCGGCTCTGGCAAGAAAAACAGGTTGTCCTTGGGTTGCATAAAGCACCGCCAAAGCATCCATCAGCGCATTCTGATGGTTGGGAGCAAAGATCACGGGAAGATTGACGGGGATTTTGTCTGCACCGACAACCGTAATTCGACTGTAATATTGGCGAAAACTAAAGGTAACCCAGGGTTTTAACACCCAGTAAAGCCAGTCGAAGCGATGAATTCGATGCCGGTTAGGTCGGAATGGCATATCACTAGCGAGGTTCTAAAGATATTTTTTCAACTGTTGATACATCTTGCTGGTACCTGAACGATCCCGAAAAGAACAGAACGGCGGCAAGCACCAGAAACAAAGGAAGGATCGACATTCCCTGCTGGATTCCATGTTTGTCTGAAATAGCGCCTACCACCAGGGGACCCAGGGAAGATCCCAGCAAATTTTGTATCACCACTGCAATGGCGTATGAAGTTGCCCGCAAGCCGGGATGTACGAGATCCTGCGTAACAGCTGCCGCTGCCGGAATGAAGGCCGAAATGCATATTCCCATCAACAGAAGCATGATATACTGCAGTGAACCGGAAAACACAACGAAAGCCAGAAATAAAAAGATGGCCGAAAGAAAAGTACTGATGGCAGGAAATAAGAGCCGTGCATTAGGACGGGTTCGTTTCCATCTATCGGTAATGAAGCCTCCGATGGGGGCACCAATGAGGGCCAGCAGCATGACCAGCGATGCTTTTGGTCCTGCTTTATCCATCGGTAAATCATAAATGCGGTTAAAATAGGTTGCGAGCCAGAAAAGGATGGAGTTGGTCACAAACACCACCCCGGTAATTCCCAGATAAGTAAACAGAAGTGACGGACGCTCCAAAAACTCAGCCACAATATCTTTTAAACTCATTTTAATTTTTTCCTGTTTTTCAGCACTATTGCCGTTCTTGACCAATGAAACTGTCTTATAATCACGTACAAAGAAGAATAATATAGCCACAATAAAACCAGGCAACGCAACCAAACCAAATGCATGCCGCCAACCCCAGTGGGTTGCAATGATACCTCCCAGAGCAACTCCCACTGCACTTCCCAGAGGAATGGCTGCATTCCAGATTCCCATCATCAATGAACGTTTCCTCTCAGGATACATACCTGCAATCATAGCAGTTCCGCCTGGTGCATACCCTGATTCACCAACCCCGATGAAAAGTCTTGCTGTGAATAACTGCCTGAAGTTATTGGTAAAGGCGCAGGCCAGTGAAGCAATACTCCATAAAGCAGCCATTATGCCAATTGTCTTCCTCCGGCTCCAGCGGTCAACAAGAATGGATGCCGGGAAAGTCAAAGCCACAATTGACCAGTAAACTACAGATAAAAACATGCTCAACTGCTTATCATTCAGATGCCATTCCTTTTGAATAAATGGCCCGAGAGATGAAACCACCATCCTGTCAGCATAATCAAAAAGGTATAGCAAGAACAATAGAATAAAAACATAATTCGTATAGCTTCTGCTGAACAGATAGCCCGGAGGAGGAGTTACGTTTTTTTTCATATAAATGAATATTTGTAACCTGATCGAACCTGTTAATCGTCTGAACCCATCAAATATGCTGGTACCTGATGTAGATTTGCGTGGGTAATCCACTCAACTTCGCGGCTAATTTAAACATTTTTTTAAGGTACATTATCTTTTTGCTTTCTTCTATTTTATCCGGGCTGTTTAACCCCGGTTGATACGTTCTCAGCTCTTTTAGGTGAATACCACTGGATTGTCCGGCATTCAAATGAACATCGTATATTTCCCTATGTTCAATATGGATTCAATCCGGTACTCTTCAGGAGAATAACAGAATTGATGGCAGAGCGTTGGTCTTTTGTGCAAGAATCCGGTTTAGCTTTGCTGAAATAAAGTAAAAGCTGCATTTTGGGCATAATCCACATTTTTTATTCGTGATATGGGTTAGGAACATTTCTGTCAGAGATGCCGGAAATTTAAGTTGCTGATTTTATGTAAATGCTATCTTTGGTGGAAACTTAATATTCATCATTATGCCAGAAGATTTTAGTCCGATTGATGTAAAGAAGCTGACCGAGAATCCGTTTTATCTGATGGATGATGACTGGATGCTGATTACTGCCGGTTCCCCCGGTCAGTTTAATATGATGACTGCCAGCTGGGGCACTTTGGGTATTCTCTGGAATAAACCGGTTGCCGTTTGTTTTATAAGACCGCAACGCTATACACGTAAATTTGCTGACGATAGTTCGTGGTTTACTTTGTGTTTTTTTTCTGAAACATATCGTGATGTTCTGAATATATGCGGGAGTAAATCGGGAAGGGACATTGATAAGGTAAAGGAGACCGGCCTGACTCCAATAGTTACTGACAACGGGAACATTATTTACAGGGAAGCCAGGCTGGTATTTGAATGCCGCAAGCTGTACCATGATGATTTCAGACCTTCGCAATTTGATGTTCAATCGCTCATTAAGCGTATTTATCCAACTCAAGACTTTCACAGGTTCTACATAGGGGAAATAATTTCCTGTCTGAAAAAACAATGAGTAAAAAACATGTTCGATGAGGATATATATAAAAACCGAAGGACAGAGATGATTGATTTTCTTTGGTTATCACCGCTCGGATATGTCTCTATTCGTTTGTCGGAAGAATCGGTCTGCCAGATTTTATTTCAGGAGGGAACCTGCGAGAATGTATTGCAGCCTCATTTTGCTTTGGCCCATGAGGTTGTGAGGCAAATGGATGCTTACTTTGAAGGCAAACTCAGGTCATTTAGCCTGCCTTTGTCACCCGTAGGTTCGATTTTTCAAAAACAGGTCTGGGATGTAGTAAGCCGGATACCTTACGGAAATACGATATCTTACTCCGAATTGAGTAGAGAAATTGGTCGTCCTGATTCAATAAGGGCTGTGGCCGGAGCAATTGCTAAAAATCCTCTATTGGTTGTTATTCCCTGTCACAGAGTTATAGCAAGTTCCGGCAAACTCACCGGTTATTCTGGAGGGCTGGATCGCAAACGCAAACTGCTTGAACTTGAGCGTAAGTTTGTTGTTTGTAGTAAAACGACCCTCTTCTAACATGCTCGAGGAAGAAAATATTATTAAAAAATTCCCGGTAATTCTTTTTGACGATACCTGCCTTCTTTGTAACCGGGCAGTTCAGTTTATTCTGAAACGCGAAAAGGGGATTCCCTTTTATTTTATTGCTCTTCAGTCAACTGCACTGAAAAATCAACCTGGCTTGAATGGTTACTCAAAAAAATCGGAATCACTGATCCTGCTCTACCACGGTAAAGTTTTTCTCTATTTCGATGCCGTTCTCAAAATTGCCAGATTGATGGGATTTCCCTGGAATTTAGCTACGATTTTTTATCTTATTCCGCAAATGGTGCGTAACAGAATATACCGCTGGATCGCTTTGCACCGGTATCAGTGGTTTGGAAAGGCTAATGCCTGTATGACTTTTGCAGGCAAATTCAGGGGTAGGTTATTGGATGGCACTATAATTCATAATCACCCTGTTCAAATTTCCTGAACCGGTCGGCAAGATAGGCAATCATACGGCTGATGGATTGCATACTTTCCGTGGTTTCGTCAGTAACGTTTTTTTTGCTAAGCCGGAGCATAAGCAAACCGTAAAGGCCGTTGAGGCATAGTTCGAGATCGCTCATCTTGTAGCCGGGTATTTTAGATCCGAGTGCCTGAATTGCTGGTCCTGCCTGTTTGTAAAGCTCCCTATACACGGTTTCTTTTGGGGAAGAAAGGAGTCTGAGATGAAAATCATTGAGTTCAGCGACTAAATTGGTGAGAAACCGCAGATGTCCCTGCTTTTCAATCCCTTCCTCTTTCATCATGTCAATCAGCTGCTTATACCAGTCGCGGATTTGTTTTTTTACTTCAGAAGGCTGGTCATACTGGCTGATCAGTTCTTTATTGATTCTTTCGATAGAAAAATCATAAGCTCTGATAATATCTTCGATCTGCCACATGTAGAGCAGATATTCAGCAATGTTGGTGCGGCGTTTTTCTTTGGCTATCAGCATTTAGAAAAATATTATTTATGCAACTAATATAAGCCTCTTAGACGATCCATTTCGCGCCGTTCTTTTTTCGTTGGCCTTCCTGTTCCTTTTTCACGATGAGCAAAGCCGGTGAGTTTTACCATGTCAAGTTTGGCGAGTTCTTCTTCCGTAGTCAGGTTTTCAAGATATAAGGGAACGTCCTTTGCCGGTAACCTTTTATCGGTAAGTTGTTTTATGCGATAGGTATAGATAACAGGAGGCTTTTTAACAATAACCAGGTCGTTGATACGCACGAGGCGGGAAGGTTTGGCTTCGGTACCTTCTGTCAGAATTCTTCCTTTCAGGCATTCTGCAGCTGCCTGGCTTCGGGTTTTATAGATCCGCATGGCCCAGAGCCATTTGTCAATTCGTACCTCTTTTATCATAGAAAACCCAAAGATAATAAGAATGAGGATAAATACCTGCACGGGAATTAACAGATTTTCAGCAGGTAATAAATAACAGGGAAGGAAGGAACAGATTTTTACTGCTGGCCAGCTTCCCTGGTAAGGCCGGGAGTATGATTCTTATTGTAAAGGTTCATAGTACGCTCTATACCTATGGTAACAAAACTCTTTACAGCATCTGAGGCAAGTTTGATTCGTTCAGGCAGAAGGGATCGCTCTTCTTCCGTCCAGGTTCCTAGAACGTAATCAACCTGCCGTCCGTAAGGATACTCATTGCCTATACCGAAACGAAGGCGGGCATAGTTCTGATGACCAAGAATCTGGGTAATATGGATAAGACCATTGTGCCCTCCGTCTCCTCCCCGCGGACGTATACGAATGGTTCCGAAGGGCAAGGCCAGATCATCAACCATAATTAATAAATGATCCGGCTCAATTTTTTCATGGGCAAGCCAGTAATTGACGGCTCTTCCGCTGAGATTGACGAAGGTTGTTGGTTTCAGGATTACCAGGGTACGGGACTTGAAAGCAGCTAGGGCCACAAAACCGAAACGCTTATCCTCAAACGATGAATTCAGCGAAGAAGCCAATTCATCAGCAATTTTCCAACCAATATTATGGCGTGTTTCGCTGTACTCATCACCCGGATTTCCCAGTCCAACAATCAGATACTTCACGGAATTCCTGTTGAAAAGTTGTAAAGCTTACATCAAATCAGGTTCACTGATAGTAAAAATCCATGCTTCAGCACTTAATTCAGTCATTAGATACCGAAGCATGGAAGAATATCAGTGAGCAAATTATTTGTTTTGCTGAGGCGCTTCCTTAGCTGGCTGTTCAGCGGCAGGGGCAGCACCTTCAGTTGCAGCACCTTCGGCAGGTGCAGCTCCGGGAGTCTCTTCAACCACAGCACGGGTTACCTGAACCGAAACAACCTGCAGACGCTTGTTGTCAAGGAGTTCAATATTTTCAAAGGAAAGATCTCCTACCCGGATTGATTTCCCAATATTCAGGTTAGAAATGTCAATAGTAAGATTATCAGGAAGATCCTTAATAAGTCCTTTTACCTTCAGGTAACGCACACTCTGCTTCAGTTTACCGCCAGCGCGTACACCGACTGAACTGCCGGTAAGTTTGATCGGTATTCGCATGACTACCGGTTTGTCATCAAACACTTCCTTGAAGTCGATGTGAAGAATGCGGTCGGTAACAGGATGGAACTGAATATCCTGAAGGATGGCTTTTGTGTTGCGGTTGTCAAGGGAAAGATCGACAATATAAACATTTGGTGTGTACACAAGATGGCGCAGACTGTTTTCAGGCACGTAAAAATGCACTGTTTCGTTTCCGCCATAGAGTACACCAGGTACCATGCCCTGCTTACGCAATTTTTCTGTTTCCTTTTTCCCGAGGTCTTTTCTTGCCTCTGCTTTAATTTCAATTGTTTTCATAATGTTTATGGATGAACAATTATTATGTTGTGCTACTCAGAATCAGACAATTGCTCTGATTCCCCATTACACGATTGTTATCCCTTTTTTAGGAGGCGCAAATATAGTATTAAAAAATAAAACTAGAACTAATTGATTCAAAATTATGCACTTTATTGATCACATCTGCAAAAAGGCCTGCAATAGAAAGTACTTTAATTTTCGGGCTGGTCTGGCGCAGGGGTATTGTATCAGTAACGGCCACTTCTACAAGAGGGCTATTTTCGATACGTTCGTAAGCGGGACCTGAAAGGATAGGATGGGTAGCGACCATGCGCACACTTTCCGCTCCGTCGTTCATTAGCATTTCAGCAGCGAGGCAGGCTGTCCCGGCCGTGTCAATCATATCGTCTACGATCACAATATTCTTACCCTTGATGTCGCCAATTGCTTTGATTTCGTCAACTACATTAGCTTTTTTTCTGAGCTTGTAACAGATAACCATATCGGCTTTAAGGAAGCGGGCGTAAGCATTAGCCCGTTTAGTTCCACCCATGTCGGGTGCGGCAATTGCAAGGTTGGGAAGATTAAGGCTCTGGATATAAGGTACAAATATGGCCGAAGCATACAGATGATCTACCGGTACATCAAAAAAACCCTGAATTGGGTCAGCATGGAGATCCATGGTCATGATCCTGTCTACACCGGCAGCCGACAACAGATTGGCAACAAGTTTAGCACCAATAGATGAACGGGGACGATCTTTCCGGTCCTGGCGGGCATAGCCGAAATATGGAATAACAGCAACGACCTGATAGGCTGATGCCCTCTTAGCCGCATCAATCATTAGCAGAAGTTCCATAAGATTGTCAGTTGGCGGGTTGGTTGACTGAATAATGAATACAATACAACCTCGCACTGATTCCAGATAGGCCGGTTGAAATTCTCCATCGCTGAACCGGAGCATATTCGTCTGTCCTAATTGCGTCCCAAAATGACGGGCAATCTCTTCAGCCAGATGGCGTGATCCTTCGCCTGAAAAAAATTTGATCGGAAACCTGGGTTTCATGTAACCGTTATTTAATCAGTCGTTAATTAATCGTTAAATCTTACGGCATGCAAAGGTAAGAATCCTGATTAATTATGAAGAATTTCTTTTCGGTATCAATGACAGTTCTTCTATATACCTCAGCAAATCCTCTTTTCCAGTTTTATTTGTTGCCGAAGTAATAAAAACAGGAGGAAGTTCCTCCCATCGTTCAAGTAGTTTTGTTGTGTATTTCTCCACATTATTTTTCTGTTGAAACTGGGAAAGCTTGTCGGCCTTTGTAAACACAATGGAAAAAGGAATACTCTCAGTGGCCATCCATTCCATGAACATTCTGTCGGAATCAAGCTGGGGCAAGCGGATATCAATCAGTAAAAATACATTTGTGAGGCTGTTTCTGTTTTTCAGGTAATCTTTTGTTATTCCCGCAATGCGGAGTCTATCTTTTTTTGGAATTCGGGCATATCCATATCCCGGAAGATCAACAAAATAGATATTCCGGTTGATGAGGAAAAAGTTGATTTGCAAAGTTTTTCCGGGTGTTGATGAAGTCCTGGCAAGGTTTTTCCTGTTGCAAATCATATTAATCAGAGAAGACTTTCCGACATTGGAACGTCCGATGAAGGCAAATTCGGGGAAATCGGCAGGAGGACATTTTCGCCACTCCGTAAATGACCCCTTAAATTCTGCCTCCGTTATTTTCATGCCGCAAATGTTTAATTGTTAATTCATTCGTCTGGTTATAAAATAAAAACTTCCAGAAGGGTTCCCTTACCTTCAGGCGTAAGAGTAACCTGCTTGATTTCAGCCGGTATAAGAAGAGTCTCCCCCCGCAACAGAGAGACGGGTTTCTCTTCATTGAAATGGATGGTAAAGGAACCTGAAACACAAATATAGATAACGAACGAATCAAGAGCAAAATAGTCCCGGGTCATTGGTTGATCAGCATCGAGGCGTTGGGTTGTAAAATACGGGCAGTGGACAAGCTTGACAGTTTGGTTGGGGCGAGGATTGTAAATAGTCTTGAACGGGCCGGTGTCCTCGAAATTGATAACGTCAAGGGCAAGGTCAGTGTGAAGAGGTCTGGGCTTGCCTTCTTTGTCAACCCGATCCCAGTCGTACACGCGGTATGTAATATCAGAGGTTTGCTGAATTTCAGTCAGTAAAATTCCTTTGCCAATACCGTGTATTCTTCCGGCAGGAATAAAAAAAACATCGCCCGGATGAGCTTCTTCCCAGTTCAGAATTTCAGAAAGGGTACCGTTTTCAAGATGATGCAAGTACTCATCGCGTGTAACCTTTTTTCTGAAACCTGAATAAAGTCCTGAACCCTCATCTGCTTCAAGCACATACCACATCTCTGTTTTTCCAAAAGCCTTATGACGCATACGTGCGGTTTCATCATCAGGGTGTACCTGGATGGACAGATCCTGGTTGGCATCGATGAATTTAATCAGCAGAGGGAATTCAATTCCGAAACGTTCGTATATTTTATCCCCAACTAGATCTCCCATGTATACCTCAACCAGTTCCTGAAGGGTATTTCCTTTAAGAAATCCTTCTGAAACAACGGAAACATTTCCCTTGACTCCTGATATTTCCCAGCTTTCGGCCGTGGGATAACCTGGTATTTTTTTACCCAGCGATGTCTGTAAACGACTTCCTCCCCAAATATATGGTTTGAATATGGGTTTGAACTTCAGCGGATATAAACCTGGCATCTGTTATTTTTTTATGCCGCGAAAATATCAAAAATAACCCGAGCAGAAAAACCTTGCGGATACATCTTATATACAAACGAAAATTTATATTTTTAGATTTGTTTAAATAAAAAAGTATGCTTGAAACTTATCCCGTTGATCAAATTCTTTTTCTCGACATTGAGACAGTTCCGGCTTATCCCGCTTTTAATGAAATGGATCCAGATTTTCAACGTCTATGGGAAAGGAAATCATCACATTTCAGAAAGGAAAATGAAACCGCGGAGGATGTATATTCGCGAGCCGGGATTTATGCGGAATTTGGGAAAATCATCTGTATCTCGGTGGCACATCTGTCGGTAAAGGACGGTAAAAGAACTGTCCGTATCAAGTCGTTTTACGGGGATGATGAATCCGAATTACTCAAAAAATTTCAGCAGTTGCTCAACCGTTTTTCTCAGAGCAGGCAGATTTACTTGTGTGCACATAATGGCAAAGAGTTTGATTTTCCTTACATTGCGCGAAGAATGCTGGTTAACGGCATTACTTTGCCATCTGTTCTCGATGTTTCTGGGAAGAAACCCTGGGAAGTAAATTTTCTTGATACGATGGAAATGTGGCGTTTCGGAGATTTCAAGAGCTTTACATCGCTGGATCTTCTTACACATCTCTTTGGCATCCCTACCCCCAAGGATGATATTGACGGCAGTCAGGTAAGTCAGGTTTACTGGCAAATGCATGATCTGCAAAGGATTGTGATATATTGCGAGAAAGATGTTCTTGCCGTTGTTCAACTTTTTTTACGTTATAAGGGAGAGCCCTTGTTAAAGGAGGATGAAATAGAACGGGTATCAAATAACACTTCAGAATGTTAAACCGAAGTACCATGAATTAACAAATTCAACCGGGCTAACCCCGATGGAAC
>CAZJQN010000112.1:0-10700 GCA_964548125.1 uncultured Bacteroidales bacterium | reverse complement strand
AACCCAGGACCCCATCCTTAAAAGGGATGTGCTCTACCTGCTGAGCTACTGAATCGGGTTCCTTTTTTCGGGGTGCAAATGTATAAACAATATTCAAATTTAAAAATTTTTTCTGGCGGGATGACAAAAATCATCTTCGATTTTTATTGTTACAATCATAACATAAATTCTTTTTATGGTATATTTGACCCCCGATTTAAAAACCATTTTTCATGGACAACCGACTGCAGGAACTTACGGAAAAGATTTACAGAGAAGGCCTTGAAAAGGGCAATCAGGAAGCAGAGAAAATTATCTCGGCTGCAAAAGCCCAGGCAGAAGAGATTATTAAAAAAGCCAGGGCAGAGGAAAGCCGCATTCTTGAAGAAGCCAAAAAGACTTCTGTTGAAATGCGTGAAAATACTATGGCTGAACTCCGGCTTTCCATGCGTCAGGCAATGAACAATCTGCGACAGGAAATTACTGATCTCATAAGTAAAAAGGTTACTTCGCAGGCTGTAAAAGGGATTCCAGATGATCCGACTTTTATCCGTGACATTCTTCTGGCTGTTGCCGCCAATTGGTCACCTGATAAAACGGGAAAAACCGATCTGGTTGTTCTTTTACCGGCATCAAGAGAAAAAGAATTACGCGAATTTTTCTTCTCCAAAGCTGCTGATCTTCTTAAGAAGGGGCTGGAGCTCAAATTCGACGAAACCCTCAAATCAGGATTTGAAATTACTCCGGCTGATGGATCTTTCCGGATCAGCTTTACCGATGAAGTATTTGAGAATTTCCTGCGGGATTATCTCAAACCAAGGTTAATGGATTATTTATTTGAGAAATAGGACATGTTCCGGCGAGAATACCACTGTTTCGTTGCAGGACTGCCCGATTTGCTGTTTGATGAAGGAAAGATTACCCAGACCCTGGAGACCTTCCGGCAGGAATTGAAGGAAGAACTGCACCCCGCTGATTACAGGCTGGTTCATATGGTTTTTCTTCCTTTTGACCATCAGAACCTTATTCGCTATCTGAAAGACGGTTCGGATGATTTTGATGTACTTGGCAATTATATCCCCGAGGATTTTGCAGCAGAGATCCGGAACCTGGATGCTATTATACCGGAACCTTCGCGCATTGAACCTTATCTTGTCAGCCTGATCAGGCGCTGGTACGATGAAAACACCGACCGCAATCAGCTTGATACGGAGCGTATGCTTCTGGAAGGGTATTATGCCATGATGGCTGAAGTACCTAACGATTTTCTTCAGAAGTGGTCGGCTTTTGATCTTACGCTGAGAAACATAGTGACGGCTGTAAATTGCAGGCGCTTCGGACGGGAAATTGCACCGGAGCTGATCGGGGACAATCCCGTCAATGTCCAGCTTGTGCGTAATCCTGCCCGCGATTTTGGGCTGGCTTCTGAACTGGATCAAATAGAAAAAATTCTGCAGATCTGTGAACTGCCCGATCTGCTGGAAAGGGAGAAAAAACTCGATTTACTCCGCTGGGAGTTTATTGAGGAAGCCGTATTTTTTCACTATTTTGATATTGAGAAGATTCTTGGCTACCTCCTCCGGTTGATGATTGCTCTTAGGTGGTTCCGCCTCGAACGGCCTGCCGGTGAGAGCTTGTTCCGTGAATTGCTCGAAAAAATGGAAAAATCATATCAGTTGCCCGAAGAATTTCAACGTAAAAAATAATCGATAGAATCAGATATGTTGACGCAAGGAAATGTTACCGGAATTATTGCAAACCTGGTCATTGTCAAAACCCATGGCCCTGTTGCGCAGAACGAAATCTGCTATATCAATCTGGACGGCGTTTTGCTGATGGCCGAAGTCATTAAGGTTATCGGCGATCTGGCCTATGTTCAGGTTTTTGAAAGTACCCGCAACCTGAAAGTGGGTGCTCCTGTCGAATTTCAGGGTCATATGCTCGAAGTTACCCTGGGGCCTGGCATTCTGTCAAAAAACTATGACGGATTGCAGAACGACCTGAACAAAATGACTGGCGTGTTTCTTCAGCGTGGAGAATATACCCCTGCTCTCGATGAAGAAACTATATACCATTACGTTCCTCTGGCTAAGGTTGGACAGACAGTACGTGCCGGCGACTGGATAGGGGAGGTGAGAGAAAACTGGATTCCCCACAAAATTATGGTCCCCTTCAAATTTCAGGGTACCTACAAGGTAAAAGAATTAAGGCCTGAGGGCGATTACCGCATCAGCGAAACCGTAGCCGTACTGGTTGATAGTGAAAACAATGAACATCCCGTCACCATGGTTCAGAAATGGCCGGTTAAAGTTCCTATCAAGGCCTACCGAGAAAAACCAAGACCTTTTAAACTGATGGAGACAGGTATCAGGGTAATTGATACCTTGTATCCAATTGTGGAAGGAGGTACCGGTTTCATTCCCGGTCCTTTTGGTTGCGGGAAGACTGTTCTTCAGCATGCTTTGTCGAAACAGGCCGAAGCTGATATGGTAATTGTTGCCGCCTGCGGTGAGCGTGCCAATGAGGTAGTGGAGCTGTTTACCGAGTTTCCCGAGCTGGAAGATCCCCGTACAGGAAGAAAACTTATGGAACGTACCACCATCATTGCCAATACTTCAAATATGCCGGTGGCAGCCAGGGAAGCTTCGGTATATACTGCTATGACGATTGCAGAATATTATCGTTCCATGGGGCTCCGAATTCTGCTGCTGGCTGATTCAACATCCCGCTGGGCACAGGCATTGCGCGAAATGTCGAACCGTATGGAAGAACTCCCGGGACCGGATGCCTTCCCGATGGACCTGCCTGCAATTATATCCAATTTCTATGCACGTGCAGGCTTTGTGTATCTGAATAATGGCGAAACTGGTTCCATTACCTTCATTGGTACGGTTTCTCCTGCCGGAGGAAACCTCAAAGAACCGGTGACGGAGTCGACCAAGAAGGCTGCACGCTGCTTCTATGCTCTATCACAGCAGCGGGCCGACAGCAAGAGGTACCCGGCTATTGATCCTCTGGAAAGTTATTCCAAGTATCTCGAATATGAAGAAGTGCAGGAATACTTAAAACACCATATTGCGGAAAACTGGCTGAATAATGTTCTTCTGGCCCGCGATATTCTCCAGCGCGGAAGGGAAGTAGCTGAGCAGATCAATATTCTTGGCGATGACGGTGTTCCTATCGATTATCACGAAAAGTTCTGGAAAGCTGAGGTTGTTGATTTTATCATCCTCCAGCAGGATGCATTTGATAAAATTGATCAGTCAACTCCTCTGCCACGCCAGGAGTATATGCTCAATAAAGTGCTCGAAGTATACCACACTCGTTTTCAGTTTGAAACATTCGAGGAGGTTGGTACCTTCTTCAAACGTATTATCAACCAGTTTAAGCAGATGAACTACTCTGAATTCCAGTCGGAACAGTTCAAAAAATATGAAGAAGAATTACATGCCATTATCAACGAAAGAAAAATAGCGTGATGGAAAAGAAAGCTTTTCAGAAGATATACACAAAAATCACACAGATTACCAAGGCTACCTGTTCTCTTCAGGCAACAGGTGTTGGTTATGATGAATTAGCCCTGGTACATGGACGTCTGGCTCAGGTGGTTAAGATTATCAACGACCAGGTCACTTTGCAGGTATTTAGTGGCACCGAAGGCATTCCTACAAATGCCGAAGTGATTTTCATGGGACATCCCCCTGTTCTGAGGGTGAGTGACGATCTGGCCGGTCGTTTTCTGGATGCTTATGGCGAACCTATTGACGGAGGCGGTGCTGTTCTGGGCCAGGAAAGACAGATTGGCGGGCCTTCTGTGAATCCTGTTCGACGTAAGCAACCGTCAGAACTTATTGCTACCGGTATTGCCGGCATTGACCTGAACAATACCCTCGTTACCGGTCAGAAGATACCTTTTTTCGCTGACCCGGATCAGCCGTTCAATCAGGTAATGGCCCTCGTCGCCCTCAGGGCAAAAGCCGATAAAATTGTGCTGGGCGGAATGGGACTTTCGAACGACGATTACCTGTTCTTCCGCAATGTATTTGAGAATGCAGGAGCGCTCGACCGCATCGTAGCCTTTGTCAATACTACTGAAAATCCTCCCGTAGAAAGGCTATTGGTACCCGATATGGCACTGACAGCTGCTGAATACTTTGCGGTGGACAAGAAAGAAAAAGTTCTGGTTCTGCTAACTGACATGACCCTTTATGCCGATGCCCTTTCGATTGTATCGAATCGTATGGACCAGATTCCTTCGAAAGACAGTATGCCCGGTTCGTTGTATTCCGATCTGGCCAAGATTTACGAAAAAGCTGTTCAGTTTCCTGACGGAGGAAGCATTACCATCGTTGCTGTTACCACACTTTCCGGTGGTGATATTACCCATGCTATCCCTGATAATACCGGTTATATAACCGAGGGTCAGCTCTTTCTTCGGCGCGATACTGAAATCGGCAAAGTCATTGTTGATCCCTTCCGGTCATTGTCTCGTCTGAAACAGCTGGTTATAGGAAAACAAACCCGCGAAGACCATCCCCAGGTAATGAATGCGGCGGTGCGTCTTTATGCCGATGCCGCCAATGCACGTACCAAGCTGGAAAACGGTTTTGATCTTACTGACTACGACGAACGATGCCTGCGCTTTGCAAAGGAATATTCCGAAAGTTTGCTGGCAATTGATGTCAATGTGGATACCACCACCATGTTGAATATTGCATGGAATCTTTTTAGCAAGCATTTTACCAAATCGGAAGTTGGTATTAAAAACGAATTTGTTGAAAAATACTGGCCCAAAATCTGATAAGCAGGTGTTGTCATGGCTATTAAGTTTCAATACAATAAAACCGCACTTCAGGCGCTGAACAAACAACTGCGCATCCGGCAACGCGCATTGCCCACTCTTCAGAATAAGGAGTCTGCCCTGCGGATGGAGGTTAAGCGCGCAAAGGATAGAATGCAGCAGCTCGAAAATGAACTCGAAGCAAGGATTGCTCAGTATAATCATATGGCCCGATTGTGGAGTGAATTTCGCCCCGATCTTATTATTATAAAGGATGTTCGTCTCTCCATAAAGAAAATAGCTGGGGTAAAAACACCGGTACTTGAAGAAATTCTGTTCGAAACACGTCCTTTTCATCTTTTTAGTCAACCTTTCTGGTTCCTCGACGGTATTGAGATTCTTAAGGAGCTTGCTTCCATTGCCATTGAAAAAGAATTCTTTCGTTCCAAAATGGAACTTCTGGACTACGCCCGGAAGAAAACGACTCAGAAAGTAAACCTTTATGAAAAAGTCCAGATTCCGGGCTACGAAGATGCCATAAGGAAGATTAAGCGCTTTATGGAAGACGAGGAAAACCTTTCAAAATCGGCTCAGAAAATTATTAAGCAACGTCAAATGCAAGGGGAGGTTCAGTCATGATTATTCCCATGCTGAAATATTCGTTCCTGATTTACCACAGGGAATACGACGAGTTCCTGAAAAAACTGCAGGACCTCGGCGTACTGCACATTCACATGCGGCCGACAGGCGAGGATAATGAAACCATCCGGGAGCTTTTCAGAAAAATGAATCAGCTGGATAAAATTATCCGTTTGCTGAAAAAAAGACAGACTACAGAATCATCCCCGGTTTCGTTTGAGAACGCCTATTCTCTGGCTGACGAGATAACTGCTCTTATTGAAGAGCGTGATACAATTAAGATCAGGAAACAGCAGATAAAGAAAGATATAGACAGTCTGACACCATGGGGTGATTTCGATTGGGAATCGCTGGAAAGGCTTTCAGAAGCTGGTATTCAGACGGCATTTTTCATCTGTCCGGCCCGAAGATTTCAACCTGAATGGAATGAAAAATACCACATAGCCGAAATCAGTAATGTAAATGGACAGCTTCATTTTGTAGTATTTCACAAACCGGGGGAAGAGATTTTGATTGAAGCCGACCACCCGCGGTTGCCACGCCGGAATCTTACTGAACTTCGCAGGGAACTGGAGAGGCTGGAACAACGTGAAGCTGAAATTGAAAAGCGCCTTGATGAGGCCGTTCAGGGATTACCGCTTCTTGAATCAGCATACCGGGAAATTGCTTCAGAGTATCAGTATTATATGGCCCGGCAGGCAGGCACACCGGAAGCATATAATAAGGTTATTGTGCTGGAAGGATACGTGCCCGCGGACCGCGAAAACAAACTAGCTGAATACCTTCAAAATACGTCGGTTTACTATTTCCGTGAAGAAGTAGATCCTGCAGATAAGGACGTTCCAATCCTTCTAAGCAACAATAAGTTTGCCCGTCTGTTTGAACCGATAGGAAAACTGTTTTCTCTCCCTGCATACCGAGAGCTGGACCTGACACCATTTTTTGCACCATTTTTTATGCTCTTTTTCGGTTTCTGTCTGGGTGATGCTGGATACGGACTTCTGATACTCATTGCCGCAACGCTTTTTAAAAAACGTCTGAAACCGGAAATGCGCTCGCTGGTTACTCTGGCACAATTCCTCGGCGCAGCTACTGTTCTGATGGGAATCGTTACAGGTACCTTTTTCGGTGTTAATCTGCTCGACACAGGATATACCATTACTGCCCATTCCCTTGAGGTTTTCAGGCAGCAGAACATTCCGGCCGAAATTCTGGAGAAAATTACATCCCTTATCAACCAGCACTTTTCAGCCAGGGATGAATATATAGCCGCCCTGCAAAATGCTCTGGGGCCTGAAGCTCTGGACAAATACAAGGGCATTCTTACACGGTACGCGGAATCGGATTACCGTTTTATCAATTATTTCCGCTTTATCATGCTCGATTCCATGGGCATTTTTACTCTTTCCCTTATAATAGGTGCTATTCAGATTGTTTTCGGCATGTGTCTCAAAGCGGCCAATCTGATTATTCAGAAAGGGTTTAAATATGCCCTGTCAACTTTTGGATGGATATGGATTATCCTGAGTCTGGCCTTTTTTATGCTGGGCAGCAAAGCAGGATGGTTCGACCAGGAAAAAGTTAAACCTGTTATGTACGCATGCCTGGGGGCAGGAGCGGTGCTTGTTTTCTTCTTTAATAATCCTGACAAAAACGTTTTTGCACGGGTTGGTCTCGGAATCTGGGATTCATACGGAGTGGTCACCGGCATTTTCGGCGATCTGCTTTCCTACATCCGTTTGTTTGCTCTGGCCATGTCGAGTTCCATTCTCGGATTTGTCTTCAACGCCATCTCTCTGCAGTTACTCAACATCCCCTACATCGGATGGTTGTTTTTTATCCTTCTTCTGGCGGCAGGGCATACACTGAATCTGTTGCTTTCGGCACTGGGAAGTTTTGTCCATCCCATGCGTCTTACCTTCGTTGAATTTTATAAAAATGCCGGTTTTGCCGGTGGTGGAAAAGAATATAAACCATTTTCAAAATTATCAACTAACACATAATTCTATGAATGCTGTAGTATCAAATGCACCTGTTATTTTGGCCTACCTTGGTCTGGCAATAATGGTTGGGTTATCAGGGATTGGCAGTGCTATTGGGGTTGTTATGGGTGGTAATGCCACAATTGGAGCATTGAAAAAGAATCCGGACGCTTTCGGAAGTTATATGTTACTGAGTGCTCTTCCGGGTACCCAGGGTCTGTATGGATTTGCCGGTTTCTTTATCATCCTCAATAAAGGAGTTATTACCCCTGAAATGACAATGGCTGCTGCTATAGCAATTCTTGCCGCCGGACTGGCCCAGGGCTTCGTTTGTCTTATGTCAGCCCTCAAGCAGGGTCAGGTTTGCGCCAACGGTATTGCTGCCATAGGAAGCGGAAATGATGTGTTCGGAAACACCATGATTCTTGCGGTATTCCCCGAGCTGTACGCTATCATTTCTTTTGCTGCTACCTTCCTTATCAGCGCAAAACTCTGAGAACCTTTTTAGCAGATGAAGCCGGTATGCAGGAAAATACCTGGATTCCGGCTTTTGTGCTTTTTACAGGTTGTTATTGAACGGTGACAATTCACTATTTCGCCAGAACTATGAGTTCCAGGCACAAAAATAAACGTAGCTTCTGTAATAAATCCCATCGGTTATGAAGCGTGGTTTTGCCTCCGACAACAATGCCCCCGTGCATCCTCTGGTTATGGAGGCTCTGCAGAAGGTCAATGACGGGCATTGTATAGCTTATGGTGACGACCCTTATACTGTAAGTGCCATTTCAAAAATGAAAGAAATTTTTGGCGCTTCGTGTGAAGTCTTTTTTGTCTTTACCGGAACAGCAGCCAATGTGCTCGGATTAACTGCCGCCACCAGACCGTTTAATTCAGTTATATGTGCCGAAACGGCGCACATTCATACCGATGAATGCGGAGCTCCCGAACGGTTTACTGGTTGTAAAATTCTTTCCATTCCCACAAAAAACGGCAAAATAACGCCCGATCAGGTTGCGAAGCATCTGCATGGGTTTGGATTTGAACACCATTCGCAACCAGGAGTAATTTCCATTACTCAGGCTACGGAATTGGGTACAGTATATTCCCTTCAGGAGATCAGTGAACTGGCTAATCTGGCACACTCATACGGAATGCTGCTGCATGTCGACGGAGCACGATTGGCCAATGCGGCTGTTTCTCTTTCCTGCTCTTTCGGTGAGATGATTGCCGGTACCGGTGTGGATATCCTGTCATTTGGCGGAACCAAAAATGGCCTTATGTATGGTGAGGCTATTGTCTTTCTCAACAGCCGTCTGGCAGAGAATTTTAAATATATCAGAAAACAGGGCATGCAGCTTGCTTCAAAAATGCGTTTTATCGCTGCGCAATTCGAAGCTTACCTCACCAATGACCTATGGAAACGTTTGGCAGAACATGCCAATTATATGGCTAAAATGTTGGAAAAGGAAGTCGGAAAAATACCGGGAATTGAAATTACTCAGCCCGTGCAGGCAAATGGTGTTTTTGCTATAGTGCCTCCTGAGGTAATTCCGGTACTGCAAAAGGAATATTTTTTCTATGTTTGGGATGAAATGCGGTCAGAAGTAAGGTGGATGTGCTCCTGGGATACCTGTGAAGAAGATGTTCACCGTTTTGCAGAATTATTGCATAAAACAATGG
Organism: uncultured Bacteroidales bacterium; assembly: GCA_964548125.1. Lineage (GTDB taxonomy): Bacteria > Bacteroidota > Bacteroidia > Bacteroidales > JAAYUG01 > JAAYUG01. The sequence continues at coordinate 1,640 of CAZJQN010000112.1, read as the reverse complement.
CTAGCAGAAAATAAAATTTGCTGTATGTTCCGGAAATGTTTCCGCTGTTTTTTTAGAAATATTCTCTGCCATTCCGGAAAGGTATTGATTCTTCCGTTCATTTTCGCTGCTATTATTTTTTTTCTGGTTAATTCTTGTACAGGAGACAATGCTTGTAAACAATCCCGAGATGTTTATCTGGTGGTTTCCTTCCGGACAACCTTTCCAAAAACAGAACATGATACAACCTTACCAGATCTTAGCGTATATGGATTATCACACTCCGATTCCCTCCTGTACGATTCAGCTAACGTCAGTAAGGTTTCGCTGCCACTGAATCCCTCATCCGATTCAACAGGATTTGTTTTAACCTGCAGAGCTGATGTTGATACGCTTATGTTGGTTTATACAAGGCAACCCCATCTGATTTCTTACGAATGTGGTTTTGTGATGTATTACCGATTGATTCAGGCTTCTTTAAGGGGTCATCTGGCAGATTCCTTGCGTATTATACAATCTGTTGTCACAACCGATAATGTTACGAACATCAATATATATTTTTAGTCTTTTCATTCTTTCCTGCATGCCGGCAAAAACTCAGAAAGATACACTGCGGCGGGCATGGGTAGGGCTGGATATTCTCCCTTTTGCCAAAAGCATATATGGCAGCAAGGAGAATGCGGTTGAAGTTTTCGGCAGTTACCGTATAGGCAAGAACAGGTATGCTGTTGCAGAGGGGGGTATTTCGTCAGCAAAATACAATGGATCTAATTTCAGGTATGCTTCCGCGGGGTGGTTTGCCAGGGGTGGGGTGGATTTCAATGTGCTCGGGCGGGACAAGTTTCCGGGCAATGACCAGATTCTTATCGGGTTACGGTATGCTTTTTCATCCATGCACTATCGGGCTGAGGAGGTACAGATTTTTGCCGGATACTGGCCGGCCATGGTGACCGAGATCAGGCAGATTTCGTTTGGGAGCCACTGGCTGGAGGCCAAGGCAGGGATCCGAGCGGAGGTGTTTCCGCATTTTTTTATTGGCTGGTCGGTGGCAGGGCGGGTGCTTCTTTATTCAGGGCATCCGGAATAGATGAATCCATACATAATACCTGGTTTCGGTAATGGAAGCCGAAAAGCGATTGTGGGTTTTGGGTTTTTCATTTGTCTGAATTTATAGACGAACATTTATGCTTGATAATTTGTTTTTGTCTTAGAATTCACAGAAGCTTAATAAATACAGTTGTCATTGTTGTCGTTGTTGTCGTTGTTGTCATTGTTGGCAACCCTGTAAATTTCCTATTCCCTGTACGAGAATAAGTTATGAAAATTAAAATTACATTTAACGGGAAATGGGACATCTGAAATGGGAAATCAACTGGAAATTTCCTTTTTCCTGCACGAGATCACGCTATGAATCCAAGTACCATGAATTAACAAATTCAACCGGGTTAACCCCGATGGAAGTAAGTGAAATCGGCCTAACAGGCACAATAGGCATTGTATAATGCGTATTGTGGGTTAAAACCGACATGATTAGAGCAAAATTATTTTTAAAGGAAATTCCATTTTTGAAACGGAATTTAGCTCTTGCTCATGCTCTGGCTCTGAACAAGCCTGTGGGGTGGACGTCCACGATTGGTGTGGGCTGAGGCCGGGTTCATTAT
>CAZJQN010000111.1:0-10983 GCA_964548125.1 uncultured Bacteroidales bacterium | reverse complement strand
ATCAGACGGAGTCTGTGAAAACTGAGGGGTAAGACGCACGATCAGGTATCAAGTCGCACAAGCAAGCTAAGCCATAAGTGTAAAAGCCTTTTAAGATTTCTGAAATTCAAGAAAATCAATGTGATATTTTAATAGGAATTGTATCGGGTTTAAAATACCTTTACATTATCTAAACAACTATCTATGAAATACATTTTTTATGTACTGTTCTTCCTCTTGTCTTCAATGCTTACACAAAGCCCGCTTCATTCGCAGAATCTGTTAAAGAAACTGAAGGATAAGGCGGAAGACAAGGTTGTCAACAAAGTATTTGGGGAAGATAATTCGGGTACCGCTACCGGCGCTTCCTCAGGCACTGCTACTTCTTCCGGAACGGAAACACGGCAGAGCAGAATGCAGAATACTTCAGGAGGAGGCCTGGTATCTACGCCTCCAGATGTTAGGAAAAATCTCACTGCCGCCCGTTCAGCTTTTACGTCGGGCAATTTTGGTGATGCAAGGTATGCAGCACGCCAAGCATTATTGGGTGTAGAAATGGAAATGGGAAAAAGGGTTCTTGCTTCGCTACCTCAGAAAGTGGATGGATTGGAAACAGATCCATCACAGGATCGTGTCACCAGTACAGGAATCGGGTTCGTCGGTCTTACTATGGAGCGTACGTATAGATCGGATGAAAAGGAACTGCGCATCCTTGTAAACAATGATGCCCTTTTGCTATCATCTGTAAATATTTACCTGAATGCCGGCTATGTATCGTCTGACGAACCAGAAAAAAAAGTTGTACAGTTTCAGAATTACAAGGCTTTACTCAGTTATGACGATGCTTCGGGATATACACTGAATGTACCCTTTGGACAGTCGTCTATGTTTTCGGTACAGGGAATCAATTACAGTAATGAAAATACATTTATGGCGGCAGCCGGTCAGTTTGATATCGAAAAAATCAAAAAAGGTCTTGGTGAAAAATAAGGTTTTCTTTGAACGTGATTTGCGCTAATGAACAAGATCAGCTAAAAAAATTATATCAATGAAACGATTACTTTCTATTCATTTATGGGTCATTCTAATGGCAATGTGGCCATTAATGGCCCAGGAAGTTACAACCAGGCTGCAGGAAGCAGAAAATTCTTATACCACCGGACAACTTGAAGAAGCCAGATTTGCACTGCAGGAAGCAATTTCTGCCATTAACCAGGAAATAGGGAAGGAAATTCTGAAAGCACTGCCGGCAAATCTTGGAGGATTACCCGTTGATACGAAGCAGGATAATATTTCAGGTGCAGTTGGTTTTGCCGGTCTGTCGGTAACCCGTGTATATGGCACAGAAGAAAAGTCAGCCCGTATTGAAATCATGGGAGATTCGCCCTTGCTGGCCAGCATCAATGCGATTCTCGCCCTTCCTGCTGTCATGGGCGCATCTGATCCAAATCAGAAAAGAATCAGGGTTGCAGGTTATAAAGGAATTCTGCAAAAAGAAACCGGCGACAACCCGTCGTATAATGTGCAGATACCCATTGACCAGACACTTCTCACACTGAATGTCACCGGTGTTGCTGATGAAAGTGCAGTCATGTCGATGGTGAATGCATTACCGGTTGATGTCATAGCTAAATACTCTAAGTAACACGGGAGGCAGGAACGTATTCTTCGCCATAACTTTAAGATCGTGCAGATTCCCTGAAAGTTAGGCTTTCCTCAGTAATTCAGGTATAATGGGGCATGGCCGATCTACGTGGTTCGGATTTTGTTACATGATAAAAACTTTGGTAAAAATTTCTGAAATTTTCAACCGGGAAATTGGAAGGTTTGTGTAGATTGAAGTCAATGTAACCATTCCGTTTTGCTGATACCCTGTGATGAGTGTTTTCGTGACCAGCGATATTCATGGTGCATACAAAGCACTTGAGCAGTGCATTATCCGCAGCGGCTTCCGTCCGGAGGAAGACCAGTTAATTGTACTGGGAGATATTTGTGACGGATGGCCTGAAACTCATCATGTAATCAGAACACTATTAAGCTTCCCTCATTTAGTTTTACTAAAAGGGAATCATGATGAATGGGCTTTGCACTGGATGAAAACCGGAGAGATTATGACCGGATGGTGGACACAGGGAGGAAGGGCGACTGTAGCCAGTTTCTCCAATGGTCCTGGTGAAGCCGACATCGCATTGTTGGAAAAGGCATTGTATTATTATGAATGGGATGACCGTTTGTTTGTTCATGCAGGCATATTGCCCGGAATACCATTAGATGAGCAGGATCCGGAAATATTTCTGTGGGACCGCAGTTTGGTGATGAATGCACTTCATCTGGAGGCAGAGAAGCCGGGGTCTCGAATCACTACCTATCGGGAAATTTATGTTGGGCATACACCTACCCTGAATTTCGGAACCGATAAACCAATGAAAGCCTGCGAAATTATTCTTTCCGATACAGGGGCCGGCTGGGAAGGGGGAAGATTGTCTTTCATTGAAGTTACAACCGGTAAAGTTTTTCAAAGCGAAAGGGTAGATCTGTTGTATCCTGAGGCAAGGGGAAGATGATGATAATTGCATATTTATTCTTTTGTATGATACCAGAAGTCTTTACATTTGCTTGTAAGTATACGTCCTTATTTTATGCCGCCAAACCATAGTAATGAAAGCGAGAGTCGTATCTGGGATGCTTTCCGGCATGGAGAGCAGGGAGCGCTGGAATTAATTTACAGACAATATTCGAATATCTTGTACCGATATGGATATCGCTTTATAAATGATCCGGTGCTGCTGGAGGACATTCTGCAGGATTTTTTTATTTACCTCATCGATCATCGCTATAATCTCGGAAAAACTACTTCGGTAAGGTTCTATCTTGTGAAATCTTTTCGCCGGTTTCTTTTTAGAAAAATAAAAACACATCTGCGCCATAAAGAAATAACATGGATTGAGAACCTGAACTTTACACTTGAATTTTCTGACGGCATCACTTCTGATGTTCGTGAAGAAGTTAGGGAAAAAAGAAAAGAACTGAGAGAAGCCCTTAGCCGGTTAACCCGCCAGCAACGCGAAGCTATTTATCTGAGGTTTTATGTACAACTTGATTATCAGGAAATTGCTGAAATTATGGAAATTAAATATCAGTCATCGCGTACTCTGGTGTATCTGGCACTCAAATCGTTACGCGAAATTTTTTCAGCGAAAAAGCATTAATTAAAAAACAGAAAAATTTTTAATACAAATTGTGATATCTGGTCTTTTTTAATCCGGACAGATGTCCAGGAAAATTGTAAATGTTTTCCTAATGAATGATTATCAAACATATCGGGCTGAAGATTTTGCTCAGGATCCTGTGTTTATATCTATGGTGAAAGACCGGCTTCCTGAAGCTGAGCTTTTCTGGAAAGAATACAGGGAAAAACATCCGGAGCAGGAACAGGAACTTGATCTTGCCATGGAAATGGTAACATCTTTTTTAGTAAAGGAACCCGATTTCAATCCGCAAAAGCAAGAGAAGATTCTTAAAGAAGTTCTATCGCACGAATTGAATCTCAGGAAGAAAATTATCAGACTGCCAGGAACATCCAGGTGGTTGAAAGCAGCAGCTGTAATCGCAGGATTGATTCTGGCTGGTACATTGCTCATTCACAGATATACCGGTAATATCAGCTATTCAACTGGATACGGAGAAGTTAAGAAGGTTATTCTCCCAGACCGTTCAGAAGTTATGCTGAATGGTAACTCCAGCATTCACTTTGCAAGAGTTTGGAAGGATGATCAACCAAGAGAGGTGTGGGTTGATGGAGAAGCTTTTTTTGATGTGCGCAAATTAGGCGACTTACCCAATAAACGGTTCCTTGTTCATACCGCTGATCTTGTTATTGAAGTACTGGGAACACGTTTCAATGTGGATGCTAGAGGAGAGAATACAACTGTTACCCTCAACTCGGGTCAGATTTTAATCAATCTTCCAAACCGGGAAACTGATAGGGCGTTGCTTATGAAACCCGGCGAAATGGTTACCTATTCAAAGGAAAGCAAAACTCTTGTAAGAAAGGAAGTTTCTGCTGATGAATTTAGTGCCTGGACACAGGGCAAACTGATTTTTGACAACAATACCCTGATGGAAATAGCACGGAAAATTGAGGCTACATATGGAGTAAAGGTCAAAATTGACAACCGTGATCTGGCCCAGAGAAAAATGAGAGGTGCAGCCCCTACTGACAACATTGACGTACTGTTACTGACAATTGAGAAAGTCTTTGATCTGAAAATTACCCGTAATGGCGATGAAATTCATCTTGAACGAAAATAACAGACCAAACATATTGTGACATTCTTAACTAACTCAACTAACCAGATATGAAAAAGAAAGATCAATTTTTGTGGACCAGACTGCTCATTTTAATAGCAGTTCTTGTTTTGGAGGCAAACTCCTTCTCCCAGGAAATGTTTGCTCTTACGGCCGATTCAAACAAAGGCAGACAGGCCATACCTTCCAGGGAGTTATTAAGCCAGTATCTCACTCAATTGGAACAACGTTTCAATGTGGTATTCAGTTATGAGTCGGGATTGCTGGATAATGTTTCCGTACCTGAAGCTCTCAGGAATTTCCAGGCGAATGATATAGATCCATACGTAAGGGAAATTCAGAGAGCCAGCAGGTATCAGGTTGATAAAGTCGGGCTTGGGTATTATGTAATTACTCCTCGACAGGACAAACCGTTGATGCCTCTGCTTCAGAGAATTGCGGGATTAAGCAATAGCAGCAGAAATGAAGAAAAAGTTCAGCTGGAATTGCTCAGCCTCAGGGAGATATCGGCCCTTCAGCAGACGTTTCAGGTTAAAGGAAGAGTAGTTGCCGCTGAAACAAATGAACCTTTACCCGGAGTTACAGTACTCGAAAAAGGAACGACCAACGGAACCATTACCAATGCTAACGGAGAATATAGCATTACCCTTACAAGAGCTGATGCCGTGCTGGTGTTCTCCTATGTTAGATATAAAACGGAGGAAATCGCCATTACAGGAAAAACAGTAATCAACCTCAGCCTTGTTGAAGACATTAAAAAACTGGAGGAAATTGTTGTTATCGGTTACGGAACACAAAGAAAAACTGACCTGACCGGAGCTGTCGCAACAGTTTCTGAACAGGCATTAAAAAATACCATTTCCACCTCCATCGATCAGGCCTTGCAGGGTAAAGCCGCCGGGGTACAGGTCTTTCAAAATTCCGGACAACCGGGGGGTGGAGTTTCCATACGAATTCGCGGCGCAGGTTCTATCAACTCAGGAAGTGAACCCCTGTATGTAATTGATGGGGTTCAGGTTTCTGCACAGGCAGAAGGTACGGCTGTGGGTTTTGACTGGGCTGGCGGAGGAAATGGCCAGACTGCTGTCAGTGCCCTGTCAACCTTAAATCCGGCTGATATCGTATCGGTGGAAATTCTTAAAGATGCTTCAGCCAGTGCTATTTACGGGTCCCGCGGTGCCAACGGAGTGGTAATTATTACTACAAAACGGGGTAAGGCAGGTGAAGCAAAGGTTAACTATGATGCTTATTACGGATGGCAGACCTTACCCAAACGCATGGACGTAATGAATTTGAGAGAGTATGCATCCTACCAGAACGATCTGGCCGATCTGGGTCTGATTACGCAACGTCAGGAATTTCAGGATTTATCTATCCTTGGCAATGGAACCGACTGGCAGGATGCCGTTTTCCGCACAGCCCCGGTTCAAAGCCATCAGATATCCATTTCGGGTGGTAATGAAAGAACAACCTATGCATTGTCAGGCGGATACTTTGCACAGGACGGCATTGTCGTAGGCTCAAATTTTGACCGCTATTCAGCACGTCTTAACCTTGAAAACCAGGCAAAAGACTGGATTAAGGTTGGCAGTAACATAATGGTAAGCCGCACCAATGAACGAATTACGCTCAATGACTCCGATGACGGAGTTATTACGGCTACCCTGCTTCAGGCTCCCGATATTCCTTTGAAATTTCCCGATGGAAGCTGGGGAGGACCGGTTACTACACAATTCGGTGTTACCAACCCTGTGGCTATGGCACTCGACAGAGACCTTAATGTTACTCGTACCCGTGCACTTGGGAGTGCTTATTCAGATATCACTTTCCTGAAACATTTCACCTTGCATTCTCAATTCAGTACCGATTTGCAATTCACTAATAACTACGCCTTCCAGCCAACATACCAGTATGGACTGATTGTGAACACTCAGAACCAATCAAGAAGAAATTATTCGCAAAATTTCTATTGGTCCTTGAACAACTATTTAACTTACCAGCAGATATTTGGTGAACATGATGTCACCCTGATGCTTGCTCAGGAAGCACAGGAATCAAACTGGGAAGGAATTGAAGGAGTACGTAAAAATTTTGTCAGTAACGATGTCCAGGAATTGAACGCAGGAGAAGCTACAACCGCAACCAACGGCGGATATAAAGGCAGCAACGCCCTGGCATCCTATTTTGCAAGGGCTATCTACAACTTTGCCGGCAAATATATGCTTACGGCCACATTCCGGGCTGACGGATCTTCCAATTTTGGACCCAACAAACGATGGGGCTACTTTCCTTCCGTTTCGGTTGCCTGGCGAATTTCCAGTGAAAACTTCATGCAGAATTTACAATTTATCAGCAACTTTAAACTTCGCCTGGGCTATGGAGAAGTTGGGAACCAGTCCATTCCAGGTTATGCATATGGTTCAGCACTGCGTACGGCACCTTCAGGTATCGGAAATGGATTTCTGCTGACCAACCTGCCCAATCCGGATGTTCAGTGGGAATCAACAACCGATAAGAACCTTGGTGTCGATCTCGCCCTCTTTCAGAATCGGATCGACATGACACTTGAACTCTATAAACGTAATACCGATAATATGTTGCTCCGCATGCCCCTGCCAAACTATATGGGTGGAGGTAGCTGGATGGGTATCGAAGCTCCTTTTGTCAACCTTGGAAAAATGGAAAATAAAGGTTGGGAATTAAGCCTTACCACCCATAATCTTACCGGCAGGTTTTCCTGGATTACTACCCTGTCGCTTTCGCATAATGCCAACAAGGTACTGAGCCTTGGAGAAGAAGGCGCGGCTATTTACAGGAATGTCCAGTGGTTTAATACAGTTACCAAAACAGCAGTTGGCAAACCGCTCGGACAGTTTTACGGGTATGTGGTCGACGGTATTTTTGTTGATTATGATGACATTGTTAATAGCCCGAAACAGAGAGATAAAATTGATGCCTGGGCAGGGGTATTCCCGGGTGATATAAAGTTCAGAAATATTGACCAGTCTTCCACTGCTGACTGGATAATAGGTAATGACACCCTCAAAAATGTCCAGGTTATAGATGATCTCGATCGTACTTATATAGGAAATCCCTATCCGAAGTTTTCTTACGGATTGGGGAATGAATTCCGCTGGAACAATTTCGATCTGAGCATCTTTATCCAGGGAACCTATGGAAACGATATCTATAATTTTACCCGCAGAAGTACCGAAGGAATGAGAAATCTTTACGGGAATCAGCTTAAAACCGTCAACAATCGTGTCCGCTTTGAGTTGATTGATCCGGAAGGTTCCTTAACGGATCCTAAAAACGTACGGGTTATCAATCCGGAAACATCTATGCCAAGAGCCATTAACACTGATCCAAATGAAAACACAAGGGTTTCATCACGGTATGTAGAAGACGGATCCTACCTGAGGATAAAAAATATTTCTTTGGGTTATACCTTCCCGAGTGCACTGATATCTAAAATCAAAGCCAATCAGTTGCGCATCTACATGAACATCCAGAATGCCTGGACATTTACAAAGTACACTGGATTTGATCCGGAAATTGGATCTTACAACCAGGATCCCCTGCTGACAGGTGTTGATAATGGTCGTTATCCGATGCCTCGAATTGTTTCGTTAGGATTAACCCTTGGATTCTAATTGATGTAACTCTGAAAAAACTTATGAATATGAAAAAGAAATATAGCTTGCTTCGAATAACTATCCCGGTAATCCTTTTGTTATCAGGATTTGCCTGCAGTGAGGAATTTTTAAACAGACCTCCGCAGGATGCATTGACCCTGGATAATTTTTATCAGACTCCTGAGCAGGTTAATGCTTCAACCGCTTCTCTTTACGGATGGCCCTGGTTCGATCTGAACGATAAGGCTCATTGGGTCATTGGTGATGCAACTTCCGGTAATCACTGGACTAATGACGGTGACATGGCACAGTTCTACCAGTTGGGTGTAACACAAAACAACCCCCGTTTGAACGAAGCCTGGAATTCGTTATTCAGGGTAATCGCTCATTCGAATATGGTTATCAACAATATTCCTACCAAAGCGGGTGCCTCAGTACCGGCCGACCTGAAAAACAGAGTGGTGGGTGAGGCAAAATTCATGCGCGCCACAGCTTATTTTTATCTGGTGCGGCTTTGGGGTCCTGTTCCAATTATCGAAAACAACAGTGCAATTGTATTCGATTCAAAAGTACCTCGCAATACGGTTGAAAGTGTTTACCAGTTTATCATCAATGACCTTACGGATGCTGCCAGCAAATTGCCGGCATCGTATTCAGGCAATGACAGAGGCAGGGTTACCAAATGGGCCGCCGAAGGAATGCTGGCAAAAGTCTATCTTGCCAGGTCAGGATGGGGGCAAAGCGGTTCCCGAAATCAGGGCGATCTTGACAAGGCTAAAGAACTGGCCGGTGATGTTATCAACAGCAGCGGGCTCAAACTGAAGCCCGAATACGCTGATCTGTTCCATTATCTGGGAGAAGAGGCTGAAAAAGACAACCAGGAATCACTCTTTGCCTTTCAATGGATACCTTGCCAGGGATGGGGCACACAAAATACCAACCAGGCTTACTGGGCAAAAGACAATACCCTGACCGGAGTGGGTGATGGCTGGGGTGGATACATCGGCCCCACCATCGATCTGCAAAATGAGTATGAACCCGGAGATAAACGGCGTCATGAAACCATCATGCAAGACGGCGATTATTATCCCGAACTCAAGAAGAAGGACGGCGGATATACCTTTGTGGCCAGACCCAACGATAATATAGATGAAAATGCCTGCTTTGCCGCGATAAAGAAATATGTTATCGGAACCCCTGAAGACAATAATGGCAAAGTCTGTTTTATGTCGACCGGAATAAATACTTATGTACTTCGTCTGGCCGATGTCTATCTCATCTACGCAGAAGCAGTACTTGGGAACAATTCTTCCACATCCGATGCTGATGCCCTAGCCTCCTTTAACGCTGTGCGCACCCGTGCCGGATTACCAGCAAAAACCAGTATTACATTCCAGGATATATTCCATGAAAGGAGAGTAGAATTTGCCTATGAAGCCGATTTCTGGTATGATCTGGTCAGGTGGCATTACTGGAATCCAACCGCCGCAATTAACTTCATTAACAACCAGGAACGCGGAACTTATTACTGGGAAGGCACTACCCGGATGCTGAGTACATTCAAAATCACGGCCACCGACGACAGCTTTGTTCTGCCTGTGCCCGCCTCTGAAACGGACCAGAACCCCAAACTCAATGAGCCGCCTGTTCCTTATAATTTTGGTAAATAAGTATTATCCTGTCAATCTGTATGAATATGAAAAAATTTATAGCTTCTCTTTCCGATAAACTGTCCTGGCTGATAATGATTCTGATCATCGCTGCAGCCGGATATGTTATCACTTCCTGTGAGCAGGAAGAAGATTATGGTGTTCCCGTAATTACCAAAGTCAGAATTGTGGCTAAAGACAGTGCAATTACAGAAGGCCAGTTAGGTCAGATGATTGTCATCCAGGGGAAAAATCTTAGCTCAGCTATGCACATTTATTTCAATAATGTGGAAGCTTTCTTCATGCCTACCCTGGTAACCGATAAGAACATTATTGTGACCATCCCAGGAGAATTCCCAACGGAAATAAATAACAAAATTACTGTCGTTACCAAGGGAGGTCAGGCTATCTATGATTTTCCTGTTTTAATTCCTCCTCCCGATGCTGACACGATACCACTCGAATATGTACCCGACGGAGAAATTTTGCAGATTAAAGGTAAATACTTTGTGAACCTCGTCAAAGTTGTTTTCCCCGGAGAAGTTGAAGGAACCATAGTCAGCTATACCGACAAGCTGATTAATGTAAAAGTTCCTGAAGGAGCTCTACCCGGAAAAATAAAGGTATATGCCGTGGCAGGGATGGATTCTACAGATTCCTGGTTCCGCGACAATAGAAACGTTTTCATAAACTTCGACGATAAACCTCTTTGCTGGGGCGGAGATGCATATGTCCGTGATCCAGAAACCCTTCCTTCTGATTTTCCGGTTAAACCAATAAGCGGTAAATTTTATTACTTAAAGCAAGACTACGGAGATAATCAATGGTGGGTGCAGGAAACTGTAATAGCATATTGTGGAGATTTACAGGTTGAAGGAAATCCCGCTGATTATGATCTTCGGTTTGAAATGTGGGTTGGCGATACAAAGTTCGATAAAAACTGGTTCGAAGTAGGTATGGCTGATGTCGGTTTTATTGAATGGAAACCATATACGGCTACCTTTGGCGGAAAAGTATATGAAAAAACCGGATGGATTACAGTTAGTATTCCTCTCGATAAATGGCCGAATATTGCAGGAAAACCCCTGAAACTTGACAGGTTTGGTTCATGGAAGTCACAGGTTGCTATGACGTTTGATTTTGCATTCGACAACTTCCGGATCGTACCTAAAATTAAGAACTAACTATTACCTGAACAACCTGAGGAAAAGCGGAGAGGCTGTCAAAAATCAAATGACAGCCTCTTTCATTTTACTTTCATCCGAAGTACTATGAATTAACAAATTCAACCGGGCTAATAAAAATTTTTGTTAAGCCCGGATTATGCATTAGGAGTTTAAGAGAACTAGTACATAGTGGGTTGGCTTAAGGCCTGGCATCCGGGTTAACCCCGATGGAACAAAGTGAAATCG
>CAZJQN010000110.1:0-11322 GCA_964548125.1 uncultured Bacteroidales bacterium | reverse complement strand
TGATATTTTTAAATCCTGACTGGAAAACACTTTAAAATGACAAAAGTTACATATTTGTAAACGTTTCAAAATCACTCCAGATGATAAAACATTTCCTGATCAGTTTATTCCTTCTTTGCCAATTAGCAATATTAGCAAAGGATAAAGTAACTAATGGAAAAATAACAGAGAATATTTGCAGATCTCTGGTTGAATTATCAATTGGTCAATTAAATACAAATAACTATACAAATTCAGGTTATATTACTCATTTAGTAGAAGATAAGAAGTATGACACAAAGTTTAAAACCGGACATGCTGGATATAAACCATTAACGTCGTTTTATTCTGATACTATTTCGGATTTATTAGAGAATAAAGTTAATATAGATACTATATCTGATAAGTTTAATTATTTCGATAAGGAAGATACTTTTCACAAAAGAAAATTAAAATTCGGAGTAATAGCCTTCATACAAGAAGACTTCATATTTAACGATTTTGGTGATTTTCGGGCGCTATTAAAAGATTACAATGTTGATTTGATGAATAAGTCAAGCGGTATTTTAAGTTATGAATTGGCAGGAACATACAAACGATATTATGCAGGATTTAATTGGGGGTGGGCAGAAGATAGAATCCATGACCATGATTCATTAGACATTGAATTTAATACAACTCAATATGGATTACACTTTGGATATATTGTTCTTAATACAAAACGATTACTGGTTACTCCTAAAGTTGCAATTAAATGGAATAGATATCGATTGTTAAACAACGACAAAGAGAACAGAATACCTATTGAGCAATATGTTGCTAATCGTGATTTAGACCTAAGATTTAACCAAATGACCGGATTTGTAGGGTTTAACCTTTCTTACAAAATTTATAAATTCAGTCTTCTTCCGACTGATTATTGGACTTTTGGAATTTATGGCGGTTATGCGTTTAAGATGCATGATAAACCCTGGATTTATTCCCGCGGAAACCGATTGACAAGTGAAGGAAAGATTGGTGTAAAAAATTATAATATTGGCATACATTTTTCATTTAACTTTGATGGACAATAAATTACGGTGCCGACTTAGTGGATATCATGCAGGTTTCAGAGCAATTTGATGTTCAGTGCCCGCCGGGAAGGATAGTAACGGTGGGTAATGAAGTGGATACAAACCTCCGCCCGCCGAATATACTCAACGTTTCAGGCAATGTTTAACATCCACCTAAAAACTCAATTTAATATATGAACACAAGGGTCTTAAAGTATAGAGATATAGACGAATATCATGCATCACAGCCTGCTGAAATTCGTGAAACTCTTGAAACTCTCAGGCAAACAATTAAACAAGCTGCGCCACAGGCAACAGAAACTATTAGCTATGGTATGCCCGCATTCCGGCTGAATAAAGTTTTAGTCTATTATGCTGTACATAAAAAACACATCGGCTTCTATCCGACACCAAACCTCATAAATCATTTCAGAAAGGAATTGGAAAACTATAAAACTTCAAAAGGAGCAATTCAATTCCCCATTGACAGGCCACTACCGTTTACCTTGATAAAAAAGATTGTAAAATTCAGAGTTGCAGAAGACAAAAAATGAAAAACGAAATTCTAAATGGCATCTTACACGAAGTAACAGATGATATCCGAAAAGCATTGATGTCAGATGAGCAGATCCTTTCCAGATGGAATAGTCTTACACCTATTCAACGCAATGAATGGATATGCTGGGTAACTATCGTCAAGAAAGCCGAAACAAGAGCAGAACATATTGATCGTATGATGAGAGAGCTGAAAGAAGGGAAACGACAGCCATGCTGCTGGCCTGGTTGCCCCCACCGAAGACCAAGTGCAAAGAAATGGTTTAAACCCAAATGAGGGTGTCTAAAAAGTTCGATATAAGCATCATCGCGAAGAGTAACGAAGAAATAATCCTCTGATTAACAGATTGCTTTGCACGTTAGACACCCTCATCGACTAACAAAATCTAATCATTCCGAAAGCTCGGAATGAAAGATTTTGATAAGTCGGGGTTACCTCGATAAGTCAATAGAAACAAGTTGTTTATTTTTGTGTTTCTATTGACTAATCTCGGTAAAAAAAATTGATACATGAAGACTACACCTGAACACGATGAACGAATCGCCAAAATGACCTTTGCATCAGTTTACCCTCATTATGTAGCTAAAATAGAACGCAAAGGCAGAACTAAAGAGGAACTGCATCAGGTAATTGAATGGCTGACAGGTTTTAACAATCAACAGATTCAAGAACTGATTTCCCAAAATGCAACCTTTGAAGAATTTTTTCAAAAAGCAAGACTTAATCCGAATGCCAGGCTCATTACAGGAGTCATTTGCGGCTACCGGATAGAAGAAATTGAAAATCATTTGACAAAACAAGTAAGGTATCTGGATAAGCTGGTGGACGAACTGGCTAAAGGGAAGAAAATGGATAAAATTTTACGTACTTCATAAAATGAGATGACAAGATACATACACCGCCTGCAAGAGCAGTTTTGCATTATAGCTGGTTTATTATCAAATTAAATTATAATCTCTTCAATAATTTGTGTTAGTTTATAAAATGCAGCGCTCCACCAGATGCAAGACTTTTACCAGATAATGTTCAAACTTTAAATTGAATGAGAATCAGATTTGCAATTTTAGTATCGATTTTAAGTTACACGACCCAGGCTCAGGTTGAACTAAATCAAATTGAGAACGATGTTCATGTGTACAGAGAATTATTCAGTAGTGCAATTCAAAACGGGGTTGCCTGTTACAGAATTCCATCCATCATTACCGCACCAAATGGAGACATAATTGTTGCCGCAGATCAGAGAATTCCATCATGTGCCGATTTAAGAGGAAATGATGACATTAATATCATAATAAGACGTAGCAGTGATAATGGGAATACCTGGTCAGAAATCGAAACTGTCGTAGATTATCCCCTGGGGCAATCAGCTTCAGACCCATCTATGATTGTTGATAAAATAACAGGTACAATTTTTCTGTTTTTCAACTTTATGGATCTGCATCAGGAAAAAGACATTTACTATTTAATGGTTACACAAAGCATTGATAATGGACGAACGTGGAGCAAACCTGTGGATATCACCTCCCAAATAACAAAACCAGAGTGGCATAAGGATTTTAAGTTTATCACATCCGGACGAGGTACACAAACCTCCGGTGGTAAACTAATTCATACTTTGGTTAATTTACAAAAAGGACTCTATTTATTTTCAAGCGACAACCACGGGAAAGACTGGTATTTAATTGACACTCCTATCAGGCCAGCTGATGAATCCAAGATAGTGGAACTGGCTGATGGATCATGGATGATCAACAGCCGCGTTAACGGTGAAGGATTCAGGTATGTGCATACCTCCTCCGATGAAGGTAAAAGCTGGATTTCAAAGCCTGACACTTTTCTTATTGACCCGGGATGTAACGCCAGCATCATTCGATATAGCTCAATAAAAGAAGGGGCCGATAAAAACAGGCTTCTTTTTTCCAATCCAAAGGATAAAAACCAGCGTAAAAACATGAGTGTAAGAATAAGCTACGATGAAGGCAAAAGCTGGTCCAAAGGTAAATCTGTCGATTCCGGCAGTTCTGCATATTCCTCAATGACAGTCCTCCCAGATGGCAGTATCGGTCTGGTTTATGAAAAAGATGATTACCAGAAAATTGCATTTGTGCGATTTACTTTAGAGTGGCTAACTGATGGAAAAGATTCATACCATAAGACCGAAAAGTAAGCACAAATACCATTACACGTTTAATGCAAACAGGAAAACGTGGTATATTTAATAACTTTTGGAAGGATATTTTACGAATTTTATGCCTTTGTTTCTTGAATAAATTGGAATACACTATGCATCGGTATATTTTTTTGATTACCATTCTGTTTTTTTTTAATCCTATTTCCGGTCAGCAAAATCCGTTTGTTGTGTTTCCGGAACAACTTGATGACAGCGCATTTGCTGAATGGATCGGTCCCGGTGCTGAAAATGATGCAGGAGTATATTACTTTCGAAAAAAGATAGTCTTAAATTCAGTTCCTGAGAAATTCATAATTCATGTTTCAGCCGATAACAGATATCGGCTATATGTGAACGAAAGATTGGTATCATGGGGGCCTGCAGTGGGCGATATGCTGAACTGGAATTATGAAACCGTTGATATAGCGCCTTTTCTTGTAAAAGGGAAAAACATCATTGCCGCGCAGGTATGGAATATGGGTAGTCTGAAGGGAGCACGTCAGATTTCATATTGTACAGCCTTCATACTTCAGGGTAATTCAACAACAGAACGCGGGTTGAATACAAATAAATCGTGGGTATTTGCAAAAGACTCAGGTTATCATTTTATAAAAATAACTTCCGAAATAGCAGGGGGAGGTTATATTGCAGGTGCGACCGACAGCATTGACGGAAAAAAACACCCATGGGAATGGAAAAATCCTGAATATGATGATACCAGCTGGAAACAGGCCATTGAACTGGGGAAAGGCAACCATGCAGGTCTCGATACATGGCTCGGCACACCATGGCTTTTAAAGGCCAGAACAATACCCTTTCCTGAGCAAAAAAAGCAGATTATACCAAAAATTTTATCCATAAAAGGTCTTTCTTCTGCTGAAACTTCTGCATTAAAAGAAAATGTGAAATTACATATACCAGCAAATTCGCACATTGAGGTTTTGTTCGACAATCAGGTTTTAACCATGGGCTTTCCACAATTGGTGGTTCAAAAAGGCAGAAACAGCAAGATAAAGGTACAATACCAGGAATCCCTTTTTGAAACCGGAGGTCAGAAAGGAAACCGATCAGAGTGGAAGGGAAAAGAAATGAAAGGTTATTACGACGTTTTTCTTCCTGACGGAGGTTTACGTCAGTTTGAGCCTCTTTGGATCAGAACGTTCAGGTACGTAAAACTATCAGTTGAAACCAAGGAAGAAGCCTTAGATATTCTTGATTTTTATAACATATATACAGCATATCCGCTGCAACAAAAAGCCATTTTTACTGGCTCTGATTCCGTATTAACGAAAATATGGGATGCAGCATGGAGAACAGCACGTTTATGTGCACTGGAGACCTATATGGATTGTCCGTATTACGAACAATTGCAATATATCGGTGATACCAGGATTCAAGCCCTTATCTCGATGTATGTTTCGGGTGATGACCGCCTTGTTAAAAACGCTATCAGTCAGTTTTATGGTTCCTTCCAACCGATGGGGCTTACCAAAAG
Organism: uncultured Bacteroidales bacterium; assembly: GCA_964548125.1. Lineage (GTDB taxonomy): Bacteria > Bacteroidota > Bacteroidia > Bacteroidales > JAAYUG01 > JAAYUG01. Next base: position 6,070 of record CAZJQN010000110.1, on the reverse strand, counting down.
CAGTCACCCTTCAGATGGACATCAGATTATTCCGCCCTTTTCCTTGCTGTTTATCAATATGATGCATGATTATTTTATGCTTCGCGATGACAGCATCTTCCTGAAGCAATTCATACCCGGAGTAAAATTTATACTGGACTGGTTTGTGAGCAAAATAGCTGATAATGGAATGCTTGGTCCGTTACCTTACTGGAATCATATTGACGGTGGAACACTTTTTACGAATGGTTCTCCTCCCGGAATCAGAGAAGGTGGCTCTGCTCATATGTCTATTTTACTAGCATATACTATTGACAAAGCTGTAGAATTATTTACTTATTTTGGATATGCGTGTGATGCAGAGTATTTCAGAGCTATTTCCAACTCACTGAAAGAAAAAACCCTTCAGCTTTGCTATAATAAGGAGAGAAATTTAGTAGCCGAAACACCGGAGAAAAAAATCTACTCCCAGCATACCAACAGTTTCGCACTCCTCGCCGGAATGTTCAGCCCAAAAGACGAAAAAGAAGTTGCCCGAAAGCTCATTTCTGATCCTACCCTTGTACCTGCAACCTTATACTTCAGTTTTTACGTTTTTCAGGCTCTTAAAAAAGCAGGATATGGAGATGAAGTAATTCATGCAATGGATAAATGGGCAGACCTACTTGATAAAGGCTTTACGACTTTCCCCGAACACGGTATTCATAGTCGTTCTGACTGTCATGCCTGGTCGGCACATCCTGTTTATGATTTCCTGAATATTACCTGTGGTATCGCACCTGCTTCTCCCGGTTTTAAAACAGTTGAAATCCGTCCGCAACCAGGAAACCTGTCTTTTATAAAAGCCAGCATGCCTCACCCTCTTGGAGAAATATCTATTGAAATGCAGGAAACGAAAAATACAGCATCACATATAAAAATAGTACTTCCAAATGGACTAAAAGGGAAATTGATATACAAGCAAAATATATATTTGCTTGATAATGGAATAAACGAGTTTATCCTGTAACAGTACTTCAGTGATCAATTACCTATGGAAAGAAGGGATTTTCTTAGAGCATCAGGTTTATCAGCTCTGGCTCTGGGTACAGGGTCGTGGACCGGATTATTTGAAAAAAAGGTGCTTCCGCGAAACTGGGCATGGGGAGGTGCAAATGCTAAACTCTCGGATGATGCATTAATGAAAACTTTCGACCGGTATAAGTCACATGGCATTGATGCCTTGCTCCCGGGCGGAAGCAATGAATTTTATGCCCGTATATCGCGGCTTGGCAAGAAAGCCGGAATTGAAATCCATGCCTGGAGGTGGACCATGAATCGTGGGCAATATATACAGGATCATCCTGAATGGTATGCAGTAAACCGGAAAGGAGAATCCTGTGCCGGCGCAAACCCGCCCTATGTAAACTATTATCGGTGGCTATGTCCCTCGCACGAAGAAGTAAAAGACATAATTGTCAAGGATTACAGCGAGTTATGTGACATACCGGAACTGACAGGCGTACATCTCGATTATGTGCGTTATTGTGATATACATCTTCCAAAGGAACTGCAACCCAAATACAACCTTGTCCAGGACCATGAAATGCCCGAATATGATTATTGTTACTGCAATACCTGCAGGAGGCTGTTCAGGGAACAGACAGGGATTGATCCGCTGGATCTGGATGATCCTGCCTCCAATACAGCATGGAGAGATTTCAGACTGAACCAGCTGGTGCGGCTTGTGCAGGCTATTGTGGAAGAAGTACATCGCAAAGGGAAACGTATCACTGCAGCTGTTTTTCCTACGCCCGGCATGTCGAGAACTATGGTGCGGCAGGATTGGCCTAAATTTGGCCTTGATGCATACCTGCCCATGCTATACCATAATTTTTACGGTGAGCCGGAATCATGGATTGGGAAGTGTATAAAGGAATCACTTACAGAATTGCCCAGGGGAACACCGGTTTATGCAGGGATTTTCAGAGGAGCTGTCAAGACAGCCGATATTGCTTCGATATATTCCATGGTAAGGGAAAACGGAGGGATGGGTTTATCGTTTTTCACTGCCGATAATCTTACAGATGATGACCTGAAGACACTGAAGCAAGCCCTTAAAAAATAGTATCTATCCTTAATTCCGGAAAACGAAAAAAAAGCAATTCATTTTCGCTTTGTACGCCAAACCCTTCCAGACTGGTCAATATGCCATTGCCAGGGTGAACCGTTTCGTGATGCGACAATTTCGTACATAGAAAACGTACTTTGCAGCTTCGGGTTATACGACAAAGGAAAAGACAACAATTTATCCTTTTTCAGCTCGCGAAGAGAAGAAGCATAATGGCCTTTTCGTGCAGCATATTCTCGCTGGGCATAATATATATTTCGCAGGAAGTCTTTTACCGCATATTCAGGATCGAATAAAAATGGCTGGATACCATGACCAGCGAGAGTATCAGAAAACTGAACAAATCCCCAATGTTCAGGACGGTGCATATCGATTGCACTTATGGGCGACCATACCCAGTTTTCTTCTCTGCACAGACTGCCGGTAGTCGGATCAGTCTCTTTCACATATTGACCGTTATTTATTCTCATATGCCATTCAACACGTGAAAAATTGAGACGCCATTGTTCTCCGTTACAAGGTTTACCGACCCGACTGTATTCAACCAGGCCGCTGAAAGGGATAGCAATTTCAACTGTCCATCCTGTATCTATATCGTCTACCCGATTCAATGTACCCTGAAGGGAAACGGCGGTTTGTAAACCGTCCATATTCCAGGAGGTCAGCGGACGTGCACCATCACGGTAAGGCCTAAGAAGATAGAGGTCCCATACGGTATTGAGTGCGTTCAGTTCAATTTCATAATAATTATGGGTATCACCGTCCGGGTCAATAAATACTTCAAAGTCATTATCATGAAAAATCACCTGATCACGTTGTTTTATGGTAGCCCATAAATGAGGTTCTTCAAGTTCAGCAAAAATATAGAGATGCTTATCATCCCATAGCATCTTCGCCCTTGTTCTGTATTGCGGAGCTGGTTTTTTATCCCCTTCTATATCCTGAAAATAATTGGTCCAGGGAGCAGCAGACCAGCATTTTTCTTCCGGTTTTCCATCAATATCCATTTTTTCTGCTGTACGGTATATCACGTATGATGTTCGGCCCGCCAGCATATTTATCTGAGCTGAGACGCCAGTAAATTTCGTAATTATAAAAAGAAAAAGGATTCTGCCTAACAACCGATCCCTCATAATTTTCCACCCATTAAGAGATTTGAAAAATGGATGGCAAATTTAGAAAAGATAAAGTAATATAAAATTACACAGAAAGGTATGTCAGTAAAAAAGAAACAGGGGTGATATCAAAAATTATGCATCAAAATAAACTTTATGTGGGGCTTAATATTTATATCTTCACTTTAAAACTCTGTGCTTTTCCTGTCAACAAGAAAGAAGGATAAACAGGCAATAAAATCAAATTTGTGAGAGCTCAGCGGCAACTAATTGATATGTAAAAAATACCAGGACACTATCTCGATGAGTTCTTTCTGCAAAACTTCTATCAATTACAGCAAAGAACTATTACTTTTTATGGACAAAGCAGATTGCTGAAAAAACTCTTGCAGTGTTGCGAGAATTATTTCTCTTTAAGCAATACTAAATAAATTCCTCCATGCGTTTTAACAGCAAGTTTTCTATAATTCAATTTCCATCATTATGCAAAAATCTGATCTGACTGATCACATTGATCAGCCTGAGGAAATAGAAAAACTCTACAGAAAAAACCCCAGGGAATTTACAGCAATATTCATGCAGGCATATCCTGAAATTTCTGACAGAAAAGTTGCCGAATACTGGAAAGCAAGGCTGGAATTTGATCGTTCCGGAACCGGGGTAAATGATATTTTCAAGAAAGACTTTTTCTACCTTTTGCCGGTATGTTTGGTTGCCTGTTTGTTTGCTGAAATTCCTAATCTTTTTCCTGCACTTGCAGAACCATTCACATTCTTTTTAAAGAACGGGGCTATCATCATTATTCTTGGCATGGTTATCTACACCCTTATCTCCGATCGCACCTTCAGGCACCGAAGAGCACTGGTTGCCATTGGTCTTATTGCTGTATCCGCCCTTTATATCAACCTGCTACCTGTCCCAGAAGAAAATGATGCGATAAGTCTGGCATGCATCTTTCTGCCAATATTTCTCTGGTTCATCTATGGTTTTGTTTATACCCAATTTCAGATCAAAGATTTATCAAGGCGCATTGAATATATCAGAGACAATGGCGATCTGGCCGTATTGATTACTATCATCCTCATTGCCGGAGGAATTCTGGCTGCTCTGTCGGCAGGATTGTTTAATACTATCGGTATAGAGGTGGAAACCATTATTGCCAAGCACGTTGCTATTTGGGGAATTGTATCTGCCCCTGTTGCCGCCATCTTCATTATGCGAAACTATCCTTCAGTAGCCAATAAAATAGCTCCCGTTATTGCCAGAATTTTCAGTCCCCTTATCCTGGCTATCATGGTTTTATTTCTTGGCTATATCGCAATACAACATAAAAACCCATACAGTGACAGAAATTTTCTTCTGGTATTCAATTTCATGTTGATGGTGGTAGTGGCTGTCATCTTGTTTTCTGTTGCTGGAAGCATGCATGAAAGAAGCCAGCGTTTCAACCGCATTATTCTCTCTGCTCTGGTTGTGGTTAGTATAGTTATTGACTGCATTGCCCTCTCGGCTATTATCTACCGGCTGGGGGAATATGGGTTTACACCCAACAGAACGGCAGTGCTGGGAACCAATCTAATTATACTGGGCAATCTCATCATAATTGCATCCAATCTTTTCAAAGTTAACTTCAAAAACAATACTCTCCAGAAAGTTGAACATTCTGTGGCAACTTATCTTCCGGTTTATTTTATCTGGTCGATTATTGTTGTTTTTTTGCTTCCTTTTATTTTTGGTTTAACCCAATCATAGAATTAAAAGAAGTTTTCAATGCAACGAATCCTTTTGTTTGTCTTTGGTTTATTGAAAAAAAGCATTATTGAATTTGGTCTACTTTTTATCATTCTTATATCAAACGGATTTACCTCTGGTTCATTTTATAAAAAGAATCCAGGAACGGATGTGAGTTTTTCATTTATTTACAAAGGGTTTGTGCGCAGGACTCTTGTTCATCTACCTCCTGTTAATTTATCCAGCGAAAAATATCCTCTTGTAATTGCCCTGCATGGAGGGGGTGGTAATGGCAAAAGTATGGTATCGCTAACGCAGGGAAAATTTAATGCCCTGGCAGACAAGGAAGGTTTCATCGTTGTGTACCCTGACGGGATAGGAAAAAACTGGAACGACGGTAGGGAAAACATGCCACCACGTTACAGGGCACATAATGACAAAACAGATGACGTAGGCTTTATTTCGGCTTTGATTGATTCACTTGTAAGGAAATTCAATGCTGATGAGAGCAGAGTATACGTGACAGGAATGTCAAACGGAGCTATGATGACGTATCGGCTGGCCGCTGAACTGGGCGAAAAGATTGCTGCTGCAGCACCGGTGTGCGGGAATATTCCCGTTGACCTGCCATCAAAACCTGAACATCCGGTTGCCATGTTCATCATCAACGGGACAGACGATCCTCTCGTTCCGTTTGAAGGCGGAGATGTTCACATTGGAAGAAGAAAATTAGGAAAGATCTTGTCTACCAGCAAAAGCCTGGAAATCTGGACAAAAATTAACCAGGTTCATTTGAGTGAAGAGAAACTTCTTCCTGACAAAGATCCCATGGATGGATGCCGGGTTAAGGAGACAAAATATACCAGCTCAGATAACCCAGCAGAAATTGTTGTTTTGACAATACAGGGCGGAGGTCATACCTGGCCCGGAGGAAAGCAGTATTTGCCCGAACGATTCATTGGCAGGACCTGCATAGACATCGATGCATGCGAATCTATCTGGGCATTTTTCAAAACACACCGAAAAGAATACCATTCAACCCGAATTACACACTAAAACCCAAATTCGTCAATTGAACCCATCGACTAACAAAATCTAATCATTCCGTAAATTCGGAATGAAAGATTTTGATAAG
>CAZJQN010000109.1:0-11479 GCA_964548125.1 uncultured Bacteroidales bacterium | reverse complement strand
ATAAATAACTTGTTTCTATTGACTTATCGAGGTAACCCCGACTTATCAAAATCTTTCATTCCGAACCTTCGGAATGATTAGATTTTGTTAGTCGATTCGTCAATTGATTTTTTCAATTGACGGATTGGGGTTTATTCCATTTCTCCGTCAGGAGATTAAGGACAAAGTTATCAGGTTGTCAGGTTATCATGGTTGTCATAGTTGTCGGGTTCTCATGGTTGTCCAATTGATCCCAACAATGACAACAATGAGAACTTTGAGAACAATGACAACGATGACAACAATGACAACAATGACAACAATGACAACAATGTCAACATAACCCGCATCCCTTTCCCCTTAAGGTACAAAGGCCAACAGAAGCTGTAAGAAAAACTTACAAATGTATCACCTCTCCGTATGCTGCAGCAGCGGCCTCCATGATGGCTTCGCTCATAGTGGGGTGGGGGTGAACCGACTTGATGATTTCATGCCCTGTAGTTTCCAGTTTACGAGCCACCACAAGTTCGGCAATCATTTCGGTAACGTTTAGACCGATCAGATGAGCTCCGAGCAGTTCACCGTACTTCTCGTCAAAAATCAGCTTCACGAAACCATCTTTGTTTCCGGCTGCACTTGCTTTTCCCGATGCGGTGTAAGGAAATTTCCCCACCTTGATATTGTATCCGGCTTCGCGTGCTGCTTTTTCTGTAAGACCCACAGAAGCAATTTCAGGCACTGTATAGGTACATGCAGGTATGTTTTTATAATCTACCGGTTCAGGATGTTTCCCGGCAATGTTTTCCACACAGCATATACCTTCGGCCGAAGCAACATGTGCCAGGGCAGGCCCGTGTACGATGTCACCAATAGCATATATACCCGGTACGTTGGTGCGGTAGTATTCATCTACTTTTACCTTTCCTTTATCAAGAGCTATGCCCATTTCTTCGATACCGATGTTTTCAAGATTGGGAGTAATGCCAACAGCCGAAAGTACAATATCGGTCTTTACCTCTTCGGTACCTTTAGGCGTTTTGATGGTTACATGGCAGATATTGTCCTTCACTTCGGCTTTTTCAACGGTTGAGGAAGTCATAACAGTTATGCCGGCTTTTTTGAAGGATCGTTCGAGTTGCTTTGAAACTTCCTCATCTTCGAGCGGAACAATATTGGGCATGAATTCTACCAACGTAACTTTTGTTCCCATGGTGGCATAGAACCATGCAAATTCACTTCCGATGGCTCCGGAGCCTACCACTACCATGGATGAAGGTAATTCAGGCAATGTCATAGCTTCGCGGTAGCCGATGATTTTTTTCCCGTCCTGTTTCAGATTGGGCAGTTCGCGCGACCGTGCTCCGGTGGCAAGAATAATATGTTCGGCACTGTGGGTTTCTGTTGTTCCGTCATTTTTTGTTACGGTAACAGATTTACCGGAGGCCAGTTTGCCATAACCTTGCAGAACATCAATTTTATTTTTCTTGAACAGAAACTGGATCCCTTTGCTCATTCCTTCGGCAACAGCCCTGCTGCGTTTAACAACAGCAGCAAAATCGGGTTTTGCTTCACCGGAAATAGTAATGCCATAATCTCCGGCATGTTTCATATATTCATATACCTGCGCGCTTTTCAGCAATGCTTTGGTAGGAATGCAACCCCAGTTGAGGCATACGCCCCCGAGTTCGGCTTTCTCCACAACAGCTGTTTTCATCCCCAGCTGGGCTGAACGGATAGCAGCAACATACCCTCCCGGGCCACTGCCGATGATAATTACATCATAGTGCATAGCATTTTATAATTTGAAGTTATACTGTTAATTCAAAATCGTAACCATAAACCACATAAACCAACAATCAGGGCGGGAATTAGTTTAATTGCCTTTGCCAGAAAAAAAGAACTGCGCGATTCGGCAAAAAGAGGCAGGGCTCCGTGTCCATCCTGTACAATTGAATTGGCCAGCAGAATGCTGAACGGAATGGCACCCTGAGCGAAAAGGGTAATAAAGGCAATATGCGGCCCCGATATGGGAATAATTCCAATAGATACTGCAACAAGCAGAAGAAGAAACTGATTGGTTTGCATCCACGACCTGAGTTCCCAGTTGCTCAGCAGAAGGTCTGTAACCAGAAGTGTACCAAAGGTCCAGAGAAACAACCTCAGGAAGTGTTTTTTTATAATGTGCTCCCACAGGTGTTCCTCCAGAAAATGGTCTGAGACGATGGAAACAATACCCAGCGCCATGACGGAGGCCAGCAAAAAGGTTATTCGCATAAAATCCCAGGAAGGGTGTCCTTCTTCCACCGTTCCCGGATGTTCGTTATGGGTCAGTACTCCGCTGATAATTCCGAAAATGAGGATCAGATGGGCGAAAATAAGTATGGCCCTGGGGAAACTCATATTTCTCATTTGCTGAACCAACCTGTTTATCTGCAGTTTACCATCCAGGTCTTCTTTATGTTGATGCATTTCATGCATAAGAAGCCTTGAATGCTCAATGCTTTTGAGTTTCACTCCTGAAAAAAGGAGCCCTGAAACAAAGGCCAGAACCAGCAAGATTAGTGAAATCAGAAGGTATGTTTTTGGAATTAATGCAATCATGATAAAAGCCTCATCTCCTACAGTAGCAAGCAGGGCGGCCAGAAGTCCGCCAAATCCTATGATACGGTGAAGATAGAGGGAAACCACGGCATACACTCCCACACAACCCGGGGTAAATCCCAGAAATGCTGAAATGCCGGTTTGCCGCAGAGACGATTTCTTTACATATTCACCAAAACCTCCGCCCGAAAATACATTGAAATACTCTATCAGTAGCATCATCACCATGACGATGCCCGTAATCATAAGGGTTTCGATGATGATGTCCCTTAAAAACTCCATGCCTGGTATATTACTTTAGCAATTCGCTCAGTTTCTGATGAAGGGCTTCTCCGGTAAGATTTTTTGCGATAATAATCCCTTCGGGGTTGAGAAGAAAATTTGCCGGAATACTGCGTACTCCATAAAGCCTGGCTGGTTCGCAATCCCAGTATTTCAGATCCGAAACCTGTGTCCATTCCAGCTTATCGTCCTGAATGGCTTTTACCCATCTTGCCGAGTCTCTGTCGAGCGAAACTCCCAGAATATTGAACCCCTTTTTGTGAAATTCCTGATAAGCTTTTACAATGTTGGGATTTTCTCTCCGGCAGGGGCCACACCACGATGCCCAGAAATCAACCAGCAGGTAATGCCCGAATTGTGAGGAAAGGGAAACAAGATGACCATCAGGAGTTCTAAGTGAAAAATCAGGAGCAGGTTTGCCAATGGCAACATTGCGCAAGATTTCTATGCGCTTACGAAGGTTCGTAACATACACTGATTGATTTGCTGCGGGGTCAAATATGGCAATAAATGATTCCATTTCATCGGGTTCCATTTCATACGAAAGTTCCCTCCATACAATATACGGAGCAAGGGCGGAAGTTGCATGCCTGCGGACATAATCACGTTTGAATGCATTTACCTTTCTGTCTAACTCATCCAGACTGCTGATGGCTTCGTTCAGAAGCTTTTTGTCGTTTGTTTCCCTTGCATTCCTGTAAATGGCATACAGGGAATCTTCTGTTTTGCCAAAGAGCAGGGTGAGGGTATCCTGGTAGGCTTTAAATTCTAATGTAACAGGTGAACCGTCTATGCGGGTATTTTTTATTTGCGAGGCCGAAGCATTAATTTTGATTGTGCCGGGTTCAAGAAACAGCCTGACCATCAGTGTGTCATTAAAAACCAGCGCGGCAAATTCGGGATATTCAACGGTACCCTTGAAGAGAAAATTTCCGTTTTTATCGATCTGCGCAGAATCGGCCACCGAAAAACGTTCATTTATTTCTTTTTTGAGATATACCAGGGTGTTTGATATCCCATCCATTTTCCCCTTAATGGTGTATGCATTTTTATCCTTTGCACATGCTGAAACCAGAATGATCAGCGCCAGAAATAAGAAACTTTTTTTCATAAGGTTATTTTTTTTGATGATAGGTTTCCATTAATTGCCGTGCTGCAAAGTAAGGAGTTATTTTGTTTTTTGCCACTTCGGCGGTATATTTCTGGAGGAGAGATGTTACCCCGGGATGCCGGTAGAATTCTGCCTGCAGCATATCCAGGATGGTTTCCTGCAGCCAGTCGAGGTTCTGTTCTCTTCGTTTAGTTTCAAAGTAACCGTTGGTCCTGGTGAGGGTGACGTATTCGTGGATTGTATTCCAGATATTATCAATTCCATCGGAGGTTCTGGCTGAACAGGCCATTACGCGGGGGGTCCATTTACCCGGGTGAGGAGGAAGCAGATGCATGGCTGAGGCATAATCGTTCACTGCCCGGTCAGCTTTAATGGCATTATCGCCATCGGCTTTATTCACCAGCACAGCATCAGCCAGTTCAACTACGCCGCGTTTCATGCCCTGAAGTTCGTCTCCGGCACCAGGGATGAGTACCAGCAGGAAAAAATCGGTCATTCCATGAACCATTGTTTCACTCTGACCTACACCTACTGTTTCAATAAAAATGACCGAATATCCGGCCGCCTCGCAAAGAATTACCGATTCTCTTGTTTTACGGGCTACTCCACCAAGAGTGCCGCCGGAAGGAGAAGGCCGCACAAATGCATACGGATTTGTCGAAAGAAGCTCCATTCGGGTTTTATCACCAAGAATACTGCCTCCTGAACGGCTGCTGCTGGGATCAACCGCTAATACAGCCAGCTTTTGAGCGGGTGAAGCAATCCTGTTACCCAGAGCTTCAATTAATGTGCTTTTCCCTGCACCGGGAACGCCAGTAATCCCTATCCGTATTGAATTTCCGGCGTACGGGAGACATTTTTCCACCAGCTCGGCCGCCATTTCCTGATGCAGCGGATGGTGGCTCTCAACCAATGTAATTGCCCTACTGAGCATGGTAACATTTCCCTTCAGGATTCCTTCGGTCAGTTCATCTGTTGACCATGCTTTTCTTTTTCTGTGACGTATAATTTTGCCCAGATCAGGATTAACAGCCGGAGCACCACCTGTTTCGCCTTTTTCCTGAGCGGCGGAACTGTTGTTATGTGCAGATATATCTTCCAAGGATCTGCTGTTTATTTTTCCACCGTTCCCTTTAACCACAAAGTGAGTTTAGGGGTCTTAGGGTCATTGCTGATCACCATTACCAGCTTGTTCTGGGTTCCACGATACCCGCGGGTGTCAAATACCGCTTTTATGGTAGTTGATTTTCCGGGTTTAACCATTTTGTCACCCGGCACGGCTACCGTACAACCGCACGAAGTCTGCACATCACGTATCAGTAGGTCACGCTTCCCTGTGTTTTTTATAACATAACTGGCTTCCACTTTTGTGCCCTGTTTTACAGTTCCAAAGTCGAAAGTTTCTTTTTCAGCTGAAATGACCGGTGCGGAAGCCAGGTCCTGTTGGGAAAGCCTTGAAAAATCTTCTTTAATGGTAGCTGTTACCACAATCCGGTTCAGTGGTTCTGCTTTCCCGTTGATCAACAGCTGAAAACGATCTGTAACAAATCCCCAGGCATTTTTCAGTTCAGTCTCATAGGTAATGTCAATGGTACCTGACTCGCCCGGTTTCAGTTGTGCCGGATTGGGCATAACCAGCAGGTGCTTCGGAACATCCGAAAAGGATATCTGAACAGTGGAACTTCCCGTATTCATGACATACAGACTTTTGCGGTCCTGATCGCCAAAATTCAGATCTCCAAAACTGACAGTATTTGAGCTCAACCGCAGATTGCCTATTTTAACCGGAAGCATATTTTCGATTCCGGGGAGCTTACTTGTTACCTCTCCTGAGATGCGAAGAATAACCGGAGATTTTTCGGCGTTGGAAACAACGGTAATGGTTTTTTCAAATTTCCCGGGTCGGTTTTTGGGATCATAGGTAGCGCTGACAAAACCTCTTGAGCCGGGTAATACTGGTTCTTTCGACCACGATGGAGCCGTGCATCCGCAGGAAGTTGTGACGTTGCTTATGATCAGGGGTGTTCCGCCCGTATTGGTAAATTCAAACCGGTAGGTTACCGGACCACCTTCTTCGGTTATAGTACCGAAATCGTGTGCATCGGTATCAAACGACATATAAGGCCGTCTGGACTGAGCCATTAAGCCTGCAACAAAAAAACCGGCAAGAAGTAAGGCAACAAAAATCTTCCGCTTCATATCATGCGTTTTTTAAATCGTGTTTCTGCAAATTTAACCGAAGTTATTAATACAGCCCGAAAAAATTGACAGGAATATTTACCTTTACAATCCTATGAGAAGGCAAAAAGGCATCCTGGCAGTTCTGTTTTTTCTTTTTATGGCATTGAATGCCGGTGCCCAGTTTTACAACGGTCATCAGATGACCTTCGGGAAAAACCGGGTTCAGTATGCCGATTTTTTCTGGAATTTTTATCGATTCGACCGGTACGACGTGTACTTCAATCAATTTGGTACCGAACTGGCGCAATATACAGCAAAATATGCCGGTGAGCAGCTTCCGGTAATTGAAAGTTTCTTTGATTACAGCATTGATAAACGCCTTATTTTTCTTGTTTACAACAAGCTGGCCGATTTCCGGCAGGGTAATATTGGTCTGATAACCGGTAACGATGAACTCAACAATCTGGGAGGTGTAACCCGCATTATCAACAACAAGGTGTCGTTGTTTTTTGACGGAAATCACCGGCACTTTGATGAACAAATCAGAAGCGCCATAGCCGAAGTTATTCTGAACGAAATGTTGTACGGAAGCGACCTGCGCGAGAATATTACCAATACCACGCTCATAAACCTGCCTGAATGGTACCGGAGTGGGCTGATTTCCTATCTGGGACGGGAATGGAGCATTGAAATTGATAACATTGTGCGTGATGGCATTTTAAGCGGACGTTACAAACAATTTAACCGGCTGGAAGGGACTGATGCCCTGTATGCTGGACATTCGTTCTGGAAATTCATTGCCGACAGGTATGGTAAATCGGTAATACCTAATATCGTTTATTTGACCCGTATCAATAAAAATGCCAGCACAGCCTTTCTCAATGTGCTTGGTTTTACAGTTCGAGATCTTGCCCAGGAATGGCTTACATATTACCAGGATCAGTATTATCGTGCCCAGGATGTTTCTTCGGTACCGGAAACAGGAAAAATTGTCCGGCATCCGCGCAAAAAACTGATGTACTATCAGGTCAAAATCAATCCTGCCGCCGGATATATTGCCTGGGTTACCAATCTTAACGGAAGGTATAAGATCTGGCTTTATAACGAAAAAACAGGAAAGAAACGGTGTATTTTCCGGAAGGAACATCAGCTCGATCAGATCCAGGATTATTCCTATCCGGTTCTCGGATGGAATCCTACCGGGCAGATTCTTTCCTTCTTTACTGAGGAAAAAGGCGGCATTCGTTTTTACCAGTACAATATTGCAACAAAGGAACTGATTGCCAGGAATTTTCTTTATTTTGAAAAAATCCTGGATTTTGGTTATTCTCCCGACGGTTTGAGGCTTGTTCTTTCGGCTATCCAGAAGGGAAAATCTGATATCTATGTTCATACGCTTGCCTCGGCAACTAATGAGCAAATTACCAACGATCTGGCGGATGATTTGCACCCCCGCTTTGTTCAGGGAGGTAAACAGATCCTTTTCAGCAGCAACCGTTCGTCTGATAGCCTGACGGTAATGACTGCATGCGACCAGTGCACGCGGGCAACATTTGACCTTTTTCTGGCGCCATATCCACCTGTTTCTGATGTATTAACCAATCTTTCGGAAGTAGCCTATACTGACAATTTACAACCTGCAGAGCGAAGCAGGAATGAGTTCATCTATCTGAGCGACAGAAGCGGTATTTTTAACCGTTACCTCGGGCGGTTCGACAGTACCATCAGTTTTGTCGATACCATCATTCATTACCGGTATTATAGCAAAAGTGTGCCGCTTACAAATCATTCCAGGAGCATTATCGAACAGGATTATTCTCCCGGAACAGGGAAAATAGCCGATCTGATTTTCAATAATGGCAGATTCAATATCTTCAGTCACGAAACCGAAGTGCCCGGGTCTGTTTCACATCCGATTCCCACTCCTTACCGTACACTTCTTACGGCGCAGCTGCGGAAAAATGATAGCATAGCCCGAATTCCCAAAACATATATACCCCTTCAAATGCTTGGTTCTGCTTCCGGTTTACCCAAATTGCTCGACTCTACTCTTAACACAACCAAACAGGTTGATATAAACAATTATGTTTTTGAAGAAGAAAAAATTAATTACCTGAATGCCCAGCTGGCTAAAGAAAATATTGTTATAACACGCGATTCGGCCGATGCAGGTTCACTCTGGCCTCGAATACGCATCTACGAGACTTCCTTTTATACCAATTACATAGTCAACCAGATTGACTTTACCTTTCTTAATGCTTCGTATCAGGCCTTTACCGGGGGAGCTGTTTACTATAACCCGGGGTTTAATATGCTTTTCAAACTGGGTACCAATGATCTGTTTGAAGATTATAAAATCATTGGAGGGGTCCGCTTTGCTACCGATTTCGACAGTAACGAATACCTTTTGAGCTTCGAAAACCTCAAAAAGAGACTCGACAAGCAAATTGTTTTTCACCGGCAGGTTTTTAAGAACTATCTGTACGATTATGATTATCTCATCAAAACCCAGACTCATCAGTTAATGTATATTCTCAGGTATCCGTTCAGTCAGGTTTTTGCGGTAAAAGGAACAGCCAGTTTCCGGCACGACCGGACAGTATTGCTGGCTACCGATGTCAGGAGTCTTGAACTTCCCAATTATATCAGATCATGGGCCGGACTGAAAGGAGAACTGATTTTTGACAATACCCGTAGCCTGGGTATTAATCTTTACAGTGGTACGCGGTATAAGGTCTTTGGAGAATACTACAAACAGCTGAATGAGAAGAAAACAGATCTCTGGGTACTCGGAGTTGATTTCAGGCATTACCTGCGTATTCACAGAAGTCTGATCTGGGCAACCCGTTTTGCTGCCAGTACTTCATTTGGGCATGCCCGGCTTATCTATTACCTGGGTAGCGTGGATAACTGGATTAATATCTTTCCGGGCAAATACCCCACTTTTGACCAGAGTGTAGCCGTTGACCCAAAAGTGAATTATGCGTATCAGACACTGGCAACCGATATGCGCGGCTTCACCCAGAACATACGGAATGGCAATAATTTTGCCCTCATCAATAATGAAATACGCTTTCCTGTGTTCCGGTATATATTGAATCGGCCCCTTTCCTCTGCATTTCTTAATAATTTCCAGATTGTAGGTTTTGCTGATATTGGTTCGGCATGGACTGGTTTTTCGCCTTATTCGGGAAAGAATGCTTACGATAAGCAGGTCATAGATAGGGGTACTTATAAAGTGATTCTCCAGTCGAACCGTGACCCTATTGTTGCAGGATACGGATTTGGTCTCCGCACACAGATTCTCGGATACTTTATCCGGCTCGACTGGGCGCACGGTATCGAAAATAAGGTAATTTTACCCCGGATTTTCTATTTATCACTCAACCTTGATTTCTAATATACTGACAAATATGGGAATAACACAGATTCTGCTGCTTCTTCTGATTGGTCTTGTGGCCGGAATTGTTTCAGGAACCATGGGGGTTGGGGGCGCCATTATTATTGTACCGGCGCTTGTTCTGGTTATGGGTATGGGACAGCACGAGGCTCAGGGAACCAGCCTTTTCATTCTCACCCCTCCGGTCGTTCTTCTGGCAATGCTTGCTTATGCCAGACAGGGATTCGTTAACTATCGTTTCGGACTTATTGTGATGGTCGCCTTTTTTATCGGCGGCCTCCTGGGAGCAAAACTGGCTATCAGCCTTCCCGAACAACTGCTGAAGAAAATATTCGGCATTCTGATTATTCTGGTGGGCCTTCGTCTTATTCTTGGAAAATAACATGTATGCTGTTGCCGGATCACATTCATCAGCGAAGTGAGCAACTTCTTGAGGAAATAATTTCCATCAGAAGACATTTTCATCAGTATCCTGAATTGTCGTTTCAGGAAGTTAAAACAGCCGGATATATCAGTTCCCTTCTGGATGCCTGGGAAATTCCTTACCGTAAAGGGATTGCAGGTACCGGAATAACTGCATTTATTCGTGGTGCCAATCCTGAGAAAAGACTCGTGGCTTTGCGTGCCGATATGGATGCTCTCCCTATAGAAGAGAAAAATTCCGTTTCTTTTGCATCTTCTCATCCGGGCGTTATGCACGCCTGCGGTCACGATGCCCATATGGCTGCCCTGCTGGGTTGTGCCCGTATACTGAAGGAAATGACCCACGCGTTGGAAGGGACCATTCAGTTGATCTTTCAGCCGGGTGAGGAAAAGTTGCCAGGAGGTGCATTGCGGATGATGGAAGAAGGACTTTTCAGCGAACGGGAACCAGATCTGATCATCGGACAGCACGTCGATCCGGAACTGGATAGCGGCATGCTGGGGTTCCGGCCAGGACCTTATATGGCCTCAACCGATGAGTTGTATTTTACTGTTACCGGTAAAGGAGGGCATGCTGCCATGCCGCACAAAATTACAGATCCGGTACTGATAGCTGCACAGATAATCATTGCACTCCAGCAGATTGTCAGCCGGAGAGGAAATCCCACTGTTCCCTCAGTACTTTCTGTTGGAAAAGTATCTGCCGCCGGAGCTACCAATGTTATTCCCGATCAGGTAAAGATGGAGGGTACATTCCGCACCTTTGACGAAACATGGAGGGCTGAGGCACACAGGCTGATATGTTCAGTGTGTGAACATACCGCCCTGGCAGGAGGAGGTGCCTGTGAATGTACCATACTCAAAGGATATCCTGTCCTTGTTAACCATGCAGAATATACGGCATTAGCTATGGATGCGGCTATTCAATACGCAGGTGAGAAAAATGTTGTGATCCTTGATCTGAGGATGACTTCGGAAGATTTTGCCTGGTACTCGCAGAAATATCCTGCCGTATTTTACCGTTTTGGTACCAGAACACCCGGGATGCCCGCTCACGCACTCCACACAGCCGAATTCTCCATCCATGAACCTGCACTCGCACAGGCCATGGGAGCTATGGCTTATATTGCTCTTCAGCTGATGAATCGGTGAGGATGTCCTGAATTATTCTGGCTACCTTTACCCTGATCCGGTAAACCAAAATGCATCCTTTATCGTCTCCGCCATGTATGAAGCAGACGATCTGTTACTCACGGATGCCAGCATTGTATAATTCTCCAAGCATAATTTCGTCTAAACTCATAATGCGTAATCCAGGTTAAGCCAGATAAAACCATAAGTTCTGAATTCAGATAGCTCCTGCTGTCTTCGTAGTTTTAAACCGAAGTACCATGAATTAACAAATTCAACCGGGCTAACCCCGATGGAACAAAGTGAAATCGGCCTAACAGGCACAATAGGCATCGTATAATGCGTATTGTGGGTCAAAACTTATAAGATTA
>CAZJQN010000108.1:0-11520 GCA_964548125.1 uncultured Bacteroidales bacterium | reverse complement strand
CGGATTGGGTTTACCTGATTAAACCTAACAGGATTTTTTCTCTCAGCACAATCCAGTTCACGAAATCATGATTCCGGTAAATCCATCTGGTTAATTAATTTGAATAAGAGTTGATATAAATTATTTTGTTAATTGACATATATCAATTTTCAAAAAAATTATTTCATTTCTTTCTCTTATATATTTACCTGCTTGTATTAACCAGCATTTTGATACCTATCTCAGGAACATGCCAACAAATTTCAGGAGTATGCCTTTCCGTACACTGTCGCTTTTCCAGAATAAAATAAAAACCGGTAGAAATTTGCCCAAAGAGGATCGATGTGCTGCAAAAAAGCCGGTTGTGACTGAGGATTTATTTCTTTGCATTGAACACCAGACATTGTTTGGCGTCATAGTTTTTGTTTCCGGCAGAGTGGTATATTTCAATAAAACAGCTACTGCTCTGACCAGGCTGGAGGCAGAAGTACTGTCATTATACAGGCTGGAAGATTTTTCTGGTCGTATTCATATCGAAGATAGGAACCGTTTTTTAAAACAATTTGCAATATATGAACCTGCTGAAGAAAAAGGCAACAATAATATTGAAATCAGGTTTTACGATGGTCAGGGAAACTGCCGTTACTGGAATGCATTTGTGAATCATGTGCTCTTTGGTGGCAATAATGGTTATATGATGATCTTTACTGATATTTCCTCTTATAAGGAAACGGAAAATGCCCTGAAAGAATCGGAAGAAAAATACCGGAGTTTGCTGCAAACATCTCCCGATGCCATTGTTGTTTCTGATAAAGAAGGAAGATTATTGTTTGTTTCTGATAAAACATTTTCATTGTTTGGTTATGAACCTGACTTCCCGTATCAGGGAATACCCTTGTACGAATTTGTAACTCCGGAGCACAGGAACGCTGTTAAAATAACCTTGCAGGAATTAAGGGAAAAATCTGGCAAACAGACAAATGGTGAATATACCCTTGTGCGGAAAGATGGTTCGGTATTTTTTGCAGAGATCAATTCGGCCATTCTGAAAGGATATAACGGTGAAGTAAACGGAATCATTTCAGTAATCAGGGATATTACCCAACGAAAAATCATTGAAAAAGAACTGATTCAGTCGAAAAACAAGGCAGAGGAGACTGACCGGCTCAAAACTGCTTTTTTATCCAACATGTCGCATGAGATCCGCACTCCGATGAATGCTATCGTGGGATTTGCCGAACTGTTGACCGATCCAGACCTTACAGAAGACAAAAAACTGGAGTATATTGGCATCATCAAATCGCATGGCGATTCCCTTTTGCACCTCATTGATGATATATTAGACCTGGCAAGGATTGAAGCCGGTCAGCTTAAAATTAAAAAAACCAACTGCGATCCTTCCGAAATCATACGTGAAGTTGCATCGGCCTTTCAGGAACAACTCTATTCTTTTGGGAAAACTGATATTGATTTAAGGAGAAAATCCTATTCTTCCTGCCCGGAAATTCTGTATACTGACCCTGCAAGACTTCGGCAGATCCTCAATAATCTTCTGAGCAATGCCGTCAAGTTTACCCATCAGGGATTTATTGAGGTTGGTTTATATACTCAGGCAATAAGCAACCAGGAATTCGCAGTTTTTTACGTTGAAGACTCAGGCATTGGAATGGATCCAGAGAAAATTCCTCTGATATTTGACCGTTTTACCCAACTGGATGATTCCAATTCCAGAATTTATCCTGGAACAGGTCTGGGTCTCGCCATTACCAGAAATCTTGTGCAGTTGCTCGGAGGATTTATCAATGTTGATTCTCATAAAAATATAGGTACCCGTTTTTCTGTTTTCTTACCAAATGAACAGAATAACCAAACCCACCATGTTATGATTTCCGGTACAGAATCAAAAAATATTCCCGACTGGAGTGCAAAAACTATTGTTTTGGCCGAGGATGAACCGGCAAACCTTTATTATCTTCAGGAAATTCTCCAGAAAACCGGAATTACTATCTATCCTGCTGCTAACGGAGAAGAAGCGGTAAGGCTTTGCCGCCTGCATCCTGAAATTGATCTGGTCCTTATGGACATTAAAATGCCTGTTATGGATGGATTTACCGCTACCCGGCTTATTAAACAATTCCGGTCCGACATTCCGGTTATAGCACAGACAGCCTATGCCATGCACGATGATGAGGAACGATGCCTGAGGGAAGGTTGTGATGGTTATATTGCCAAACCAGTGTTTCAGGATGCCCTTTTTGCCAAACTGGCTCCTTATTTGAACCAATGACCCTAGTTCTTCTTTTTTCTGAAATATTCGAATAGTCCTGTATTGAGAAGAATCAGGCTCATACCATAAAAAATATCCTCTGCCGGAATGGTAAGAATTCTCACTCCTAAATTCTCTTCGTCATTGTAACTGACAATTTCTCCGTCAATCCAGCTGCCTGTAAGAATCCCGTTCACCAGAACAAAAGGGATTAGTATTATTCCATAGGCAAAGTAAAATCTCCCTATCCACGAAGCCTTCACAATGAATTGAAAAAACAAAACCAGCAAGCCACTCAGCAAAAGATTGGCAGAAGTATATAATCTTTCGTAATGAAACAATCCGATAGGAATCAGAACAATAGCCAGAATCAGGGAAATATAACGTGCATATGGCCCCAGAAAATCCCTTGTAATGTAAACCCTGAGAACTTCATAGGTAAACAACGCCGAATAAGGTATTGCAACAAAAAATAACACTTCCTCAATTGGGAGGTTAAAAACGTAAATGCCCGATAGATGGTTCTTATTGAAACTCCATACTCCCAGATGTGTGTAGAGAATATCCCAGAGGATAAAAAGAAATGCAGTTATAAAAATAGCTGGAAAAACAAATTTCCAGAGCCGGTAAAAGGCAACTTTACGGTCGAAACTCAGCAGAAAAGGAAAAACAACTGCAAAAAACAATACGAGAAAATAACTGCTCATTGTCCACTCACTTTGCTTGAGGCGGAATTTCCAGAACTCTTTTTCGGTCTTCCATATAAACGGTTATAATAACTTTTCTGATTTTCCGGTTTAAAATACTTCCATGGGAAAAAAAGTAAAAAACCAAAGTTTTTCTTACCCCTGTGATGGTCCTCGTGAGCAGTAACAACAGCACGCAAATAATTTATGCCATCAGTATTCCCCCATAAACTGACTCGTTGATGCACCAGAGCATCATGGAACAGGAAATATGCCAGACCATAAAGTGCTATGCCAATTCCAATGAAAAAACCATAGCCTGTCTCCGGCAATCCATTGAAAATCAAAACAAAGGAAGGAATAGCAAACATCAGTGCAAAAAGATCATTCCATTCAAAACGCTTACCCGTATGGGCATGATGGTCTTTATGCAACACCCAGAGAAAACCGTGCATAACATACTTGTGGGTAAACCAGGCCATAAATTCCATAAACCAGAAAGCCAGAATAACAAGCATAATTTTTAATAAAATTTCCATGCCCATAGTTATCATTGTTTTAAATTGCGAATCAGGAATCTCTGTCTAATAATCTTTCCTGCGATGCTGATAATTTTCCGTATTTTCTGATCAGGTTCATCATTGTTTCTTCAAAAGAGCCTTTTAATGGTCGGTTTTTACTGAAATACTGAACCAGAAACTGACGGTCTTCTTCGAGATTATCGTATTTTAAGAACGATGGAATGTTCAGCTGTATCATAAGACGGAGAAAACGGATTTCAGGATGTGCTGGCTGTAATTGTACTGCTCTTTCAATCATGTCCCGACCCTCCGTAAAATATTTATATTTGGTTGAAGGCCATGTGGCCTGGCGTGCCATCATTGCCCTGGATGAGCCTTTGTAGGCAAGCATAAGGGCATTATCATCGGGAAAATTACCCCGGCTAAGATACTGGTTGAGCTCTGCATTCATCGCGTCATCCTCTGCAGACATCACAAACATCTTCCGAACAGCATCCAGAGAAATCGGCTGGCTGAATCCTTGTGCTTGTAATAAGCTAATAAAAAAGTAAAGATGGAATAAAAGCCTCATG
The DNA here is from genome assembly GCA_964548125.1 of uncultured Bacteroidales bacterium. GTDB lineage: Bacteria > Bacteroidota > Bacteroidia > Bacteroidales > JAAYUG01 > JAAYUG01. The sequence continues at coordinate 7,496 of CAZJQN010000108.1, read as the reverse complement.
TTTTATTCTGTTTTTTAAAATTACCAATTGCATTTGATTTTTTGCCGAATTTCTATAAAAAAGGTTCTAAATTTTCCTTATTTTGAAAAGCACGGATGAAAAAACTAACAGTGACCATTTCTTCAGATTAGAAATCCGTATTCTATTTCTAAGCAAATCTTCCGGCGTAGTCTTTTTAATTTTATTCAGAAGCGCCTTGTAGTATACATAGGTAAGATACACCCCCAACTGCGCAGCCGGAGACAATTGCTTTATACCTTCCAGACCGGTTTTGAATTCCTGCTCAATTTCCTGCTCAATCGCATGTTTCGTTTCAACCGTCAGATGAAGAACATCGATATCCGGGAAATAGGCTCTTCCCAAAACCTGATTGTCTTGCTGCAGATCACGAAGAAAATTGATTTTCTGGTAAGCAGAACCCAGTTTCATGGCAAAAGGCTTCAAACGCTCATATTCCCCATTATTCCTGTCGCAAAAAATTTTCAGACACATTAAGCCTACAACTTCAGCTGAGCCAAGTATATATTCATCGTAATAATTCCTTGTATATTTCGTTTTTGACAGGTCCATTTCCATACTATGCAGAAAGGTATCAATGAGTTTCATGTCGATCTGATACCTGTTGACTACCCATTGAAAACTGTTTAGTATAGGATTCAAACTGATTCCGGAACGAATTGCTTCGTAAGTATCTTCGCGAAATTGATCCAGCAATAATTGCTTATTATGATGATGAAACGTATCAACTATTTCGTCAGCAAACCGCACAAAACCATAAATAGCATAGATTGGATCACGGTATTGCCGGTTGAGCATACGAACTCCCAAAGAAAAGGATGTGCTGTAAAGCCTGGTAACGAGGCGGCTGGTTCGAATGGATGCCTCGAAAAACAAATCCTTCATAATTTATTGTCTTTTAAAATAAGTATTGATTTGCTGGGATGCAACGTATCCGGAAATAATCGAAGGAGGAACTCCGGGACCGGGTACTGTCAGCTGGCCTGCATAAAAAAGATTCTTTAGCTTACGGCTTCTCAGCGAAGGCCTGAAAATCGCAGTCTGATCAAGGGTATTCGCAAGCCCGTAGGCATTCCCCTTAAAGGAGTGATAATCGGAAGAAAAGTCACTGTGGGCATACATCCGCTTATAAACCACATGTTCTCCAAGAGACTCTCCGGTCAGTTTTTCGATCCTCTGCAATATCAATTCGTAATATTTTTGCTTAATCTCTTCCGTATCTTTCAATCCGGGAGCAACCGGTATCAGCACAATCAGATTTTCATGACCTTCAGGAGCCACCAGCGGATCGGTCTTTGAACTGCACGAAACATAGATGGCAGGTTTTTCAGGCCATTGGGGCGTTTTGTAAATTTCACCGGCATGCTTATCAAAATCTTCATCAAAAAAGAGATTGTGATGCAATAGCCCCTGAATCGGCTTGTCAATCCCAAGGTAATATAACAGGGCTGAAGGAGCCATCTTTCTTGTATTCCAATATTTTTCAGAATAGGAACGGTCTCCGGTTTCAAGTAATTCGGATTCGGTGTGATGATAATCGGCAGAGGATAGGACAAGGTCAGCTTCAATAATATTTCCGTTTATACTAACACCATAAGCCTTTCCGTTTCTGGTCAGGATCTGCTCAACGGGTGCATTGTAATGAAATACCACCCCTTGTTCTTCGGCCAAACGAACCATGGCTTCAACAACAGAATACATCCCTCCCATCGGATACCATGTTCCCATACCCATATCAGCATAATTCATCAGAGTATAAAGTGACGGTGTTTGCCAGGGAGTAGCACCGAGGAATATCACAGGAAACTCAAGGATTCGAACAAGACGCATATTCCGGAATTTCTTTCTCACCACCGCTGAAACCGAACGGAGGAAATCGCCATGGAAGATACCCCGTAATAACCAGGGCTCAAGAAATTCAAAATACGATAAGGAAGGTTTATATACCAGTTTCTTCATGCCCAGCTGATATTTGTAACGGGCATCCTCCATAAATCTCCTTAACTGCTTACTGCTTCCCGGCTCCCATTGTTCAAACAATTTATAAATAGAATCCAGACCTGCCGGGACATCAATGAAATCTCCTGGTCCGAAATAAACCCTGTAAGACGGATCCAGACGGACCAGCTGATACATTTCGCTTACTCTTTTGTTGAATTTATCGAAGTACTCTTCAAACACATCCGGCAACCAGTACCAGGTTGGCCCCATATCAAAAGTAAAACCTGATTCTCTAAAATTCCGTGCTCTGCCACCAGGTATTGCATTTTTTTCATATACCTCTACCTTATATCCCATTTTTGCCAATACAGCAGCTGCTGATAACCCGGAAAATCCTGAACCGATGACAAGTATTCTTTTGTTCATTAATATTTTGCTATGATTAAACAATACAAATTATATTTTCAACAAAAATTAGTGTAATTTGTTCACTTTATAAATTTATCTCTTTATGCTCATTAACAAGGTTCAGAAGTATGTCACTCCGCGTAATTTCTCTTTGCTCCTTTTATTTCTGTTTGCCTGCGGAATTTTCTTCCACTGGTTTCCCCTTACACGATCTTTTGTAATTAGACTCACCGACCTTTTTCTCCTTTTAATGAATGGAGGTGTTTTATACTTTATCATCCGCCAGGATCGGGAAAGAAAAATTTATATATGGGTTATTTTCACTGTTTTCATTACTTATTTGGCCGAGCTGGCAGGAGTCCTCACCGGGAAAGTTTTTGGATTCTATCTTTATGCTTCGGGCATGCATTGGAAAATTGCTGCTGTTCCGGTTGTCATTGCCCTCAACTGGGCTGTTTTGATTCTGGGATCCTGGGCCTGGGCTATTCTGATAACGAAAATCCCGATTTTACAGATTTTTGTTGGAATAATATTGATCGTTCTCTTTGATATGATCCTTGAGCCCCTTGCTATGAAAATGGATTACTGGCAATGGGCCGGCGGAGTGATTCCTTTGCAAAATTACCTTGCATGGGCCGTTATTGCCGGCATTTTTTTCCTTTTGCTTAAAGGGTTCAATATTAGGTATGAAGGAAGCCTTCCCAGACTGTTTTTCGTTGTGCAAATTGTATTTTTTCTCCTTATTTTGCTTTTGTTACCATAAATTTTTCCTATGGACTTTCGTATTTTTTCCCTCAATGTGAACGGTTTACGTTCAGCCTTGTCAAAAGGATTTGGCCAGTGGCTGCTTACAGAACAACCTGATATTATATGCCTTCAGGAGATCAAAGCATTTCCTGAGCAGATTGATACTTCCGAAATAGAAAAAGCCGGATATTATCTGCTATGGCATCCTGCGGAAAAAGCAGGATACAGCGGAGTGGCAGTCTTTACTAAAGTTCCTCCTGCAAAAACAAAAGTCGGTATGGGAATTCCTGAATATGACAGGGAAGGCAGGATGCTGCAACTACATTATCCTCAGTTTACCCTTCTTTGTACGTATTTCCCTTCAGGTACTACTGGTGATATAAGGCAGGCTGTAAAAATGAAATTTCTGGAAGATTTCCTCAATTACACGCTGCAATTAAAAAAGGAGCATCCGGCTCTCATTGTATCGGGCGACTTCAATATATGTCATAAACCCATCGACATAAATCATCCGGAAAAGCATACCAAAATGTCGGGGTTTCTTCCTGAAGAGAGGGAATGGATGGACCGGTTTGTTGATAGCGGTTTTATTGATTCGTTCCGGGTTTTTAACCAGGAGCCAGGCCAGTACTCCTGGTGGAGCTATCGCGCAGGAGCCCGTCAGAAAAACCTGGGATGGCGCATCGATTATCATATGATTACTCCTCCGCTGAAACCCTATCTCAAAGAAGCCTCCATTCATAAAGACGTCAGCTTTTCTGACCACTGTCCGGTATCTATCCGTTTATCGTTCTAATACCATCAGCAGTAAACCTCCTGTTTCAGAACATTCGAATATTGCGTTGTTAATTATTTATTCATCAACCGGATGGCGCTCTGAATCAGCCGGTTGAGGAAAAAATTTTTTTGCCGACAATCAGTAAGAAATACGGAAAAAAGTGCTGTAAAACCGATAAACAAAAAATTAATTTCCTTCTGAATGTAACAAACTGAAAATATCCTCGTCATATAATAGATAACAAATATTGCATTTTATGATCCGGACAGTCCAACTAACTAAAATCTTCCGTACCGACGAGGTTGAAACCACTGCTCTTAACCAGGTTGATCTTGAAATCAAAGAAAAAGAATTTGTTGCGATAATGGGGCCTTCGGGTTGTGGAAAATCCACTCTTCTGAATATTCTTGGGCTCCTTGATAATCCGACATCAGGGGAGCTTTATTTCATGGACAGGGAAGTTTCCCGCTACCGGGAAAGGGACCGCACACGTTTGCGCAAGGGAAATATTGGTTTCGTTTTTCAGAGCTTTAACCTGATTGATGAACTCACCGTTTTTGAAAACGTTGAACTCCCTCTTTTGTACCTTAAAGTACCTTCTGCACAACGAAAAAAACGGGTTGAAGATGCTCTGGAACGCATGAGGATGACGCACCGGCGGAAACACTTTCCGCAGCAGCTTTCCGGTGGACAGCAGCAACGGGTCGCCATCGCCAGGGCTGTGGTTTCCAATCCTTTACTGATACTTGCCGATGAGCCGACCGGTAACCTTGATTCAGCTAATGGGGAAGAAGTAATGAACCTTCTCTCTGAACTTAATAACGATGGAACAACTATTGTAATGGTTACTCACTCACCGTCAGATGCTGAAAAAGCACATCGTATTGTCCAGCTGTTCGACGGACATATTGTAACCGAAAATGTGCGTAAACTTTTCTGATTATTTTTCACGCTAAATAACGGCTCATGATCCGCAATTTCATTCTTGTTACCATCAGGAATATTAAAAGGAATCCTTTTTATTCCATTCTCAATATTTTTGGTCTTGCTGTTGGACTTACAGCTACATTCTTTGTCATTTTGTTTATTAAGGACGAAATAGGATATGACAAGCATAGCCCTGCTTATAAACGAATTTACCGGCTTGAATCCCACTTCACTATCAATAATAAAGACGATTTGTTTGCTATATCGCAGCTTCCCCTTGGCCCGACTCTAAAAGATGAATTCCCTGAAGTAGAAGAGTATGTTCGCTTTTTCTATCCGGGAACCATGTATTTCCGCTATGGAGACAGGGAATTCAAGGAAGATAGCGTATGGCTTGCCGATTCAACCATCTTCAGGGTTTTTGAATACCCTCTGGAAAAAGGCAATCCGCAAACCGCTCTGGCCAGACCCTATACCATGGTAATTTCCAGTTCCATGGCGAAAAGAATGTTCGGTGACGAAGACCCAATGGGAAAAATTCTTGTAACTATGGAAGGAGATCAGGCTGAAATTACTGGCGTTTTCAGAGACCTTCCGGGAAATTGTCATCTGCGATATAATGCCCTTTTATCAACTTCTACTATTGCAAAACGGATCGGACCAGAACGATTTAATGACCGTAGTTCAGGATCGTTCTGGAATATTAATTGCTTTACCTATATTCTTCTGAAAGACAAAGCAGACATCCGCAGTATCCTTGATAAATCGGAAGATTTTTATAACCGGCATATGAAAGATATCGGCGACCGGATTAACGGACATTACAGACTGATGGCCAAACCGCTTGCCCGAACACATCATTATTCATCCGACTTACAGTACGACCAGCCAAACGGCAATTTTATGTACGTATGGTTGTTTGCTGCAGTAGCTTTCTTCATCCTTCTTGTCGCCTGCATCAATTATATGAATATGGCTACGGCCCGGTCGTTCAACCGTTCAAAAGAAGTGGGGTTGCGGAAAATGGCAGGTGCCCAGCGATCCGCTTTAATGAATCAGTTCCTCAGTGAATCTGTCTTTTTTGCCATCCTCGCTTTCCTTATCTCGCTTGCTCTTGTAAAATTGCTGATGCCTTTCTTTAATCAAATTGCCGGCAAGAACATTTCATTCGGGGTAATTTTCAGTGGAGGATCTTTCCTGTTAATGCTCCTTCTTACTTTCCTCACGGGAATTGTTTCCGGAAGCTATCCCGCCTTCTACCTTTCATCTTTTCAGCCGGCTCTTGTTATAAAAGGACGGATGGATTCCTCTGGCGGCAATGGTATCCTCAGGAGAATCCTTGTGGTATTCCAGTTTTTCATCTCTGCCCTTATGATTACAGCTACATTCGTGCTTCTGAAACAACTTAACTACATGCAGAAGGGCGATCTGGGTTTTAATCCTGAAAATCTCATGGTGATGACCGTCAGGGATACAACATTTGCTAATAACTTGAAGTCATTCCAGAACGAACTCATGCAAAACCCTGCCATTGAAGCGACCTTCCGCAGCGATGCGAATCCGTTCTCGGTTATGGGAATTCGTGTGATGAAAGCTGAAGGAGAAAACGGTGCGATGATTGAACGGGCAGTTAATAACTATTTTATTGACTATGACTATATAACCGGCATGGGAATTACAATGATTGAAGGCCGAAACTACGACCGCAACATGACGACCGATAAGGACAAAGCATATATTTTGAATGAAACGGCAGCACGGAGGTTTGGATGGATTGATTCTGCCGGAGCATCTGTTAAGAACTACAGTTCGGCCATCGGCAGAAAATTTTTTCCCGGTGTATCGCTTGATACCACAGCCGAAAACTATGGTTTTGTTATCGGCATTATGAAGGACTTCCATTACAAAGGCATGCAAAACGAAATTGAACCTCTTGTCCTGCTCCTTACTGATGATCCGCGCAGAACACCCCTCCTGAATATCAGGTTAAAAAAAGGAAAGGAACAGGAGGCCATTGCATTTATTGATCAGAAAAGAAAAGAATTTGGTGATAAATACCCTTTCGATTACCAGTTTATGGATAATATGATTGCAGAAGCATATAAGGGTGAAAAACGGATGGGTATGTTGCTCCTTTCGTTCACCGTCCTTACCATCTTTCTTGCTATTCTCGGGCTTCTCGGACTTGCGTCCTTCCTCACCCAACAACGAACCCGCGAAATTGCCCTTCGAAAAGTTGTAGGAGCCGATCCCTCCGACGTACTTCTGCTCTTTGCCAAAGAGTTTTCAAAATGGGTCCTTATCGCCAATCTGCTGGCTTTACCCGTAGCCTGGTATCTCCTTGGTAAATGGCTTCAGAATTTCAAGTATCATATTCAACCGGAAGCCGGGATATTTATCCTTACCTTGTTTGTTACGCTTACCGTTGCTTTGCTTACAGTGTCATTTCACGTCTTGCGGGCATCCCGCACCAACCCTGCTGAAGCACTTAAATACGAATAAATGTCGTGACTCTTATTCGTGCTATAGAATGCCGGGTACATTGCGCAGGATGTACAAATGCAGACTGATAAGCAGTGTGCTGGCCTTTTGCTCAGACATTCGTTTTAACCGAAGTACCATAAATTAACAAATTCAACCGGGTTAACACCGATGGAACAAAGTGAAATCGGCCTAA